>CAZYTP010000054.1:0-17941 GCA_964650385.1 uncultured Syntrophales bacterium | reverse complement strand
TGAGCAAAAACCTCCAAAAAACTGATCCACTTAAACCTATGTCGGATTTTGGGTTTTAACTTAGCCTTGACTTTTCAATTTTTATTGTCTAAATTTAGCAATTCAAATTTAACTTGTACTGGGGAATCGTCTGTCGGTAAAAACCGGGGGTTCCGGAATCTGCAACCCGGGTTTGACTTCTGGCCCCCAGCAATGGTCCCATCGTCTAGGGGTTAGGACGCTGGCCTCTCACGCCGGTAACGGGGGTTCAATTCCCCCTGGGACTACCAGAAAAAAAAGGATAACCGTTATAACGGTTATCCTTTTTTTGTGGCTACAATGTGATTATACCATGACCGAGCTGTTACACGTTTAAAAACCAGCGTAAAAAAGTAGCGCTTTCAGATTGACTGGTATGAGGAGATTTCCTTTCTTAACAACATCGTGTCTTTATCTCAGGTTCCGTTTTATCTTTTGGGTCAATAGTACAACAGCACGAAGTGCTATCGCGGCCCAGCATGGTATTAATAACCGCGGCGGCACACCCGATGCCTGATTCTACAGTCAGTGCCTCTGCCGGGCAGTTTTGCATGCATGCCCCGCACTCCATACATGCATCCCGGTTCTGAATCTCGGCACGTCCGACGCCGTTCATGCTCAGAACGGCATGGGGACATACTTGCATACACACACCACAGCCGATGCACTTTTCTTCATCCAGTTCAAGGGTAACAACGTTTTTCAGATATTCTAATCTACCCATATTACAGTCTCCTATGCAGTAAACCGGGATCCCAGCCAGAGAACGATTCCGGCTATTCCAGAGGCGATTCCAACCGGAAGCGCCCAGCGCATCTCTTTTCTTACTCCCGAAAGCGATGTGTACGTCGAAGCACCGGTGAAGTTCATAGACAGATACATAGTGATGGGAATAACGAGAAAGAACCATGCCGCTGTCTCAAATCGACCAGGCCAGACTGATATATCAGGACTCCTGAGCAGGACAAGAATGAGTGTAGTCAGAAGCCCCAGCCAGAACCCTTTTACAGAAAAGGCACGCCCCGGAAGAAAGGGCAAGAAGATAGGAACAAGTATTGTCCCGACAAGTACCGCAGATAGAATTGCTGCCGAGGCAAAGGTGCCGTAGTTCAGGACATTACCCCAGTATTCACCCGGCCCTCCCAAACCGCCGAGAAAGAATGCTAAGGGAAGAACGAAAACCGCAATCTTCATCGCTTCGACAAGTTCCACCGGTATCACCGCTGTTCGTTCCCAAAGTGTAAATGTTTCAATCCGCATTTCGGGTAGTGCCCTGCAACCGGCATCAAGATAGGCCGGTAGGTCACGAGCCCTCACCGGCCCGTAATTAACCTTGAAACCCGAATATTTCCTGACAAGATGGGCCGCCACTCCCGGTCCCGCCAGTTGTGGAAGTATAATATTTCTGTGACTGACAATCTGAGAGATTCCACTGGTTATTATTTTTCTTACAAGTTCGGCCGTGCCGAAGGTGCCTTTACCGGCAGAACACCAGACATTTATTCCCCCGGTATCAAGCACGAGGATCCAGGCATCTCGGCCGTGTAGTGTTTCTCTGAGCCGGTCAAAGCTCATTTTGTAATTAGCGCTGACCAGCACCGATGAGCTTTCATCAGGATTGCCGAGAGCGTGCAAACCGGGGTCAACGATATAACTCATTCTTCCAACACCCCAGCGGGTCTTTATTGTTCCAAAGTGGTCACGCCATGTAAGAGTAGAAGATACTTGAGGAACAGTACCCGAAGCAGTTTTTACTGAGCCGGTGACAAACGGCTGACCCGGATCCGGCAGACTCACCTGAGCCCCACTTGACGGTGATCATGTGTATGGAGCTTTGAGAAGAGGCAGCTCTTCAAAGCTTTCGCTTTTCCTTTCAATTTCGTTAAATCAATGTTCTTTTTGCATCTTCATATAAATTCTTTTATGCCTTTTATCTGCATTGGTCTGATGAGGCATTTCGAACGGCCTGGGCAAACAATCTTAAGCCTTCGTACGCGCTGGCTCGCCTTTCTTCGGGAATACCCCCATTTATCGCTTGAACGAATCCCTCGATGCAGGTCCATACTTTCCCATGAGTCCCCTGCCCTTTTTCTGTCAGAGTCAGATCGACGGCCCTCTGATCTTTTTTTGATTTATCCCTCCGAATGAGTCCCTGTTTGACCAGAGGATTGAGTAATCGTGTCGTTGTGCTTTTATCCACGGCAAGGATCAGGTGAAGGTCCGCCATTTTCAACTTATCTTTCTTTGCTACAGCATCGAGGATGAAAAACTTGGTAAACTATTTTTCGCTTTGTCAACCATCATTCGATGTAAAGTTTAATGATGTATCAAATACAATGAAAAGGGGGGAATGGGCACTGTGAGTAAAATCCTAAATTCCAACCGGCTTTTAAAAATCACCTTTTCTGTCCTGTTCCGGAATCCACAGATATGTTGACAAATGTGTTGACAGACATGTTGATAAAACCTGTAAATACCTTATTATCTCCAATTAACACCAGATTGCATATGATTCATGCAGTTAATATGTGCCATAATTACAGTCAGTTCCGAATATCTCTTATTAATCAGGCCAGTTACGATTGGAGATTCCCCGCAGCAAGCTGCGGGGAACGAAGTAATTCGAAGAATAATGCGCTCGCTGTTCAGTTCAAGTATATGTTGTCTTTATATTTGCATAACGCTCATAATGTGAAGCTCCCCGCTCACAGGGCGGGGCTTGCGGGTGCGCTCCCAGTCAAAAAAGCTCATCCAGCCAGTCTAAGTAGACTGCATTTGCAAAAGACAAATTGCCTACCTGGCAGTGAGAATCGGCTCCTTCTTCCTGAGTAAAAAGATGGGATGCAACCGGGCCGGAAACTCCATCACAGAAGACTTTGAACTGTCTTTGCGGCTCTACCCCCTCGCCGATCCCGACCATCGCGAAACATGGACATGAAATATCTTTCAGAGCTTCTCCAACAGTGAATTGACGCATATATTGGAACATCTTCTTGAATGATGGCTGGCCGAAGCGGCCCATCAGGTTCCCGGCAAGCTCCTTCATCTGGATTGGCATCATCTCCTCAGGGATTTCCGGTAAATCCTGAGGTCTAAAGTCTTCATCGTCTGGCATCTCTGCCGGATCAAGGCCAACGAAACCAATCATGTATTTGTGGAGATCAATTATCGGAGAATTGGCTACAAGCGCTTTTATTCGAGGCTCACGGGACGCAGCGCGAGTCGCAAAGTATCCGCCAAAGCTTATGCCCAAAAGCGCTATCCGTTCGGTGTCCACATCGTTCCTGCCGGTCGCATAGTCGAGCACCGCGCCGACAGGGTTTTCAAAATCCGGTCCAAAAAACGTATCTGGGTGAAACCGGAGGGTATCCATCTGTCCGGGTCCGGCGAAGAAAATGATGTTGAACCCTCGTTTCAGGGCGGCATAGCCCGTCTGAAGATACTCTTCTTCCGTGGTACCATCAAAACCACTGACGATCATAAGAGTTTTACGTTTCTTGCCATCTTTTGACGGAGACATAAAGTATACGGGTAGAGTAATATTTTTAAAGGGGAGATCTTCCGATTCAAACGTATGATCGGCAAACTTCATTGCTTCCGCAAAGCATTCTCGGCTTTTAATGCCCAGTTCTCTGTGCACGGGGTCCCGGTAATTTGTGTAATATTCAGCGGCACGGTAGGAGTTACATGCTTTTAAATACTGCTCGCGTGCACTGACCCTGTGACCTTTTACGGCTCTCTCATCGGCATCTGTCTTCTGTATCTGTGCCAGCTTTGCAAATTCTTCTACCCAGCTTGATGGAATGCCGTCTCTGATACGTTCTGCAATAGCCAGACACTCGCCAACAGATGCCCCACCGTAAGCAGTTGATCCAAGTTGACGAATAAGCTGAAAATCCATCTCGGCATCACTGAAACCTTTTACTCTCGTCTTGCTCCGCTCTGTTTCTGACCCCATTATTTACGTTCCTCATTTTACTGATAAAAGCGAATCTCGTCTATCCACATTCTCCCTCTTACCGGAAGGTTATTCAAACTGAAAAGGCCTATTGATACAAATTCAACACGGTCAAGACGCAGTATCTGATCTCCATATTTTGCGCCGTACTTTTCAGCGCCTTTCTTTATCCATCCCCTTCCAACCGTTAAACTGTCAAATGGTATTCTTACTTTTTTCCACTGTGTATCCGTATCAAAATTTCCTGCCCATGCATCCATAATATTAGGATTATCCGGGTTTGATGTTACAATCAAAACCTGACCGGTCAGCAACTGAGTTGACTTAACGTAAAACTCCACTCCACTGTATAAATAGAGGTCTCTTTTCCTCCTGTTTTCTGCTCTGGCAAAGACCCTGTCAGATCTCTTTTTAAAATTAAACTGTAATTCCAGAGATTGTCTGGAACCTTCAGCTCCCTCGGTAGTAGCCAGACCGACACGAAAATCACCTTTTCTTTTATAGCCCGTATTCCACGAAGGATCGACGACGTCCAATTCAAAATCCGCATTCAATGGTCCGGAGTCTCTCATCTCCGAAGGTCTGAACAGTTTTGTCTGCATTGTCATTGCGGCCATGGCCTGCCCTGTCCTGACATTCAAAAGCCTCAGGTTTATATCCCATTTCCCCCTCATCTCTGCCAGTGTTCCTGTCAGTATCAGGTCTGCCATTTGGAGCTGGCCAACCTTATCCATAGACGACTTGCTCATAAGGCCCGTCATGCTTAATTTCAGCTCATCAATGATTGTTTTCAGCTTTGCCCTCTCAACAACGTTGAAATGACCGGAATCAATTAGCGCAGATGTCAATTTTTCAAGTGTAACCCTCCCCGCTTCTTTTTGTTTGCCTCGAATTACTTCGAAATCCACAATTGCGATCGTCTTTTGGGGAATTTTCAAATTTACCCTGGAACCGACAGGATAGGACATGGGCTTTTTCAGCAAAGCTTTGACGATATTTCCATGTACCTCTTTCACGACCACCGGTGTGCCTTCAATTTCTGTTGTCAGCCCTTCGATGAAAAGCCCCTTTCTAATAACCTGTTGAGCTATCTCGCCGATAAACGGATCTGCCGACTTTTTGAATTCGGGCAAATGCAGCATTAAGACAATTTCATCTCCTGAGATGTTTTGCACTGTCGCTTCAACATAGAGCTTCTTGGGTGTTTCGGTTTTCTCCGAAGTCTGCATGGCTGCACATGAGCAAAAGAGAAAGGCAACGATGATAGTAATAATGAAAAATGTATAACAATGTGTCATCTTTTTCATAAGATTTTCCTTTTTCGAGCAAGTTGTGATTTGTGGAAACCAATGAGAATTGTAGATAATAAAAACCATAGACGCAAGGAAAAACCAGGTAAAAATTTGAGACTGTTAAGGCGGGGCTTGCGGGTGTGCTCCCGGTCAAAATAAAAGGGCTAACCATCATTAGGTTAACCCATTAATTTTTCTTATGGTGCCGAAGCCCGGACTTGAACCGGGACGGGCGTAACCCACTACCCCCTCAAGATAGCGTGTCTACCATATTCCACCACTTCGGCACGATACGGAGTATCGGGAGCGGACCCCCGAGCTACTATTGCTTTGTGTTCTGAGGGGTATTTCCAGTGGTACCTTGATCACTTGGCACCGTTTGCTCAACTGCCGGCCTGCCGGCAGCCCCCTCCATAACTGAACCCTTGTGAGTAGCGGAGTAAGCAAGCCATAGAGACGTTATCATAAAAACCGCGGCAATGACGGCTGTCACTTTTCCAAGGAATGTTCCCGGACCACTGCTTCCGAAAATAGTCTGACTTGATCCACCACCGAATACAGCTCCCATGTCCGCCCCTCTTCCTCTCTGAAGGAGAACAATGAGAATCAACATTATGCATGCAACAACATGCACAACAGCTAAAAATACATACAATTTAGGAATACCTCTTTATCTTTAGATTAGAATTTTACGACCTTAATAAATTTTTCAACATCCAGACTTGCCCCTCCAACAAGGGCACCATCTATATCCGGCTGACTCATAAGGTCAGCCATATTATCCGGATTGACGCTTCCCCCGTAAAGGATCATCGTCTTCCCGGAAACATCTGTCCCATGAATCTCTGTTATCATGTTTCGAATAAAACTGTGTACTTCCCCGGCCTGATTAGGTGTAGCCGTCCTACCCGTACCAATAGCCCAAACCGGTTCATAAGCGATAATTATCTGCCTTATATCATCAGATGCAAGATCAATCAATCCCTCTTTCAGCTGTTTTTGAATAACCGAAAACGTCTTTCCTGATTCCCTCTCATCCGACGTTTCCCCTATGCAGAATATTGGCCTCAGGTTGAACTTCAGGGCAATTTTTATCTTCCGATTTATATCTCCATCGCTCTCATTAAAAAGAGCCCGGCGTTCAGAGTGGCCTATTATAACATACCTACAGCCCACATCAACCAACATCCCGGCAGACACTTCACCCGTATAAGCCCCTTTTTCATCCCAGTGAAGATTCTGGGCACAAAGATGAATGGCAGATTCCCTCAACACTTCCGCTACAGGATAAAGTGACGTAAATGGCGGAGCAAGTACAACATCGCTGTCAGCAGATTCGGAAATTTCGCCGGTCAGCTGATGTGCAAAATCGACAGATTCCTTGACCGTTTTATGCATTTTCCAGTTTGCAACAATACAGGGTTTTCTCATTTCACAGTCTCCAAAGAAGGTGTCGATTCTGTTCGCTCAACCATATCCGTGTCAAAAAATTTAGTCAATACTTTTATTGCAAAGTTATTCCTGTTCACCATAATGTCATCATGTTAGGCTCACCGCTGTTTTAGCAAACCGTATTTGTTTCCCCCCGGAAAGAAAGAATTAACTTACAGTTCACAACAGATTGCCCGCTTTCGCATCCGGTTAAAACAAAAAAAACTTGACAATTATCGAGAGTTGTGATTAAGAAACCGCTGTTTTAACTTAGAGGTTATGAAGGGTGTTCCTAGTGTGGATACGCAAAGAATTTGGACATCAAAATATATCTTACGGATATTTGCAAGCCGTTATTTTAAGGTGGTATTAGTTTAGTTTAACCGGGTCAATCTTTATTTGCTCGGTTTTTCGGTTTTTAATTTAAGGATCTTCCTAACCCCTATAAACGGGATAAGTGCGTTAACGAAATTATTTTCTGCCAGAAAAACGCAGAAAACAATTTCTAACTTGCTAATGAGGTAATTGGCAATGGTAAACCTTGATTATACGATCTTGATTCAAATGTTTAATTTCCTCTTCCTGATTTTCTTATTGAATATCTTCCTCTATAAATCAATCCTGAAAATAATGGACAAGAGGGATCAGCAGCTTCAAGACTCTGATGAAGAAGTAAAGAAACTCAATCAGACCATTGAACAAAAAATGGCTGAATACGAGGAACAGGTTCGCCAGGCAAGGCTCGAAGCAATTGGTCAGAAGAATGAAATAGAGCAGGCGGGATCTGAAGTAGGCGGAAAAATAATCGAGGAAGCAAAAGGTAAAATCTCACAGATGATTCAAGAACTTCATGGAGAGATAGAAAAGGAAATGGACAAGGCGAGAGATTTCTTGAGAAAACAATCCCGGAATACATCGATTGAGATTGCCGAAAAAGTATTGGGAAGGAGCATTCAATGAAAGAATTGTTTTCAACAAATCTGTATAAGCGATCTTTCGTACGTTCCTTGCTACCCGCTTTGGTGATTCTGATTGTAACTTCCTCAATAGTTTACGCTTCAGGAGGGTCTGGTGAAGGCTCCGATCATGGAGGACAATTGCTTGACTTTGGATGGAGAGTTTTAAACTTTGTTATATTCGTCGGACTTGGTTACTGGCTGTTTAAAGACAGGATAAAGGAATTTTTCTCCGGCAGGCGGGCGGACATCAAACTTTCTCTGGAAGAAGCAATGGCCGCAAAGGAGGAAGCTGAAAAGAAATTTAAAGAGTACTCCTCTAAACTGGACAAGGCTACGGAAGAGATTAACGAAATCTCTGAAATGATACGGGCACAGGGATTGGCAGAAAAGGAAAAGATTATTGAAAATGCCAAAATAACTGCTGAGAGAATGAAAGACGATGCCCAGTCCAGAATTGAACAGGAGACCAAAAAGGCTAAAAGTCAATTAAGGATTGAAGCGGTTGAACTTTCCATTCAAATGGCTGAAGAAATTCTCAAAAAGAACGTTAAAGAAAAAGATCACGAAAATATAGTTGAAGATTATCTGAAGAGCATTTCTTCGCAAGCTCGTTCAGGACAGACAGACACTTAAGCACGTGTAAACTTTCTTACGATAGGGTGGTGAAAAAATTGATTGGTAGTGGTATCGCAAAGCGTTATGCAAAGGCCTTCTTCAATATAGCCAGGGAAGAAGACAACTACGAAAAGTACTACAGTGAATTGAAAAGTTTTTCGTCTGTACTTGAGGAAAACGAAAACCTGAAGGAATTTTTAGCTAATCCCATTTTTGACCAGAGCGACAAAAAGGCTATCATCGAAGAAGTGTTAAAAAGTTTTGACATTTCAGATATGACTGCTAATTTTCTTAAGCTACTGGTAGATAAGCGGAGGATTGATATCCTTCCCGACATTGAAAGTTGTTATCGGGAATTTATTGACGACACCCTTAAGAAGGTAAGGGCTGACATTAAAACAGCTTTTCCTTTATCCACGGAATTATCCGAAAGTATTAAGAACAAATTAGAAGAGCTTACCGGTAAGGCGGTCGATGTGACTATTGAGGATGATTCAACTCTTCTGGGTGGTGTTGTTGTAAGGATTGGTGATACTGTCTACGATGGAAGCATAAAGACTCAATTGAACAACATAAGGAATCTCTTGGGGGAGGATATATAGATGGAAAGAATCAGGGCAGAAGAAATAAGCGAAATAATTTCCAAGCAGATAAAGGATTATGAGAAAAAACTTGATGTAAGCGAAACCGGGACTGTCCTGTCCGTCGGGGACGGCATTGCGCGAATCTATGGAGTGGAGAACGCAATGGCAATGGAGCTACTCGAATTTCCCGGCGGGTTATTAGGAATGGTTCTGAACCTGGAAACCGATAATGTCGGTGTTGCCATCCTCGGACAGGATACGCACATCAAAGAAGGGGACATCGTCAAAAGGACAGGCAAGATTGCCCAGGTTCCTGTCGGGGAAGGCGTGTTGGGACGAGTTGTTGATGGAACCGGTGCACCGATAGACGGAAAGGGACCCATTGAAACAACTGAATTTAGAAGAATAGAAATGGTCGCTCCCGGTGTTATCCAGCGTCAGCCGGTTAATGAACCGATGTATACGGGGATAAAGGCTGTTGACGCCATGACCCCTATCGGACGAGGACAGAGGGAGCTCATCATCGGTGACAGACAGATAGGGAAGACCGCCGTCTGTATCGATGCCATAATAAGGCAAAAGGATACTGGTGTTAAGTGTATCTACGTTGCCATCGGCCAAAAAAAATCAACGGTGGCTCAGGTTGTGGAGGCTTTGAGAAAAAATGATGCGATGGATTATACCTGTGTAGTTTCGGCCTGTGCCAGCGATCCGGCTACACTGCAGTATATCGCCGCATACTCCGGATGCAGCATGGGCGAATATTTCCGGGATAATAAACAGGATGCCCTCATTATCTATGATGATCTCTCAAAACAGGCGGTTGCCTACAGGCAGATATCTCTTCTCCTGAGAAGACCTCCGGGTCGTGAGGCATTCCCGGGAGATATTTTCTATAATCACTCAAGGCTTTTGGAACGTTCTGCCAGGGTGAGCGAAGATTTGGGTAGTGGTTCCCTCACTGCTCTACCGATTATTGAGACCCAGGCAGGAGACGTTTCCGCTTATATCCCCACCAACGTCATTTCCATTACAGACGGTCAGGTCTACCTTGAACCGGATCTATTCTTCTCCGGTGTACGGCCTGCGATCAATGTGGGACTGTCGGTCTCGAGAGTGGGGGGGGCCGCCCAGGTAAAGGCCATGAAACAGGTTGCAGGAACCCTGAAGCTTGACCTTGCCCAATACAGAGAGCTGGCGGCTTTCACCCAGTTTGGAAGTGATCTCGACAAGGCAACACAGGCTCAGCTGGCAAGGGGAGCCAGATTGGTTGAGATATTGAAACAACCTCAGTACCACCCATTGCTTCTGTCGGAACAGGTGATTATTCTCTTTGCGGGGGCCAGAGGCTTCCTGGACAAATATGAAGTTGAACAGTTAAAGGAATACGAAATTCAACTTTCAAGTTTTATGAAGAGTAAGCACTCTGAAATTATGACTGAGATAGATGATAAAAAGATACTAAGCCCGGAACTGGACAAAAAGATGACCGATGCCTTGACCGAGTTCGATTCCGTATTCATTACCGAGTAGATATTATCCAGTAAGGAGTAAATATTAATGGCCGCATTAAGCGATATTAAAAGAAAGATTGTGGCGGTTGACAAAACCAGACAGATAACAAAGGCTATGAATGCCGTAGCTGCCTCAAAATTTAAGTTTGCTCAGCAGAAAATGGAAAATTTCAGACCCTATGCAAGCAAGTTTATGGAGGCACTCAACAGTCTTGCTCTCCGGGTAGATTCTACCTCCCATCCGCTTCTGGCAGTACGAGAGCCGAAAAGAATTAAAACAATCTGCATGACATCGGACAGAGGCCTCTGTGGGGGGTTTAATACAAATACAATCAGGGCCACAGAGAGATTCGTCAAAGAAAAAACGGATGAAGGCAAAGAAGTTTCGTTAATTACCGTCGGTAAAAAGGGAAGAGATTCCCTCAGGAGAAAGTTAAATGTTGTAGCCGAATACGCGGATGTGTTCGGAAAATTTGACATGGGTCTCTCCGCCAAAATCGGAGAAGCTGTCATACCCTCTTTTATCGCCGAAGAATATGATGAATTATATCTGATCTTCAACGAATTTTTTAATGTAACTATCCAGAGACCGATGATTGTGAGGTTGCTTCCCCTACCATCTGTCGGCAAAGAGATGGAAGTAGAACCCGAAAAAAGGGTTGATTATATCTATGAACCGTCCGAAGAAGTTCTGCTAGAACAGCTTCTTCCGATGTATCTTCGGGTTCTTATTTACAGGGCGCTTTTAGAAACGTCAGCCGGAGAGAACGGCGCACGGATGGCAGCTATGGACAATGCTACCAATAACTGTGATGAAATGATCGACACTCTTACGCTGAAATACAATAAGGCAAGGCAGTCGGCTATTACCGCTGAGTTGATGGATATTGTAGGGGGTACGGAGGCGTTGGCAGCCGGATAAAAGCCAGGACTTAAGTCTTGCCCCGGCACCATAAAAATTGTCACTTTAGTTTTTAACCTTATTTGAGGAGAAAAATATTATGAATGTAGGAACTATCGCACAGGTAATCGGCCCGGTTATTGATGTACTATTTGAAGAGGGGAATCTGCCAAGTATCAGGAACGCCATTATGATATCCAATCCGGCAATCAATGACGAGGAGGACAATCTGGTCGTAGAGGTAGCACAGCATCTTGGTGACAACGTGGTAAGATGTATTGCGATGGATATAACAGATGGCCTGGTAAGGGGTATGCCAGCGAGAGATTCAGGCAGTCCGATCATGGTACCTGTGGGGCAAGCATGTCTCGGGAGGATACTCAATGTTGTCGGCAGGCCTGTCGATGGTTTAGGTCCTGTAGAGTCAAAAATACATATGCCCATACATAGGGAAGCCCCCACGTTTTTGGAACAGGATACATCGGTACATGTCCTGGAAACAGGGGTTAAGGTTATCGATCTGCTCGTACCCTTTCCTAGGGGAGGAAAGATGGGAATGTTCGGAGGTGCAGGCGTTGGTAAGACCGTTGTCATGATGGAAATGATTCATAATATCGCCATGCATCACGGAGGTATCTCAGTATTCGGCGGTGTGGGCGAACGGACGAGAGAAGGTAACGACCTCTATCTGGAGATGAAGGAATCCGGGGTTCTCGAAAAGGCGGCGTTAGTCTATGGCCAGATGACAGAACCCCCTGGAGCGAGGGCACGTGTTGCGCTTACGGCGCTGGCAGCCGCTGAATATTTCAGGGATGTGGAAGGGCAGGATGTGCTCCTCTTTATCGATAACATATTCAGATTTACCCAGGCAGGTTCTGAGGTATCGGCACTTCTCGGCAGAATGCCTTCAGCGGTCGGATATCAGCCAACTCTCGCCACAGACCTCGGAGAACTTCAGGAAAGAATCACATCAACTGATAAGGGTTCAATTACAGCAGTCCAGTGCGTGTACGTTCCCGCTGACGACTTGACCGACCCGGCACCCGCAACCACCTTTGCCCATCTGGACGGTACCGTTGTTCTCTCAAGACCGCTTGCCGAGCTGGGGATCTATCCCGCAGTCGACCCGCTTGATTCAACTTCCCGCATACTCGATCCGAATGTGCTCGGTGAAGAACATTACATGGTGGCAAGAGAAGTACAAATGACCCTGCAGAAATATAAAGACCTCCAGGATATTATAGCAATCCTCGGTATGGATGAGCTTTCCGATGAGGATAAATTGACCGTGTCAAGGGCAAGGAAGGTCCAGAGATTCCTTTCACAACCATTTTTCGTCGCCGCTCAGTTTACCGGTACGGATGGTAAATTCGTCTCTGTTCCCGACACAGTGAGAGGGTTTAGAGAAATCCTCGAAGGAAAGCATGATGACCTTCCTGAGCAGGCCTTCTATATGGTTGGTGGCATTGAAGAGGCGATCGCAAAAGCAGCAGAGATTGCAGCATAACTTAGTTGGAGGTTTTATAGATGGCTGATGAACTGGTGCTAGAAATCGTTACACCGGAGCAGATGGCGTTTAGCGATGAGGTTTCTGAGGTAACGATACCCGGCAATGAAGGCGAATTTGGCGTATTCGCAGGACATGCAGCACTTTTGAGTGCAGTTAACTTTGGTGAGCTCCAATATACGAAAGACAATAAAAAGACATATTATGCCGTCAATACGGGTTATGCCGAAGTGACTTCACGCAAAGTAACGCTCCTTGTGGAATCTGCTGAACGGTCAGATATGATCGATAAAGAACGGGCGAAAAAAGCGAAGGAGATCGCAGAGCAAAAGCTATCCAAGATGTCTAAAGATGACCCGGATCATGAAAAAATAAAAATTGAGTTAGAAAAAGCGGAAAAAAGGCTTAAGATAGCAGAAAACACTTAGATAATTGACATTTAGGTGGGATAAAATTTTGAGGCAAATTATTTGTTGCATTCAGGCGATTGAATTGCTACAAATTCACCGCCTCGTAGAAAAGCGAAAAAAGAAACCAAGGACGCTGTGCGCTTCCTTGGTTTCTTTTTTTATGTTATATATTTTCATATAATTTAGACAGGAATTGTTTTATTGTGCAAGAAAACAGATTATTGATAACTACATTAATGCTTACGTTTCTCTGTATCCTGTTTACACTTATTCTCTCGAACCCCTGTATGGCAAGCAGTGCAAACGAAGCGGCAGCCCATCATGGAACCAATATCGGAAAAGTTCTGCCGATCTGGTCAATTATCCCCTTCGTCGGGATATTACTTTCCATCGCAGTATTGCCACTTCTAGCGCCCCATTTCTGGCACGCTCACTTTGGTAAGATGTCGGCCTTCTGGGCGCTGAGCTTTGCAGTTCCCTTTCTCTTTGTTTATCATGGCATAGCGATATACGAAATTCTTCATATATACATTATTGACTATATTCCTTTTATAATTCTTCTCTGGGGGCTTTACACAATTGCGGGCGGCATCGTCGTCAGAGGTTCTTTCAAGGGAACTCCCATCGTCAACACAATAATGCTTCTGTTGGGAACGATACTGGCCTCATGGGTTGGAACGACAGGGGCCGCCATGGTTATGATACGCCCTGTTTTAAAAGCAAACGCTGATCGAACGCACAAAGTACATGTTATCTGTTTCTTCATATTTCTTGTGGCCAACATAGGAGGTTCCCTGACTCCTCTCGGAGATCCACCGCTATTTCTGGGTTTCCTCCATAACGTTCCATTCTTCTGGGTCACAACAGGAATATTCCCCCATATGGTTGTCGCTTCTGCAATCCTTTTAGCCCTCTTCTTTATCGTCGACAGCTTCTATTACAGAAAAGAGAAGAAACAAACTCAACAGTCTCAAGATACTGAAGAGAAAACTCCCATAAAAATTGAGGGCATATACAACCTTCTTTTTCTCGCAGGTGTCATCGGTTCGGTTCTCATGAGCGGTTACTGGAAAGCAGATTATGTCAGCATACTTGGCGTCAAATGGCATTTCCAGAATATTGCAAGAGATGTAATGATTATCATAATGGGGATGCTCTCCCTCTTCCTTACACCAGCCAGACTTCGTGAAGCCAATGAATTCAGCTGGTTTCCGATTCAGGAAGTGGCAAAGCTTTTTGCCGGTATCTTCATGACGATTATTCCGGCCCTGGCGATTCTGAAGGCAGGAAACGAAGGTGCCATGGCAGGTCTTGTTGCGATAGTAAAAGATCCTATTCACTATTTCTGGGTAGCGGGCGCTCTCTCTTCATTCCTGGACAATGCTCCGACTTACCTTACATTCTTCAATCTTGCACTGGGGAAACTCGGGTTGACGGAAGCTATGGTACCGGGCGCGCTGGCTGCAAATACCATCACGTTAAATCCCGTATTTGTCAGTTACTTGAAGGGAATTTCGGCCGGTGCTGTTTTTATGGGCGCAAATACCTATATTGGCAATGCACCGAACTTCATGGTGAAATCGATAGCGGAAGAAGCCGGTATAAACATGCCGAGCTTCTTCGGATATATATTTAAATACTCAATTCCTATTCTTATCCCAATTTTTATCTTGGTAACTTTTGTTTTTTTCTAAGATAATAAGAGTTTTATCAGGTATTGGATTGTGTTTAATCTAAAGAGGCTTTAACCGTTGGAATGAAGCTCCCCGCCCTTGAGGGCGGGGAGCTTTACTTTTTAGAGCTGGACTTTTAGTTGTTGCCTTCCATATCGCTTATAGAAATATCAATAATTTCGAACTCTCTTACACCTCCCGGTGTATTGACACTGACTTCGTCACCTATTTCTTTCCCGATCAGCCCTTTTCCGATAGGAGAAGTAACTGAAATTTTGTTCTCATTTACATCGGATTCAAAAGGGCCAACAAAGTGATATTGAACGACCTCTTCTGTGTTGACGTCTTCGATGGTAACGGTCGTTCCAAAAGCGACCCTCTCCTCGGTGAGATCATTAGGGTCAATGATAATTGAAGTGGCAAGATTATTTGTTGTTTCCTGTATTTTCCCCTGAATGAATGCCTGCCTCTCTTTGGCGGCTTCATACTCCGCATTCTCTGATATATCACCATGGGCTCTGGCTTCTTCAATCTCTCTTATATTCTCAGGTACAACAACTTTTTTTAAATGCTCTAATTCCTTTTTTAATCTTTCAAAACCCGTTCTGCTAATCGGAACCTTATTCATAACATCTCCTCTATGAAAAATTGTTATATCATCATATAAACCAGTCTGTACAAGTGTCAAGAAGATTCACCCTGCCCGGCAGAAAAACACCGTAATTATCTTTTTACTTGCTTTTTCTATCTAAACATACTATAGCGAACCCCAATTACATGGGGGGAAAGTGAAGTGAATTATTTTCGAATAGCAAAGAGCAGCAGTTGTAAACCGGTATTCCTCTTATTTTTGATTGCATCTTTTACATTTTTTTCCTGGTATTTTTCTTCGGCACTCAATGCCGAAGAAAGTAGCTGCGTGTCATGCCATACCGATGCAAAAAAGCTCATCGAGATAACCAGAGCCATTGAGGCAGTGAAATTGGCAGCGGGGTGCAAACCAGCAGTTGAATCCGAAGGAGAAGGATGAGGAGGTGCTGTGGCTCCGTTGGAGCCATATGAAAAGTTGTTTGTGGATTCCGATTTTCTGGAAAGCGAGCACGGTGGAGTTTCCTGCGAAACGTGTCACGGAGGCAATCCGGAAGATAGTAACTGGAAAACCGCCCACGAGGAAATCGTAAAAGATCCAACATACCCCGATGCCACCGAAAGTTGTGGCGAATGTCATGAAGACATAGTAGAAAAAAACAAGACCAGCCTCCATGTTACACTTGCTCCTTTCATGAACAAGATATATCTCAGGGCAAATCCGGACAAGAATGTACGTAAAAAGATCGATAGCGCTATGGGTACCCATTGTGCGAGCTGCCACAGCAGCTGCGGCCAGTGCCATATCAGTCGACCCTCATCTGTAGAAGGAGGTCTGATTGAGGGGCATCTCTTCAAGAAACCGCCTCCGGTGAAGACCAATTGTACCTCATGCCATGGGAGTAGAATCGGGAAAGAATATTTTGGTGAAAATGAAGGCATTCCGGCAGATGTCCACCATAGTGAGCATGGAATGGAGTGTAAGGCTTGCCACTCAGGAAAAGAGATGCATGGGACCGGCCAAGATGTTTCCGACAGATATGCCGTTGAAAATAGAGCTAACTGTGTAAACTGTCACACTGAAGAAGAGAATAATGCAAGTCATGTAATTCATAAGGACAAAGTAAGTTGCCAGGTCTGTCACTCAGTTTCCTATAAAAATTGTTTCAACTGCCATGTGCAAAAGGATAAGACGGGTAATCCCTGTTTTAAAACTGATCCTTCAGTTATGGCTTTTAAAATCGGTCTGAACCCGAAACCAACAGAGGAAAGACCTGAAAAATATGTTACCGTACGCCACATACCGGCAGATAAAGATTTGTTTGATTTTTATGTTAAGGATGGATTGACAAACTTCGATAATGCACCTACCTGGAAATTGGCTACCCCGCATAATCTTCAGCTTACAACTCCACAAAACGAAAGCTGCATTTCATGTCACAACAACGCTAAACTTTTTCTGAGGAAGCAAGATGTGAGGTCACAGGAGATCGCAGCCAATAAGGATGTCATAGTTCCTGGCAAACCTTCCCTTTTTGATAGACATGACTGGTTATCACAGGCAGAGCTCCACCTGACAAAGGTCGACTGTCTGACCTGTCATAAACCATCACTGGATGCGCCCATCAAGGATTGTGAACAATGCCATTCAGATAAGAGTATTCTTTTAACAAAAGAAGAAGGTGCTCCGAAAGAACCTGCGAAAAGCTGGGATTTTACCAACAAGGAACTCATGGAAAAGGGTGTCTATGTCGCGGGCAGCAACAGGATACCGGCAATCGATATTATAGGAATCCTGATAGTAATCCTCACTTTTGGGGGATGTCTTACACATGGTGCACTGCGCTTTATCACCAGAAGGAGAAAATAGAAAGATGTCTGAAAAAATGTATTTACATCCGTTGACTGAGAGAATATGGCACTGGATACATGCCATCCTTATCATATTACTCATAGTATCAGGCATGCAGATACACTGGCCTGACACCTTGAACTTCTTTGGGTCTTTCTCTAATGCCATAACTGTTCATGAATGGTCCGGGATATTTGTGGTCCTCGATTTTTTACTCTGGCTGTTTTACAATTTACTCTCAAAACGGGTTTCCCATTACATACCTAGGAAAAAGGACATATATCCGGGCATCCCTAAGCAGGCAAGATTTTACGCTTACGGGATATTCAAGAACGAGCCTCATCCTTACAGCGCATCCGAGGATAACAAGTTCAATCCGCTACAGAAGATAGCGTATTTTAAGTTTATGTTCCTCATGATGCCCCTCTTATTGATAAGCGGTATCCTGTATCTGTTTCCTTCTTCTTTCGCGCCCTTTATCATCATAATCGGCGGCTTGAAAGTGTTGGCAGTTATTCACTTCATTATGGCAATCATCTTTGCCGCCTTTCTGGTCGCACATCTTTATTTAGCCACGACCGGTCATACTGTCTTTGCTGATTTTATTTCCATGATTACCGGGTACGCGGAAAAAGAAGA
>CAZYTP010000053.1:0-17959 GCA_964650385.1 uncultured Syntrophales bacterium | reverse complement strand
AGTTCAGCATGACAAATGGTGCAGTTTATGACTTTTTACGAATGCATTAATATAAAATGAAAGCACTTTTTCTATAAAGGCGAGAATCTCACAATGAATAAAAAGTATATTATCATCGCCGTTGCCGCAGTTGTAGTGCTGATCGGCTGGCAGATTTCTCAAAAAATCTTTCATTCAACGAAACCCTCAGTGCGACGGCAGAATATTTCCGTCGCGGTTGAGGTAACGCCCGTCAAGAAGGCCACGATCCGGGAAGTCGGAATTTACTCCGGTACGTTGTTGCCCGAATCTCAATTCATAGTTGCCCCCAAAATAACCGGGAAGTTGGAAAAGATTTATGTCAACATCGGCGACGAGGTCAAACAGGGCCAGTTGATCGCTGTTATCGATGACGATGAGTCTGCCCAGCAGGTTGATCAGGCGAGGGCCGTACTCGATGTGGCAAGGGCAAACATAGAGGAAAACCGCAGCGCCCTGAATCTTGCGCAGCGTGAATTTGAGCGGGCGAAGGCCCTGCGAGAAAAGAAAATCGTCTCTGAATCCGAACTTGATGCGGCTGAAGCCCATTACAAGGCCGCCCTTGCAAAACAAAAGGTCGCGGTAGCTCAGGTTGCCCAGAAGAAGTCGGAGCTGAAAACCGCCCAGGTTCGCCTGGACTACACGCGCATCAGGGCTTCCTGGCAGAACGGCAACCAACCGAGAGTCGTGAGCGAACGTTATGTCGATGAGGGTGCCATGCTGACGGCCAATGCTCCAATTGCGTCGATTATCGATATCCGCACGCTCAAAGCGGTGATTCACGTTATCGAACGGGACTATCCGCGAGTGAAGGCGGGACAGGGTGCCGTCATTACCACCGATGCATATCCCGACAAAATATTTACCGGCACTATTGAACGTATCGCACCTATTTTGAAGGAAGCCGCTCGTCAGGCGAGGGTCGAAATTAACGTTCCCAATCCCGATAAGCTTCTCAGGCCGGGTATGTTTGTTAGAGTTCAGATAGAATTTGACCGTCACGATAATGCAACGGTCGTTCCCGTCAACGCTCTGATAAAAAGCAATGGACTGAGGAACCTTTACCTCGCAGACACGGAAAACATGAGGGCAAAACTAATACCGGTGGAAGTAGGTATAATCAGCGGGGATACGGCAGAGATCGTCAAACCGGCTATTTCCGGATTGGTCGTGACCGTTGGACAACACCTTCTTGAGGATGGCTCAGTAATTACATTGCCAGAGAAAAAATAACTTCTTCGTCCACCGAAATTATCGAAACGAATGACTTAAAAAGGGGGATATCCCTGATTATGGGTAACATCTTATGAATCTCTCCCGGTCCGCCGTCCGACGGCCTGTCTTCACCATCATGATGATGCTGATTGTGATCCTTCTGGGAAGCATCTCTCTTATACGCCTTCCCATTGATCTGATGCCGGACATTACCTATCCTACGCTGACCATTCGAACCCTCTATGAAAATGCGAGTCCCGAAGAGATCGAAGAGCTGATAACACGCCCTGTCGAAGAGGCAATGAGCGCCGTACCCGGTGTAGAATCCGTTTATTCCACCTCTTCGGAAGGTGCAAGCAATGTCCGGGTCACTTTTTCATGGGGAACGGATCTCGATACGGCATCCAACGACATCCGGGATCGATTGGATCGCGTCATTCCGAATCTTCCCGAGGATGCGGAGCGCCCGATGTTGCGCAAATTCGATATTGCAAATTTTCCCGTCCTCATCTTCGGCGCTTCAAGCGATCTGACCCCCCTGCAGATGCGCAAACTCATTGACGATCAGGTAAAGTACCGAATCGAGCGGATTCCCGGCGTGGCGTCTCTGGAAGTCTGGGGCGGCTATGAGCGGGAGATTCAGGTAAATCTAGACGCTGGTAAAATCAAGTCGATGGACTTGCCCCTTGATCAGATTCTCAGCCGGATCAGAGAGGGTAATATTACATTGCCGGCGGGAACCATAGACAGGGGAACCTTCGAAGTGACCATGCGTACCAAGGGCGAATACACCAGCCTTGATCAGCTTGCCGGCACCGTCGTTTCGATTCGGGAGGGCGCTCCGATAAAGCTCCGGGATATAGCCAGTGTCGATGATACATGGAAAAAGATTACCCGTATCATCACGGTAAACGGAAAGCCCGGTGTTCGCCTGGGCGTGCGAAAACAGTCAGGCAAGAATACCGTAGAGGTTGCCGCCAGCGTTCTGAAAGAAGTAGAAAACATCTCCCGGGATATTCCTCAGATCACCATTACGCCGATCATTGATACGTCCGATTATATCCGCAACTCTATTACGAATGTGGGGTCGATGGCACTTTACGGAGGCATCCTGGCGATTCTGGTCCTTCTGTTTTTCCTCCGTAATGTTATCAGCACCTTGATTATCGCCACGTCGATACCCATTTCCATTATTGCAGCCTTTGCCCTCATGTATTTCGGAGGTCTCACCCTGAATCTCATGACCCTGGGCGGTCTGGCACTCGGCATAGGAATGCTCGTGGATAACGCCATCGTCGTTCTTGAAAATATCTACCGGTACCGGGAATCGGGGGAAAAAGCCGAGGATGCAACGGTGAAGGGTGCCGGGGAAGTGACCGCTCCGATCGTTGCCAGCACCCTCACGACCCTTGCTGTTTTTCTACCCCTGGTCTTCGTCCGCGGTATGTCGGGAGTCATGTTCAAGCAGCTTGCCTCCGTGGTGAGCTTTGCCCTTTTGTGCGCCCTCATGGTTGCCCTGACACTTGTTCCGGTAATGTCCTCCAAATTTCTCCATCCTGGAACAGTTCACGTAAAAGAAACGTGGCTCGCCAGACTCAATATTATCAGCGTCCGGTTTTTTGCAAGCATGGAAGACAGCTACAAGCGTCTGCTACATTTTGCCCTTGATCGAACCGGAATAGTGGTAATCGCAGTAGTCCTCCTTTTGATAGGCAGTTTTGCCCTGGTTCCATTTGTCGGTGTGGAGTTCATGCCGACGACCGACGAGGGCGAGGTCAGGATAAACGCCGAGATGGAGGTGGGAACGAGGATGGAGGTTCTCGGGGAAAAATTCAAGCTGATCGAGGCGATTGTCAAGCGTGAAGTCCCGGAAATAAAAAACACGGTGGTCAGCATCGGAGGGACAAGCTGGCGATCCCAGGGATCTCATTCGGGACAAATGCGGATCGCCCTGGTGCCCAGAGCGGAACGATCCCGGTCCAGTGAACAGATCGCTTCTGTCCTCCGCCGGCAGCTCAGCAATATTCCCGGCGTTACTATCCGAACCCGGGCAGGTCAGGGACTTTTCATCTTAAGAATGGGCACCGGTGGAACGGAGAAGGTACAGATCGAAATACGGGGATATGATCTTGAAACCGCCGATGCCCTTGCGGAACGGGTAAAAAAAATTGTCGAAGATGTTGACGGCGTCACCGACGCCCAGTTAAGCAGGGAATCGGGCAGTCCCGAGGAACTTGTCTTCGTTGACCGGCAGAAAGCAGCAGACATGAAATTGACGGTCTCGCAGATCGCTAACATGCTTCAGACCGTCCTCTCTGGAACCACAGCGGGTAGCTACCGGAAAGGCGGAGATGAATATGACATCCGCGTCAAGATAAAGGATGCCGAAAAGATGGACATCCGCGAAATCCTGGATATGACCCTGGTAAGCACGGGGGGCGAGCCGGTCGTCCTCAGGAATGTCGTCAAGATGAAGCCGAAGACGGGGCCTGTCCGTATTGAACGAAAAGATCAGGAACGGATCGTCATGGTCTCAGCAAACATCAGCGGACGGGATATGGGCTCGATTCTGGCCGATATCCGTGAGCGGCTCCAATCCATCGCCGTACCCCAGAATTTCAGTATCGTTTTCGGCGGTGACTACGAGGAGCAACAAAAAGCCTTCAGAGAACTTCTGCTGAGTCTAATCCTGGCTTTGCTTCTCGTTTACATGGTCATGGCATCCCTCTACGAGTCGATCCGATACCCTATCGTGGTGATGTTCTCCGTACCCTTCGCCTCAATCGGGGTTATCCTGATGCTGTTTATCACCAATACCACCTTCAACGTCCAGTCCTTTATCGGCTGTATCATGCTCGGCGGTATCGTGGTGAACAATGCCATTTTGCTGGTCGATCATATAAACCTGCTGCGCCGCCGGGACGGCATGCCGCTCAGGGAAGCGATTGAAGAGGGTGGACGGAGGCGGCTGCGCCCCATATTGATGACAGCCATGACAACGATCCTGGCCATGGTGCCCCTGGCCATCGGCCTCGGTGAGGGAGGAGAGGTTCAGGCTCCCCTGGCCAGAGCCGTCATCGGCGGACTGATCAGTTCTACACTGATTACCCTGGTGATCGTCCCCACGGTCTACCTTTTCTTTGATACACGACTGATCCGGAAAAAAGTTACTGAAAAATCACATACGGAGGATAGCGTATAAGGCATGGCAGCAAAACAGGTAATAAGAAATCTCGTCATGATGACTATCATGACCGCAGTGTGTTACTCTTTCACGTCCTGTGCATCCGTCGATAGAAACACGCGTGAAGACTATATCGGCCCGCGCCTTTCTTCATCAACGACACCCCAGTCCAAAGACAAAACCACACCGCCTGTCGACCGCGTTGCAGTTCCGACAATTACACCTGAAGGCCCTATAGCGGTAACGGTACAGGATGCCATCCTGCTCACCCTTGGAAATAACCGTGCCCTGAAGGTAGAAAAATTAAATCCGGCAATCAGCCGAACAGAGGAAGAAAAAGAGCGTGCCGCATTCGATCCGATCCTGACGGGCGGATATTCCCGGGACCGCGAAAAGGCCGAAAAACCATCGCGGCCAAACCAGGCAAACCTGGATAACGAAGTCACCACCGAACTGGGTGTTTCCGAATATCTTCCCACGGGTACCGATGTCGCCATCGACCTTTCGACGGAACAGACATGGTCCAATCTTTACAGTGACGACCTGTACAAGTCACGTGCAGGTCTCAGTGTAACCCAGTCGCTTCTCAGGGGAGGTGGCCTCCGTTATAACCTCGCCAGTCTCCGTCAGGCGAGGCTCGATACGCGTGCGACAAGCTATGAATTGCGCGGTTTCGCCGAGGCCATTGTCGCCCAGGTGGAAGAAACTTACTGGAACTATGCCCTGACACAGCGGCAGATCGAGATCTTTCTTGAATCGCTCAAACTGGCAGAGCAGCAGAAACGCCAAACGGAGGAGATGATCAGGATAGGCTATCTGGCTGAATCGGAGCTGGCCGCCGCAGAGGCGGAAATAGCACTGCGGCGCGAAGGGTTGATCAATGCGCGTAGCAACTTTCAGAAGACACACCTGCAACTCCTGAGACTGCTGAATCCCCCCGACACGAACCTCTGGCAGCGGGGCATTGTTCTTCTTCATCAGCCTGCAGTGCCGGATGTAAAGCTGGATGACGTAGAGTCTCACGTCGGAGTTGCCCTGCGTATGAGGCCTGATCTTAATCAGGCCAAGTTGCAAGTACAACGTGGCGACCTCGAAATTGTCAAAACAAGAAATGGATTACTTCCCAAAATGGACTTATTTATAACACTGGGACAATCCGGGTACTCCGGTTCCTTCGGGAGGTCCGTCGATGCTATAGACGGGAAATCTTATGACATCCTGGCAGGCATATCCCTCGAATATCCGTTTATAAACCGCAAGGCACGGGCCCTTCACCGCAAATCGATGCTCAGCCGGGAACAAGCCGAAGAGGCCGTAAACAACCTTATTCAGCTCGTCCAGGTAGACATCCGTTCTGCATATATCGAGGTGAACCGGGCCAAGGAACAGATCGCCGCCACGGCAGCGACCCGGGCACTCTTAGAGGAAAAGGCGCGCATCGAAGCAGAAAAGTTCCGAGTCGGCAAATCGACGACACTCCTTGTGGCACAGGCCCAGCGCGATCTCCTTTCAAGCCGGATATCCGAAATTCAGGCCATTACAAATTACCTCAATGCCCTCATTGAACTGTACCGCCTCGAAGGGTCACTGCTCGAACGCCGTGGCATCATGGCCCCCGGACAGGAACCGGTCGAACAGTAACAACGAATCGTCATCCATCGAAGATTACTTCAAAAAGTCTATCACTGCCTGGGAGAATCTGTCGGGATACTGGTACATGAGACCGTGGCCGCTATTTTCAAAAGTTGCCAGCTTTGCGCCGGGAATTCCCTTAACCATCATGGAAGAATTCTCCGGTGGTGTCACAACATCCTCCGTCCCCGTAATGAGAAGGGTCTGGGACTTTATCTGATCCAGGCGGCCACAGGATCCCTTCCAGTTTTCTATGGCACTGTACTGCCGTTTAATATTCTCAGGCGAAGACATCTTCATGGGGCGGGAGAACAATTTTTTCAAGTAAGTGACGTTATTTTTAAGCCAGTCCCTCGGAAATAGTAAAGGGAGCAGTCTCCGCCCCCGTTTTTTAAGTGTGCCCGATGTATCAGACATTTTTTTCACAACATCGGGATCTATGGGAACGACATCTGTGCCGCAGTCAGCGGCGTAGAGTATCAGTTTATTAACTTTTTCGGGATGCCTCAGTACCAGCTCCTGGGCTATATCGGTACCCATAGACCAGCCAAGTACATGGGCATTCTGTATGCCCAGAGCATCCATCAGACCGGCCGTGTCATCGGCAAACTGCTCTATGGTAAACTGGCAATCACCCGCATCGGTTCCTCCCATTCCACGGTTATCGAAGATTATAACCTTATAGCGGGATGAGAGGATACGAAGCATGGTGGGGTCCCACATATCCATGGTTCCACTGTACCCCATAATCATAACAAGCGGATATCCCGTACCCGATATCCGATAATCTATATTTATATCGCCGACCTCTTTGGCACATAAAGGGGACACAAATACTGCACCAAATAAAAATGTCAGTAACAGAATAATTACACCAACTATCTTAAAGTACTTCCGTTTTACAATCATCACTTCTTCATCCCCGGCTACCGTGATTGGTCAACTTACTTATTGACTTCTTCACCTCCGGATAGAACTTCCCTGATTTTCTGTGACAGATCATTAATATTGAAAGGTTTTTGAATAAAACTATCACAACCACGCTTTAATATTTCTTGTGCTCTTCCGTCGACACTATATCCGCTGGAAAGGATTACTTTAATATCCGGCCTGATTTCCTTCAGGCGGTTATAAGTTTCTCCTCCTCCCATTTCCGGCATAATCATATCCAGAATAACGAGATCAACGTTAGGATATGATTTGAAGACTTTAGTCGCTTCTATACCATTTTGAGCGGTCAATACTTTATAGCCCAATCTTTCCAGACTTATCCTGCCAATCTCGACAATGATATCCTCGTCATCAACCAGAAGAACTGTTTCCGTGCCCATGGCAATTTCTTTCGACGGTTCTTCTGTTTGCTCGATTTCCTTAACCGATACGGGAAGATATATATTAAATGTAGTTCCCACACCCTGTTCACTGTATACGTTGATAATGCCATCATGATTTAGAATAATCCCGTATGCAGACGCCAATCCCAATCCGGTACCAGAACCGATTTCCTTGGTTGTGAAAAAGGGCTCGAAAATCCGTGATTGTGTCTCTTCATCCATGCCCGTACCGGTATCAGTAACAGACACTGACACATATTTTCCAGGTTTAAGGTGTTGGGTTTTCTCATCTTCTTCATTAAAAACAATGTTCCCCGTTGTAAGATAAAGTGTGCCGCCGCCGGGCATGGCATGCCAGGCATTGACGTACATGTTCAACAACACCTGCTCGATCTGTCCCTGATCAACTTCAACCGTCCAGAGATCTTTTTCGAATTTCCGGACGATCTTTACTTCCTTTCCGGTCCGAGCAAACATGTCCGAACTATTTTGAATAAGTTCGTTCAGGTTCGCGAGCCTTTCCTCACACTTTCCTCCTCTTGCAAAACCTAAAAGCTGTTTTGTCAGATTGGCACCGCTTTTTACTATATCTTCTATGTGATTGAGATATACAAAATGGGGATGGGAAGGGCCAATATCCATAAGCATAAGAGACGTTCGACCCTGGATTCCCATGAGAAGATTATTGAAATCGTGAGCAATCCCTCCGGCTAAGGTTCCGATAGCTTCCATCTTTTGGGCCTGCATAAGCTGATCTTCAAGTTTTTTCCGTTCCGTAATATCCTCGTATGTTACCAAGTGTTTGCCATCCGGCATGATGAGAGATCGAAAACTAATAATCTTGTCTTTTCCATTTTTGCACCGTATCTTAAAAATTCTATCATAATTCTTTTTAACTTGAATATTCTCAATGAAATTCTCTGTCCAGATGGAGATAGCCTTTTGTCTATATGCAGGATCGGGACAAGTCTTTTTGAACCATGTATTCTTGTCGTATATATCGCTTAGTGTGTAACCGAAAATTTCCGTAAATCTGGGATTAAAGTATTCAAAGGTCAGATCCGGGCGCATTACGGATATTCCTATGGGTATACTCTCCGAAAGCATTCTGAAGTGCTCTTCACTTTCCCTTAGTGCTTCCTGAACTTGCTTTTGATCCGTAACGTTTCGTATAATAACGACCATCTGATTCTCAATGCAGGGAATAAACCTGGCCTCATAGAAGTTCCGGTGATCATTTAGACTCAATATGTATTCCACGGAAACAATCATCCGGGTTTCCACGACCTTCGAAATCGCCCGCCTGAACTGTATTCCAACTTCCGGAAGAGGAATATCATAGATATGTTTGCCTATGATCCTTTCAGTCTCTGAGAAAAGGTCGCCATCTCGTCCGACTTTACAGCTGACAATAGTTCCATCTGCTTCAAGTCTGAAAATAAGATCGGGAAATGCCTGAAAGATAGCCCGTAATTCGGCATTTGCCTGAAGCATTTCCCGGGAACTCAGTTCAAGAGAACGTTCCAGCATTTCGCGATCCGTATCGAATTCCCGGTATGTCTTATCAATTGATTGTATAAAGGTACCAAGCCCATCAGGAATTCCCTCAGTTCCTCCGAAATATTTTTTTATCTGGCGTCTCAATAGACTATGCATATGTTTCATGATTTATCGTTCCGAAAAGGTTGTAATAGTCATGGTTTGATTATGTAAATCGCATGTGCCTCCGAATGCGGATGGCGAGAATTCGCCATATGAATAAAACCCCGTCAGGACGGTACCTTCACCCAGAATTTCCCTTACTCCCTCCACCTCTTCTTCGACCCTCTGTTTTAGAACCATTTTTCTCCCGACGCAGCTTATGAGAATCGCAAGGTCGGGTGACTGAGACACCATTAGTTCATGGCAAATTTTAGCTGCTCCCACCGCCCCATCAATCAAGCGGTTGATATTGGCCTTCATGAACTGAGCATACGCGCCTTCAGGCACATCTCCCGCAAAGATCATACTCTGATCGTGTTCATTAATTGAAAGGATTGTACGAACCAGTTTCGACTCTCCTTGATTAAAACGAATGCTCAGAGGGAAAAGGAGACCTGTTGCCGGCAGACCTTCGGCATGTTCTCCAAGGTATTGTTTATACAGGTCGAGAGCGGTCTTACCGTCCAATTCATATAAAATATTCCCCTGTGATCGAGTCACCAGTCTCTCGGGACCGAAGGGATCCCAACCCCCGAGAGAACCGTAACCAATATCCAGGCAATCTCCGTAAAAACCTAACGCGGCAACCAAATTCTTTTCCGGCGGTCTGTTACATAAAACGAACGTTTCTGTGAAACGATCTCCGTCCCCGGATAAACCGCCCGTGATCATAACGTCACTGGGCAGATGTTCCGCTAACCCCTTTACGAGAGCGCTGCCATTTACTTTCAGGCCATCCGACAAAACAAAAACATGTCTCAGCCCTTTTTTTTCAATAAGCCGGGCGAGTTCCTGCCCCGCGCCATAGCTCTCTTCAATGCTTTGTATCTTGATACACGATGATGAAATATCTGTATGATCGAAATGGATGGCCGTGGTCACCAGGCTATTGTCCAGTACCTGAGTTCCGCATATTTCACCGGCTGTAGAACATCCAAATATGCGTGCTTTCGGGTAAGTCGCCCGCACGAGATCAAATTTAGTTTTGTCCTTCATGATCGATACGGAACCAAATGCAAGGACAAGGTGAGCCGATTTGGTCAATATCGGAGCCGTATCAGGTATCAATCCCTTTTTTGCGCTCCATCTTCTTTGCTCTATTTCCATACGTTGAATTACCCTCCCTATTATTAAAAGGGACTTGCAAAATCCGTTCCATTAAGCAGATCTGATAGTGAAATTCTCCGCCCACAGGGCGGGGCTTGCGGGTAAGGAATAAGATTAAAGTTCAGACATTACACTTAATTCTTACTGAAATAAACGTCGTACAGACAGCTGTCTCCCTCGCTTTTTGTATGCTGGGAGTTGATATAAAACATAATTCCCTCTACATCACGCAGTTTTCCGCCTTCAATATCGGGAAATAATTTTTTATAATCTTCCGATATATTCCGTTTTTCCTCATACCACTTGTTAAGCTCATCGCTCTTGTTTCTCAATACTATATATCTCACCTTACCGGACAGGGGCTGGGGGCTTGTGACGACGGCATCTTTGGGAGCCTCGTTATCCCAGATATATCCGATTGTCGGGGTGTTTAATTTTACGGGCCATCCCGTTGCTTTAAAAGCGACATAGATCTGTATGGCCTGATCATCGGTATCCGCTTTTCTGACATCTCCACCCTTTGGAAGCTTTGCAACCCTCCACTTCCAGTTAAAGAAGGGATGCTCTGCAGCATTTACCTTTATCTCTTTATTTATCCCAAACGACGAGTCACTATCGCTTACCATGTGGAGGCAGAATTTGTCCCCGACCTTTTCGAGCTTAATTACCGGTGTTCCACTTTTCTTTACCAGTTCCCATTCAAGAGGTGCACCATCTTTTATCTCACCGGAAGTAAATCCTGCAATGGCAAGCGTATCATTCCCTCCCGAAAAAACTGCTCCCGAAAACCCACATATGAAAATAACTATTACTGAAAAAACCAGAAAAGCCTTACCAATTTTCATCACTGACCTCCTTTTCCCTTATTTTCATAAATCTTCATTATGTCAGTCCGAGTAAGAATTGAATCAACCCTCTTTATATACTTTTCTATATTTTCCAGGGCGCCCTCTTCTCGATCAATCAGTACAACAACCCTATCTATAACCAATCCTTCTTCTTTTGCCCTTTCTATCGCCGCTATGGTCGATGCGCCGGTAGTAATGACATCATCTATAATTACAACCTTTTCCCCTGGTTTGACATCACCTTCAATCTTGCTCTTTGTGCCGTGCACCTTAACATCTTTCCTGACGATAAAAGATTTTATGGGTCTTCCCCGCTGATATGAGATCAGAGAAAGGGCATTGGCTATGGGGTCCGCTCCGAGGGTCATACCACCAGCCGCGGTAACCTCAGAGTCCTCAAGCATATCGAATATAATACTGCCTATCAGATTCATGCCTTCAGGATCAAGGGTTGTCGGTTTACAATCGAAATAAAAATTGCTCCTCCTTCCCGAAGTCAATGTAAAAGGTGGGTCATCGCTATATCTAAAGGATCGCCTGGCAATTATCTCGGCAAGTCTATTCTTCATTTTATCCATTATAAAACTACCTTTCTCTTAAGTTCGTTGATGTAAGGGTCATTTTAGAAATCAGCTTCAGGCCTGCTTAACTTATGAGACATTTGAAAAACTGAAAAATATGGTTCCTCGAAGCTTTCCTTATTTGTTAAGAGTGTTAAAATAATCCGGGTTAAGGTAGAGAACCTCCTGATATTCCACAACAGCCATATCCGACCATCCCTTTTTATCATAGTATAAACCCAATGTGAAGTGTATGTCGGCATTGTCCGGATCTATCGCAAGTGCTTTTTCTGTCTGTTTTATAGCCTGGTCAAGGTTTCCCATGCCATAGTATGCTTTGCCAAGATAGAACCTGGTATCACGGTTGAACAGATTAACATTGAGTGCAACAGCCAACACATTGCTGGCCTTACGGAAATTCTTCAGCTTTACATATATTATTCCAAGATTAACCAGCATTTCTTCATCATAAGGTTTTACTTTTCTTGCTTTCTTGTAAAAAGTAACGGCTCTTTTCAAGTCTCCCTTTTGTGCGTAATTAATGCCCAAATTATAAAGAGCGTCAAAGTAGTCGGGCTTTAACTTTACAGCCTCACTATATTCTTTTATAGCTCCGTCGGTATCACCTTTTATATCGCATATCTTTCCAAGAAAATAATGTACATCACTCTCTTTCGGACACTTCTCAATGGAGGTTCTATAGTATGCTATGGCCTTTTCATGGTCTCCTTTCTCAAGACAGATGGCCCCAAGCCGAAAATAAGACCAATAGTAATCAGGATCAACTGTTACTGCCTTTTTATAAGAGATAATCGCTTGATCCAATGAACCTCTGGTCTGATAGGCCTTTCCCAACATATAATAATATTTGGCAACCCTGGGATTTGCTTTAATGGCTTTCTTATATTTATCTATGGCCCTATCAAATCTTTTCTTGTCAAAATAACGGTCCCCCTCGTGGTAATAGGTTTTAGAAGTAATGCTCTGTTTGGCTGATACATTTACAGCAAAAACAAATAATACAAAGAGTATTGATAAAGTAATTGCAATTTTATTGATATGTCTCTTCCGCATCGGGTTAAAATTAAATCCCTTAATGATTATAGGTGTAGCTCCGTATCACGATGATCTTTTATTGCATATGACCGTCAATGTGAAGGCAATTACGGGTTTCTATTATTCAAAACAAACCTTACCGGAACCTCGACATTCATCACTACGGGATACCCCATCTTCCTTCCCGGCTCAAATTTCCATTTCCTGACTGTCTCCAGGGCTGATCTGTCGAGGATGTCATATCCGGATGATTTTTTTATCTTCAGTTTTCCAACAGTTCCATCGATAAGTACCTCTGCCGAAAGCATTACTACACCTTCATATCCCCTTCTTCGGGCTATTGCCGGATAGACGGGAGGCATATTTTCACCATATCGAGGTACGGCCAGAACCTCTTTTGCAGCACTGACAGATGGACTGACCGGTTCGGTTACAATATTCTCCAGGGTAGTCGTTTCTTTTACTATTTCCCTTTTTGGTATCGGGGTGCTTTTCTTGACCGGCTTGATGATCTCCTTCTTTTCCTCAACAACCACCTTTTTTTTCTTCTTCACCACGGGTACTACATCGGGGGTATGAGTAGAGACCATCGATATAATGAGACGGCCATAATCCTTTGCCTTAAAATAAACTGGCCGCGGAGCAGTGTAAATATGGGTGAAGGCAAATCCGGCATGAATGGCCAGCGCAATTATGACCGCAAAAAAGAGGTCCTTTTCAAACGTTACTCTTTCCATTTCGTCTCCAGAGACAGACTGACAACTCCGGATTTTCTAACCACATCCATCACCGAGATGATCCGTTCATAAGAGGCCTTCCTGTCCCCCATTATGATCACTTTCATTTCTGGAAATTCGCGATAACGAGAGGTTATGACTGAAAGGAGCTTATCCAGCGTTACCTCCTCTTTTTCCAAAAATACCTTCCCGTCTGCCCGTATGCTTATGCTGACAAATTCCTTTTTATCGACAAGGGATGTAGAGGATTGTGGCAGGTCAATGGGTATTCCCTTCTGAACAACCATTGACATGGTCATGAATATAAAGGCAACTAAAAGGAGAAATATAACATCTATCAATGGTATCATCTCGATTCTTGCCTTACTGGAGTAACGCCTTGAAATCTTCATCCTGAGTTCCTTTTCCGCTCGAAGATTATCTCCAGATTGGTACCGTACTTTTCCATCTCAAGTGCGGCTTTTTCTATTTTTGACAGAAAATAATTGTACGGTATAAGGCTCAGAATGGCGATTGTCAGGCCAAAGGCCGTAGTTATGAGCGCCTGGGCGATACCCACTGTGATCATCTGGGGATGTTCCGCACCCACAGTACCAAGCATGTTAAAAGAATAGATTATACCTGTGACCGTCCCGAGGATTCCCAGAAGAGGTGAGAGTGTTATCATTGTGTCGAGAATAGGCAGATGACGCCTCATCCTGGCGATTTCTTCATCGGCACTCATCTGGAGGGCATCCCTTAAAGAAAAATTGCGGTGAACCACTCCGCAGACCATTGTCCTGATAACATAATCCCTCGCCTTCAAGGTTTTCTTCTTTGCTTCCTCAAACTGCTCCTTTTCAACGAGAGACATCAATTCATTCAGAAGTGTCCTGTCACGATTTTTTTCTTCTCTGATCCAGAATATTGCCCGTTCAATAATTACCGTAAGAGATACCAGGGAACAGAGGAGAAGGGGGTACATGACCGGTCCCCCTTTGAAAAAATATTCTATCATGATTAATTTTCCTGTTTTAAGTCCTCATCATGAGATTCAGTACACAATCTTTGGGCAAGCCGTACCGCCCCGACACCATCCTTTGCGTATTCCGCTCCGATCGACTGCGCATAGGATTTGCTTACCACCGCTCCCCCTATTATAAACTTACATTCAAGCCCTTCCCTTCTCGCCATATCAATAACTTCTTTCATGTTTACCATTGTTGTCGTCATAAGCGCGGAAAGCCCCACAATGGCAGGTCTGGAAGACTTTATCTCTTCGACTATCCTTTCGGCCGGTATATCCTTACCAAGATCTATGACATTAAATCCATGATTTTTCAACATCAGGGCTACTATATTTTTGCCTATGTCATGGATATCTCCCTTTACCGTGGCAAGAAGGATAGAGGCTTTTTCTTCATGTTTCGACACGTTTTTTTTCAGGTAGGGAGCAAGGTACTCAACCCCCTTTTTCATCGTTTCCGCGCTGGCGATAAGTTGGGGCAGGAAGTATTCTTTCCTGTCAAATAAGTCCCCTACCTCAGTGATAGCCGGAATCATCATTTCATTTACAAGGCTGTCAGCAGTTGTCCCAAAAGAAAGGGTTTTCTTTATAAAACCGTTTATTTCTTCCCTGTTTCCCTCAAGAACAGCCTGAAACACCTCCCGCCCCGGCGAGGATTTTTCCGCTTCCGCATCCGATTTACTTATATGAGACGTTTCGGAAAAGTACGAAATAAATGACGAAGCGTCTTTATCTTTTTGAGTCAGGACATCCGCAGCCATTTTAACATTCATAAGTTCTTCATTCGAAGGATTGGCAATGGCAAGAGTCAGGCCGGAAGCCTGCGCCATTGCGAGGAAAGCCGCATTGATCCATTTTCGCTGCGGCATCCCGAAGGAGACATTGGTGAGCCCGATGATTGTGTTGCATTTAAATTTGCGCGAGCACCACTCGATTGTTTTAAGTGTCTCCATGGCTGCCTTGGGATCGGAAGCCACCGTCATCACCAGTCCATCCGCTACAACATCATCCTTTGTAAAGCCGAATCCCCCGGCTTCCTGGAATACGCTTTTGATAATTTTTTTCCGCTTCTCCGCCGTCTCCGGTATTTCCTTTTCGGTCAGCGGCAGGAGAATAAACATTGCCCCGTATTTTGCTGCTATAGGAAGAAGTTTTTTGAGCTTCTCCCCTTCCCCGGAGATGGAATTAATCAGGGTGCGGCCCGGATAAATCCTGAGAGCCGTCCGTATCGCTTCAATATTTGATGAATCAATAACCAGGGGAAGATCGGTAATGGTCGACAGGAGACTGACCACCTCATGCATGGTCTTTACTTCGTCGATACCGGGGACACCTACGTTGACATCAAGAAGCTCGGCACCGTATCTTTGCTGTTCTTTGGTCATCTGCCGTATGAGAGACATTTTGCCGTCGAGGAGTTCCTGCTGAAGGGCCTTTTTCCCCGTAGGATTAATACGCTCCCCTACAATACGAAGTGGTTTGTCCTTTTCAAGAATGATAAATTTTCTCGCGGAGCTGAGGGCACTTATCGATTTTCTAAAGGGAGCATGGGGCTTTTCTTTTTGAATCTCCTTCCTGAATGCATATATATGTTCCGGCGATGTCCCGCAGCAGCCGCCCATGATATTGACGCCTGTCGAAACATATTTTTTGCCGAAAGAGGCGAAACCGGCCGGGGACATGTCGAAAACGGTTTCATCTCCGACAAGTTTAGGGATACCGGCATTTGGTTTTGCCACGAGAGGAACTTTCGCGTACGGTTTCATCGCTTTGATATATTGAAGCATCTCTTCCGGACCTGTAGAACAGTTACAGCCAACGGCATCGGCACCGAGACTCTGCAGCGTAATCAGCGCGGTTACCGGATCTGTCCCATTGAGTGTACGGCCGCCTTCATCAAACGTCATCGTAACCATGACAAACGAATCCGAAACCTCTTTCACGGCGATCAGCGCCGCGCGCGCCTCCTGGATATCCATCATCGTTTCAATCACAAAAAGATCAACACCGCCTTCAAGAAGCCCCATGGCCTGCTCTTTAAAGATTTCAACCGCCTCATCGAAATCGATGTTCCCAAAAGGTTTGACAAACTGTCCGGTAGAGCTGATATCACCGGCTACCATGGCCTTCCCGCCAACGGCGTCCTTCGCAAGCCTGGCAAGCCGGCTGTTAACCTCCCCTACATTACGGACATCGTACTGCCCCAGCTTGAAGCGATTCGCGCCAAAGGTGCATGTATAAACAACATCAGCGCCAGATTTTTGATAGTCGGAATGAATCGCCTGAATAATCCGGGGATCTTCAAGGCACCATATTTCCGGACACGCTCCCAGGGGCATACCACGTTTCTGCAACTCCGTTCCCGTGGCACCATCGAGGATAAGCACTCTCTTTTTAAGAAGCTTACTTATTTTATCTTTAATATTCACTCTGCATCACCCACAAAACGTTTGTCTGTCAGCATAGCCTTTCAGCGGAAAAATCGCTTTCGCTGAATGTTTAGAGTCTCACCTGCGGTTTACCATATTTTCAATTCCGGCGACCGCCGTAACGGATTTCTCCGGCGTAAGTATGAAATTCTCATTTATATTAATCCCAATACGTTCGAGTTGTAAAATATCGTAAATAATTTTCTGATTTTCAAGTAAAAAATCATGATATCCCGCAGAAAAACGCTTTGAGGTAAGACGTTTGTTTTCTCTGCGGAGTTCCTGATTATAGTAATTGACAATCCAGCCAAGTGCCGCATCGGCAATCTCACTGGCCACCGCATCAAGGACAACCGCGCGGGTCAGGTTATCCCCAGCGGAATTTTTACGGATAGCGTCAACGATATCGCTCCCAGCCGTGGCCCCCATCAGTACAATCTCCGGGCAATCTTCGAGAAATGCGGACAGGTGCATACTTTTAAAGGTAACGCCTGTTGAAAGGATAATTTCAGGGGATTTTCTTTCCTGAACAGGGATTCGTATTCCCGCACCCTTCAAATAAATAAGAGAAAGAGCATCTTCAATATAGTGTTCAACTTCCTCTTTCTGTTGAGCCGTGAGCTGAGTTTTACCTTTTCGGTAACCGAGGCGTTTATATATGTTATCTTCCGGTGTTGCAACACTTATGGAATCAAAAAAAAGTGGACGACTCATATAACTTCTTTGCCTGCTTTCTATTTTCCCATCACTCTTTTACCAAAATTATCCCTCTTAGTTCAAGTAATTATTTGGAAAATCTATTTCCCCCGCTTTGGATATCCGGGGGGGGGGAGGTGTACGTATTTTCGTCTCTTTTCTTCGGATCTCAGCGTGTGACCTCCCAGCAGATATTTGCAAAGATTATTTGACAGTCTCGTAAAAAGTCTCAAAATGTGTCATTTGTCGTCCTGAACTCGTTTCAGGATCTCACTTGTTTCAGCATCTAAATATTTCAACAAGTTAGAGACCCTGAATGATCCTGAAACAAGTTCAGGACATGATTCAGGGTGACAAAAACTGACTTTTTACGAATGCATCATTATTTATGATGCTCTCGGCAGTATCCATCGATAATATCCAGAAAGATCGTACC
>CAZYTP010000052.1:0-18108 GCA_964650385.1 uncultured Syntrophales bacterium | reverse complement strand
CGGGGAGAAGGAGTCTGTTATCTCCTATACCCTTCCTATTGAATTCAGAAATCTACCTAAAAATATCGAATTGTTGAAGATATCGGCAGAAAAGGCAGAAGTGCAAATTTCAGGGAGTCGCCGTATTCTCCTTCAATTAAAATCTGAACAAGTAGGTCTTTCACTCAATCTCGAAAATAGTGAACCAGGGAAGAATGTCTTTCCTCTTACAAGCAAGAATCTTTTTATCCCCCCCGGGCTCAAAGTAATCAAGGTAAAACCCGATAAAATAGCGGTAGTAATGGAGGTAACAGGAACTAAATCGATACCCGTAGCTCCCGAGTTTGTTGGAAATTTACCTCAGGGTAAAGAACTCCTTTCTTACAAAATGACACCTGATCAAGTAACAATTATAGGAGCCCCTTCTGTTCTCAAAGACATTTCAAGTATAAAGACCGAGCCTGTTTCACTCACAGAAATTAAGGAATCAAGTACGATCCAAGCAGTAATCATGGTTTCACCGCCATCACTGAAACTTTCTCCTGATTTCCCCGGAAAAGTCACCATTAAATTGATGATTGGAGAAAAAGTGAAAAAGCCTTTAAAAAAGAAACAATAAAAATATATTTCGAGGCGAAGGGTTTTCCTTTCGGAGGAGGAAGGGTCATGCAAAGTTTCAGTCAACTTTTTCACAAGTTTGTCACCTTGCTGGAAAAGGTAAAAACGGGAAATGAAGCCTCGCAGTTTTTTATATCACTTGCCGTATTGGTTTTAGGGTTTATCTTACTGGAGGTCCTCTGGCGTTATCTTAACAGAAGAGCTGAAAAAGTACTCGATAAAAAGAATTTCAAGAAGTGGATGCCATATATATCGGGTTTCCTCCCGTCGTTGCGCCTCGCCTGTGCCGTTCTTCTTATCAGGGCTGCGGAACTTCCCCTCGTCATACCCCCCAAATTGGTCGTGATGCTCCATGGCCTGGAGGCGTTTCTGCTTGCTATCGCCGGAATTATCTTTATCTTCGCACTTGTGCATCTCTTAGACCTTTCCGTTTCCATACTGCCGGCAACCGTGAAGAAAAAAATCCCGGAATCGTTCCTGAAAAGTTTCAAAGGTATCCTGAGAATAACCGGAATTATTTTCATGACCATCCTGTTCGTTTATTCACAGAAAACCCTCTTTCCTGAATGGGTGTGGAAGTCTTCCTGGTGGCGCTATGTGTCACTTGTGATGGTGTACACGGTTCTCTATATCGGCGGTAATTTTCTGACGGCCTTTCTCGATACTATGACTGGTGCGCTCAAGGATGCCGGGGAAAAAATCCGGTTGCGGCTTTTTCTCAAGTCGGCCACCTGGCCTATTCGTCTGCTTTTGGTGGCAATTGCCGTATATGCAACACAGGCTATCCTGCAATTGCCGGGCACAACTGATCGAATTGCAGAAATCATTGTCAATATCCTCAGTACACTGGTGATTGTGATTTTCCTCTATCAATTACTTGATGTGGTTGAATATGAATTAACGGAATTTGTTAAGAGAGAGGATAATGAGTTTGACTTGAATCTTGTCCAGATGGTTCGGATTGTTACCCGTGTATTGATTATTGTATTCGGTTTTATCTATCTTTTAAAAGCGGCGACCGGCAAACCCATGACGACGCTTCTTGCGGGACTTGGAATAGGTGGTCTGGCAGTGGCCCTGGCAGCTCAGGATACTCTGAAAAATCTCTTCGGCAGCTTTATGATTATGATTGACAAGCCCTTTAAAGTGGGCGACAGGGTTATTGCCGAGGGCTTCGACGGTTTTGTTGAGGAAGTCGGGTTCCGTTCCACCCGTCTACGGACATTTTCGGGACACTTGATCTCAATTCCAAATGAAAAAATGTCAAGCGTCAGTGTGGAAAACATTGCAGAGCGTCCAAGTATCCGGCGTCTTACCAATCTCACAATTACCTATGATACTCCGCCCGATAAAGTTGAACGCGCGATATCTATTATCGGGGAAATCCTGAAGGATCATCAGGGGATGCATCCCGACTACCCTCCGCGAGTCTATTTCGATGAATTCAATGACACGTCTTTAAATATAATAATGATTTACTGGTATCATCCGCCGGTTTACTGGGACTTTATGGAGTTCAGCGAACGGGTAAATCTCCAAATCATGCGTGCCTTTGAGGCCGAAGGAATAGAATTTGCCTTCCCGACCACGACTACCTATCTGGCTCAGGATGACCGCAGACCGCTGACTATCAATGTTTCCAGCCAATCGAAGCATCCGGACATCAATGAAAAAAGGTGATTTTTTGTTCTGTTATTACAATAAGACATATCCGTAGAAGGGAGATAATTGATCATGCCGAGGTTTTTCAAAAGGACATCGGAAAAAACCGGGCTTCCGCCGGGGGCTCTCGTACACGTCGGCGATAAAAAAACTGAAGAAGTAAAAATTACCGTTATGGATTATGACCGGACAGCCTTCCGGGAAAGAGAAGTGGAGAACGTAGAGGAATGTTTCCCCTTTAAAGAGACACCAACGGTAACCTGGATTAACATCGATGGTCTTCATCAAGTTGAGATTGTCGAGAAGCTCGGAAAACATTTCAACCTCCACCCGCTCGTCCAGGAGGATATCCTGCATACGGGCCAACGCCCGAAAATGGAAGATTTCGATGAATACATCCTGATCATTTCAAAAATGCTCTATTATGACGATGAAGCGGATACGGTGAGATCGGAGCAGATCAGTTTAATCCTCGGATCAAATTTTCTGATTTCGTTTCAGGAGATACCCGGAGATATCTTCAACCCCTTACGGGATAGAATCAGGACCGGAAAAGGTCGTGTCAGGCGAATGGGTACGGATTATCTCGCCTACTTGCTTGTTGACTCCATCGTGGATCATTATTTTGTCCTTTTAGAGAAGTGTGGAGACCGAATAGAAACTCTGGAAGAACAATTAGCAAAGGATCCAAAGCCTGAAACATTACAGGCCATTCATAATTTAAAGCAGGAGATCATATTTCTACGGAAGTCGGTGTGGCCCTTGCGGGAGGTCATAAATGGGCTGGAACGAACAGAATCGGACCTCATCCATGATGAAATATCCATCTATCTCAGGGATCTGTATGACCATACGATTCAGGTCATTGATTCTGTCGAGACGTATCAGGATATTCTCTCCGGAATGTTAGACCTCTATCTTTCGAGTGTGAGCAACAAGATGAACGAGGTAATGAAAGTGCTGACCATGTTTGCTTCTATTTTTATACCTTTGACTTTCATGGCCGGCGTTTATGGAATGAATTTTAAGTTCATGCCCGAACTCGAATGGCGCTGGGGGTATCCGTCCCTTTTGCTTGCCATGGGTTCGGTAGCGGCTTTTCTTCTCGTCTATTTTAAAAGAAAAAAGTGGTTCTGAGACTATACTGCCCTATCATCAATTTTCGTGTGAAATATAACGAATTGATGGCACTTCCCTGTGAAACCATTAGGACATAATATTTATGAGTAAATCAACCCGGCCGGAAAGTGGATCGCAAGAGCCCGAGCGTACCCTGGGAACGTTTGCCGGCGTATTTACGCCCAGCATTCTCACCATTATCGGAATCATTCTATACTTGCGACTGGGATATGTCGTTGGAAGTGCCGGCCTTGGACGCGCACTGATCATCATAGCGGTGGCGAATATTATTTCTATCCTGACGAGTCTTTCGCTGGCTGCTATTGCCACCAATATGTATACGAAGGTCGGAGGGTATTACTATTTAATCTCTCGAACACTTGGCGCAGAATTCGGAGGGTCCATCGGCGTTGTTCTCTACCTCGCACAGTCGATTTCCATCGGGTTTTATTGTGTTGGATTCGGTGAAGCGCTGGCGGGAATACTGCCACCCAGTTCCGGAGTCTCTCCGCAATTTGTTGCGGCACTTTTAGTTGCTTTTCTATGTATCTTTGCATGGCTGGGCGCCAACTGGGCCACACGTCTTCAGTATGTTGTCATGGCTATTATCGCGGCCTCGCTTATTTCTTTTTATGTCGGAGGATTGACTCATTTCAGCGGAGAAATTTTCACCCGTAACTGGTCTTTCCCTTCGGGCGGCGGCTCTTTCTGGATTCTTTTTGCTATCTTCTTTCCCGCCGTCACCGGTTTCTCTCAAGGTGTGAGTATGTCGGGCGATCTAAAAGATCCGGCGAAAAGCCTGCCGTTAGGAACCTTCCTGGCTGTCGGCATTTCAATTTTCATATACTTTTCTGTAGCGATTATCTTTGCGGGAGTTGTGCCCGCGGAAGAGTTGAGCCGGAATTATCAAGCCATGAACAATGCTGCCAGTGCCGGATGGCTGATCAGCGCGGGAGTCCTGGCTGCTACTCTTTCATCCGCCATGGCTTCGTTTTTGGGAGCCCCGCGCATACTTCAGTCTATGGCACAGGACCGAATATTCCCATTTATTGTGCCCTTTGCTCAAGGTGCAGGGTCGACCAATAACCCCAGGCGTGGGGTATTGCTCTCGGCAGTGATTGCACTCGCAACGGTTGGTCTTGGAAAATTGAATCTCATCGCTCCGGTGGTTTCCATGTTCTTTCTGATTTCCTACGGCCTCCTGAATTACGCAACGTTCTATGAAGCGCGTGCGCTCAGCCCCTCTTTCCGTCCAACATTTCGATGGTTTGATTATCGCTTGAGTTTTATAGGGGCGGCAGGTTGTTTCGGGGTCATGATCGCAATTGATTTTATCAGCACTGTTATCGCTGTTGCTGTTCTCTTCGGTATTTACGAATATTTACAAAGGACGGCAGGTCCGGCTCGGTGGGCTGATAGCAAACATTCATACCACTTTAAGCTGATGCGGGATCACATGTTTGCCATACCCGCCGATCTCGAGCATCCACGTGACTGGCGGCCGCAGATCCTTGCATTTTCCGATGATCATCAGCGGCGTGAACGCCTGCTCTGCTTCGCCTCCTGGATTGAGGGGGGTAGCGGGCTTACAACGGCGGTTAGAATAGTGGAGGGAAAAGGTAAAAAAATATATCAGCTTCGTAAGGAGTATGAATCGGAAATTCGTGCTGATATATCACAGTGCGGCATGAAGGCATTTGCCAAAGTAATAGCAGTTCCTGATCTCCGTGTCGGTGTGCAAACACTGATTCAGTCCTTTGGTATCGGACCGATCCGGCCGAACACAATACTACTCAATGGACCCGAGCAGGTTAAGGGTATAAAGGAGCAGAGACAATATGGTCGCTACTTCAGTGAAGGGATAGGGCTCGGCTGTAATATAATCGTCTTGAATAGCGAAAAAGAAGCATGGGATAAAATGAAAAATATCGATTCTGCGAATCGCCGAATCGATATCTGGTGGCAGGATGATATGACCGGCCGTTTGATGCTTCTCCTCGCATATCTGATGAAGCGCAATAAAGAATGGAGTAACGCTGAACTATGTATATGGATTTCCAGTTCACGAAAAGATGCCGCAGCAGGCAGAAAACATCTGCGCCAGATTCTTGAAGAGGTCCGAATCGATGCTGAACCGAAGACCGTGGAAAGCGCAAAAATTGATACGGTAGCCGAAAAATCTAAAGATGCGGCAATGGTTTTTATCCCTTTTCGTATGCAAAAGAGCGGGCCCGTAGGACCTTTCGGTGTTTTTCTTGATACGGTATTTTCGCGGTTACCGATCGTTGCGCTGGTTATAGCTGCCGAAGATATCGACCTCGGGGCGGAGCCTGAAGATGGAAAGCCCGGAGAGATAGCAGCTGCTGAAGATGCCGCGGCCGATTTTGAAAAGAAGGCCAGAGACGCAGAGAGTAAAGCTGTGCAGTTAGCTGAAACAGCCAAGCGTAAACTCCGTGAGCTGGAGTCGATAGACAAGGATGATGAAAATGAGGAAAGAAAAAAAGAGCTGAAACAGGCTGTTCGTGAAGCAGAAAAACTGGAGAAAAAAACCATGGAGGAAGCAGAAAAAGCACGCGCTCAAGCAGATGAAGAAACCTTGCTGATCAAAAAAATAACAGGTAAACCGGCCGAAGAGGATGAGGAAACCAAAAATTAAAGAGAATGTTATATGCATATAGTTGTCACCAAACAGGAGAAAGACAATGATGGGCCATCCCTTAGTGATACTCGTTGTGCTGGTAATCCTTTTAGGAGTCTCAGTATTTTTTTCCGGTTCGGAAACAGCACTTACATTCCATATTATTCCCTTTTCCCGTCTAAAACGTATACCCTATGGAGAAGTGGAATCTTCCGGCGCTTTCGCCTTCCCTGCGATTGAGCTTGTGTCCATACAGTAATCCAATCGCCCCGATGGGTGTTATATACCGCAATCCTATCCCGACGGAGGAACGGAACGAGTCTGAACCACCCTCATCAAAGGTGTTTCTGACGCTTCCGGTGTCGTAAAACGTGTCAAATTCAACATTATGTCCCAGGTCGATTCTTGCTTCAATGGTTCCCGATAGAGCCGTTTTGCCTCCCACGGGGTTTCCCTCTTCATTATAACGGAGCAGATTTTCATCAAAGCCCCGAACGTCCGACGTACCGCCAAGATAGAATAGTTGATCCTGGGGGATTGTCCCGTCCGATCCGTAAGAATTAATATATCCGGCCCTTCCAAGCCAGGCAAGGGTCAATCGATGAAAGGGTGTGAAAAAATATCTCATATCGAAACGATATTTCAAAAAATTGTCCAGAGAGTTTCGGAGTCCCTCCGACACATCAACGGACAGCGATGAAAACATTCCATTACTTGGACGAATGAAAGAATCCCTCGTATTATATGTTATTGAAGGTGTGGTAACGAGAATACTTCTCGATTTAAATTGATCCTCCGAACCGGAATAAGTTCCATCACTCCCTGAATTCCGTAGATACTGTTCTCTTTGTTCAAAGCGAAAGTTTAATCCCGTAGTGAAATGCTGCAACCACTTTCGTGAAAATCCGACCGATGAGCCATATGATTTCGTTCCGAAGTCCTTGTTAAACTCTTCCACACGTTCCGTAAAAAGGTTGAATGTCATTGCTGTTCTGGTTCCCAAAAGTCTGGGTTCCGTTAGTCCCAGATCCGCGCGGTGGCCGATCTGGCTGACTTCCCCACCGACCCAGCCATATTTGTTTGTTCCGAAAATATTATGATCTCCCGCTTTTGTCTTTGCAAAAAGACCTGTCTGTGACTCATACCCGCCTCCAACCTCAACGAAATATGGCTTTCTTTCCTCCACTCCAACAATAAGATTTACCGTATCCGCCTTTTCCTTCAACCCGATCGTTTTGAACCGAACATTATCGAAGATGTCCATGTTTCGAATATTTCTTTGCCCCTGAAGCATCTTCACCAGGGAAAACGGTTCTCCCGGCTTCAACTCGAGTTCGTTTTGGAATATCTTTTCTTTCGTCCGAAAATTACCGGTGTAATAAGTCTGTCCCATCTTGACGTATGGACCTTCTTCGACACGATAAACGATTTCAGCTTTAGATTTATCCTCACTGATGGCGACACTACCCTGTGCTTTAACGTGGGGATAACCCTTTTCAGATATTAATCGAGACAGGGTGTTTTCATCGCTTCGAATCAGGTATTTTCGGAACGGCTCACCTTCTTTCAATATAATTGCGCCATATGCCTCTTCTTCTGTGAGAACAGTTATTTTTTCAATTTTTATCGATGAGACGATTGTCCGTACTCCTTCGGTGATCACAAGTTTGACATCCACATTCCTCTTATCCTCACTCCAGCCTACATCATCAGTCACGGCTGCATTTATATGGCCTTCTCTAACATAAAGAGATTTGACCGCAAAAAGATCTTCTTCGAGCTCTTCGGGAATATAGAGCCCTTTTTCCATAAACCCGGGAAGTCGGGTGAGCATCTGCTTTTTTATTTTCTCCTCATCCAGTGATCTATTTCCCTCTATTTTCAGAGATCTCACAGTGGAGGGGGGGGCCTCATTAATAACTATGTTAATTGTTCGAATTATCTGTTTGTCTTCAGGTTTTGTTTCTTCCACAATTTTAACGGTGGAATCAAAATATCCCGCTTTCCTGTAACGTTCTTTTATTTTTCTCACGCTCTTTCTCAGTCCGAGATCGTTTCTGTTGCCGCTCTCAAACAGAACAAGATCTTTCTTGAGGGTTCTGTTCCAAAATTCTTCATTACCGGTAAAACTGATATCATATTGAGGTCCTTCGTTTATATTTACACGGGCTGACACGTTTCCCGTTACGGGTTGTTTTTCGATGACATAATCAATGACGGCATCGGCATAACCCTTTTTACGGTAATATGCAGTCAGACTTTTGATATCTTTTTTCATGTTTTCTTCAATAAATCGCCCTGAACTACCGGGTCGCAGTGTTGCACGCCATGATTTCATCTTCATTTTCAGTTTAGTATCTGAAAATGACCTGTTTCCGCTAAATTCGAGGGTGTCCAATGTGTAGTATGCATCCTTGATAATCCTGACATGAATGATGAAATGACCGTCTTTGGCATCTTCCGTCGCCGTGACCTTTACTTCCGGTTTAATGAACCCCTCTCGTTCTAATAATTGAGTGATTAAAGTCCCTTGTTTCTGAAGGTCTTCCCGGGAAAAAGCGTCGCCGATATATATTGTCATGACATTCAAGAATTCCTTTTCAAAAAGAGGGAATTTGCCATTTATTGTGATATCTTTGATCTGTCGGAAAGGCGTAAGCCGGAAAAAAAGTGTGATCTTGCCCGCCTCTTCTCTTAAATCCGCATTTATTTCACGAAATTTTTTGGATAAATTTAGCGCATTTATGGAATCCCGGAGTCGAGCATCTGAAAAAACTTCCCCTTCTTTGAGAAAAATCAGGTTTCTCGTCATCTCTTTTAATTTCTCTACGTCACCCCGAAGAGCGCTAATATCTATGATAATATCTGAAATGACTGGGGAGGAAACTGCATCAGTCTGTAATGTCGTATTATCCGAATAGGATAAGAGAGGAGCAATAAATATCAACAAGAGAACCACTACTATATAAATAAAAGAGAAGCCAACACCCGGCATTATTTTTGACTGCATTTTACTCCTGCCTTATGCTATCGAAATTCAAGTCTGAACTGTAATTCACCGCCGTAAATACCCTGCGTATCCTGAAATCCCCGTGCCAGAATGTTTTCGAGAAATTTATATTCTGCAACGGCACGCTGGACAATTTGGCCTTCTTTTGATTCTACGGAGTGCTTTACGGTTAGACGTTTGGACAGTTCCTTTCCGATGGTGACCTTTACCCCGTTGGAAGCCCCTCCATTGTTTTCACCTGAACTGTCGACTTCAAAAATATCCAGGCCCGTAGCTTCTTTAATATTATCCTCGAAGGTTGACGCAATCAATCCGGCAAGCATCTTTTTCGTTGATTCTGTTGTTCCCCCTTCATTTGCAATTAACTCACGCGTTGTTTTGCCAAGCAGAAGAAGCGAAAGAATGTCTCCGTGCTCTTCCGGTGGTTCAGAGGTCAACTTGAAAATAAGCTGTTCCCGGGTACCGCTAACTTCCAGGAAAATCAGCCATTCCCGAACTTTTACTTCGCTCTGGATATCAAAAGTCGGATCAATTTTATAGGGATTTAAAAAGTTGATTATCCCTTTCTTAACGACAAACGTTTTACCCTGATACCTGATGGTTCCCGATTGGACCGCGGCACGACCCCTGATGATCGGGTTGTTTATCGTTCCTAATATACGAAGGTCGGGGTTGACTTCGAGATGTGCAAGGTTGTTGTCAATAAGAAAATGATTGCGCTGCTTGATCGATATGTCAAAACCTGTGTTTTTCAAGAAAGGATGGGTGATCTCCTTCGGGGACGGTGCTTCCTCCCGCCCTCTCTGTCCGATTCCCTTCAACAGGCTCAGATTGATGTCTTTATAATACGTGCCTTCAAGAAGGATAATCTCTCCCTTAATGATTGATTTTTCCTGAGTTCCCTCGATTTGCAACTGCGAGTTAAGAAGCAGGTCCAGCGTATCGGGTACCCGAACCGGAAGGGCTGTCATGGCAACCTTCACCGATATCTTGTCGGGCTGAAACTCCTCACGTAGCTGTATTTCCCCCGCGAGATCAAAAGAACCTTTGTCCATGTGTCCCCTGATCCCGTCAAGTGTAATTGCCTCCGGGGTTATCCGAATCTTACCATTGAGATCATGCAGTTTCTGCAAGAGTACAGGTACGGTACATCCGATTTTTACCAGTTCAATATCAGCCTTGATTTTCGGGTGGCGAAATGTTCCATCCACTTTGGACGAGATAGAAAGATTACCGTTTATATCGGCAAGGTCCTCCACGAAGCGACCCGCAATATTGAGAGGAATCGTTCCCTCTGCCCTGAAGGCCGCGGAGCCGTCGAAATTACCCTTCCCGCTCACAGTAATTTGACCCTCTGGCGGTAACATGATTATAGTTTCAGGTAACGATATTTCTTTATCTTTGACGGTTAATTTCAAGGAACGTGTGTTAAGAAATTCAGTTTCCCTATAATTCAGATCGAGTACCGATACATTAATATCGGTATTAATTGTCTTGATGGATTGCGAGTTACCGCTGGCCTCAATTTTTCCGGACAATTTTCCCGAGATATCTGGCTGGCCCGCAATCTTACAATAGGCCGACAGATCGGTTTCATTAAAAATGGCTGATGCCGAGAATTTTTTTGTCTTCAGATCGAATGATCCTTTGAGATCAAAGTTCAACTTTCCCGACAGCCTGGCCACATGATCATGAAGGTCGACTTTGATATTAAAATCTTCCATACCTTTTTCCCTGACCCTAACATTATTGACGAAAATATTGCCGCTAAGACGAGGGTTGTCGAACGTACCATGTCCCGCAATATCAAAAAGCACCGTTCCGTCCGCTATCTTCTGTTTCTGAATTTTTTCAATATTATGCAAAGAAATCCCCTTTGACGTAAGGGACAGATCGTACTCTTTTTTAAGAGAAATAAACCCTTTACCCTCTATGGATTCTGTCGGTGTTACGAAGATTTGAAGCGGATCGAACCGTATTTTTTCTCCATCAACAAAAGCGATAAGGTTGATCTTGTTTAGTTTTTGACCGTCGAGATCGAATTCTTTTCCATGAAGCGTCACCGTGCCTTGGGGTTGTGCCAGGTTTCCTTCAAGATTACCTTTTATAGAAACTTTTCCTTTCAGCCTTTTCGTGAAATCCTCAAGGAGTATGGTGTCTCCTGTGATATTCAGCTTAAACGCTGGATTTCTATTGAGTTTGTCTGACGTTTTGTTGAAGACATGTGCCGTCCCCGTTATTTGAAAAACTGAATTCCGATTTTTAACTTTGCATTCCGATATCTTCAGTATTCCCGATTTGTCAAGACCGGCATTCAAAAAAATACCGCCAAACGTAATATCTTTAAAACGAAGTCCGTCTCCATGCAGATCCAATTCAAATAACGGTTGCTTTATCGATCCGGAAACAGTTGCTTGTAATCCAACATTGCCCTGGACATTTTTGAAACCAAAGGGCGAGAGAGTCCCTGCAAGATCGGGAGCAAGAAGTGACAAATTCGCATGCATGATCCGGGAAGTCACGTCAAAATGACCGTCCGCGTTCAGTTCACTCCTGTCAATTTGAATTTTCAACTTCTTAAGCGTAGCAATTCCCCCCTTCATTTCAATATCGCTTTTTACCTGTAGATCAACGGGAGTAACAAATTGATTCGTGGTTATTTTTTCTCCGTCGATTTTAAGGGAAGCATTTGCCACTATGTTCTTTGGAGAAAAACCCATGCCGTAAAAAGACAGATGAGAGTTTACAATTCCTTTCCAGTTTTGAGCACCATTGCGAAGCTTTTCCAGGTTCATACCTTTTTGTTCAAGCGATAATTCGTATGTGACGGCTTCAAGGTTCTTTTCCGGAGAAAGAAACCCTTTCAAAAAGGCTTTTCGCAGATCCATCTTTCCACGTCCATCGATGATTCCGTCAGCGGCTTTTACCTTCAGGGTATTTATGGTCACAAGGTGATCTTTCATTCGGAGATCAAGATTGATCAGGTCAACTCTGTTTTCCAGAATCGTTCCCCCTCCATAATCAAGACGAAGGGTTGCATCGGGATTGTCAGGAGTACCCGTTATACTGAGCTGAGCCACTGCCTGCCCCGTTAAGGTCTGCTTCAGGTTGAAGTTTTGTCTAATTTCCTGAAGCGAAGCGGTTAGATCAAGCATGGCATTTATATATGGTGTGTCGAAAATATCCCTCACGGTTCCTGACAGTGTTAGACTGGAGTTCGCGGACTGAATCCGGGCAATCAGTGGATCGATCCTGCCCTCATGCAGTTTTGCTTCCAGTGTGCATTTATCGATATCAGCTCGAATTTTAGGGCTCTTTATATTGCTCCGACCAACCTTAAGGGTAAACTTTCCCGATTGTTTCAAAAGGTCTGCACGGGCTGTAACGTCGATTTCCTGAAGAATAACAACTGTATTTTTATCAGCAGTTTCAAACCGAAGAGAACCATGAGTGAGGTTAAATTTTTCGATGATGATGTTGATCGGCAGGCGGAACCCCTTTTTTTTCACTACCTCTTTGCCACGCGTTCGATCATCGGGCGTCGCAAGAATGAATGTCCGTCCGAGATTGAGTTCTCCCGTATTTTCCGTTCTAAGCTTTGTCCATGGTTTCTCCAACAACACCTCTTTCACCGTGAGATTCCCTCTGAAAAGCGACAACCATGAATATTCGACGAAAAGACGATCAAATCCCGCAACTTCTTCATTCGACGGATCTTTAATCAATACTTTTTTTAAATCCAGCCTTCCGGTCAGCAGAGAAATGCGGGCATTGTCCCATGCGACCGAACCCGGAATACTTTCACTGATCTTAGCCTGCATATACTTTTGGGCATGGTCGGTGTTGAGATAAAAGTAACCGCCTACCAGTATTACAATGATAATACAGAACAAAAAAGCCATGCCTTTTAAAATCCGGTTGACACGTTTACTCATGATACTTACCTGCTACTAACTCCTTCTTGTAATCACGATTTTTCACCCACTCAATTGCGGAGGTCTTTACTATAAGAAATAAAGAAAAATGTCCAACAATTGTGTTTATCATTTGGATAGCTAAAGATGATACAAGTGTTAGAGAGAATTGACAAGAGTATTATGGAGAACCGGAATTACCGGTTTAGCGTTGAGATATTTCCTAAGATAAAGCTCTCACTATATTATCAGTTTCATTGCCTCGATTAACAGATCGTAAAGTTCTAATAAGTTGCAAAAGCTTAAATTTTCAGCTAACCTGCCAAATCTGTAAGATGGAATGAAAATCCACAGTACGAGTATTTCCGACTGTAAGCTTTCGGTACTCCGGGCATTGTGGAAATAATTGTCGGGAGGCATAAGTGAAAATCATAGTAAAAAAGAAAAATCTCATAAATTTTGATTGCGAAGCAGCGATCGTTTGTCATTTTGAAGACAGCAAAAAGCTGTCTGGTGATGCTGCGCTGCTGGATAAAAAGTGTGGCGGACTTATCAGGGAAATGATTGACGGGGGGGATTTTGAAGGTAAGTTTTTTCAAACCTCTATAATATATACAAGGGGTTTAATTCCGGCCAGGAGAATTTTCGTGGTCGGACTGGGTAGGAAAAAGGACTTTAATCTGGAAAAGTTAAGGGGCGTCTTTTCTAAAGCGGCCCAGAAGATAAGGGAATTAAATCTTAAAGGATTTGCGACATCGCTTAATTTCGGAAAGATCAATCAACCCCTCGACAGAGTTGCGGAGTCCGTAGTGGAAGGAGTTCTGCTCGGTACATATCAGTTTACATCTTACAAAACCCTGGAAAGGGAGAAGATTAAGAAACTGGAGGAATTTATTATTGTCGAAGACAATGAAGATTCTTTTGAGGTCATAAAATCTGCTGCAAAGAGGGCAGAAATTATTTCTGATGCCGTTTGTTTTGCGAGGGACCTTGTTTCCACTCCCGGAAACGATATGACACCGACTGTACTTGCCGGCAGGGCGGGTGAGATCTCCGGGAAAAAGAACGTAAAACTAAAAGTTCTTGATGTGCCTGAGATGGAAAAGCTTGGCATGAATGCCCTGCTCGGTGTGGCACGAGGGAGCAGCGAGCCTCCGAAGTTTATTATACTTGAATACAGTGGCGGAAAGAAAGGGGATAAGGCGATTGCCCTGGTTGGTAAGGGAATTACCTTTGACAGCGGTGGAATTTCCATTAAACCGTCGCCTGATATGGATAAGATGAAAACAGATATGGCAGGCGCCGCCGCGGTTATGGGTGCAATTAAATCTGCCTCCGAGTTGAAAATCCCTGTCAATGTTGTTGGCTTAATACCGGCCACGGAAAATCTTCCCGGAGGAAAGGCGTATAAGCCGGGAGATATTCTCAAGTCTCTCTCCGGTAAGACTATAGAGATAAAAAACACAGATGCGGAGGGGCGGCTGATACTGGCCGATGCACTTGCATATGCCGGCAGGTTTAAACCGGAAGCTATAATCGATCTTGCCACACTGACAGGGGCCTGCGTAATTGCCCTTGGTGATAATGTTATCGGCATGATGGGAACCGACAATAAACTGAAAAAGAAGATCAGGGATGCCGCAGAGATTACGGGCGAGAGGTTATGGGAACTCCCATTATGGGAAGAATACCATGAGTTGATAAAGAGCGATGTGGCCGATTTGAAAAATACGGGGGGAAGGGCAGGGGGAACGATAACGGCGGCAGCCTTCCTGAGCAAGTTTGTCGGTGACTACCCTTGGGTGCATCTCGATATTGCCGGGCCGGCTTGGTTGGATAAGGATAAACCATACATACCGAAAGGGGCATCGGGTGTCGGTGTGAGGCTGCTGGTGCAGTTTATGCGCAGCCTTTCAAATATATAGAGCTTTCTTTTTATGCATCCACTTCTTGAAATAAAAGACCTGAGAACATATTTTGAGACTGAAAACGGTACGGTAAGGGCCGTTGATGGTGTCGATCTTATAGTGAATGAAGGGGATACCCTCGGTGTCGTGGGGGAGTCGGGCTGTGGCAAGACGGTACTTGCCCTTTCTATCATGCGATTGATACCGACGCCCCCGGGGAGGATTGTCTCGGGGGAGATTATTTTCGACGGTACCGATATCGTTCGCCTGAAAGAAGACGAAATGCGGAGCCTCCGGGGAAAGGAAATATCGATGATATTTCAGGAACCGATGACCTCGCTCAATCCGGTCTTCAGGGTGGGGGATCAGATAGCCGAGGCAATCAGGCAGCACCTTGGGCTTTCCAGAGAAGGTGCCCTTGAGAAGGCTGTGGAGATGCTGGGACTTGTCGGTATGCCTTCTCCGAAAGAAAGGATCAGGGATTATCCCCATCAGATGAGCGGCGGCATGCGCCAGAGGGTGATGATTGCGATGGCGCTTTCCTGTAATCCCAGGTTGATGCTGGCGGATGAGCCGACAACTGCTCTTGATGTGACGATACAGGCCCAGATAATCGAACTTATTAATAAGCTGAAGGGAGAAGTGGGAACATCGGTAATTGTGATAACCCACGATCTTGGAGTTATTGCCGAGGCAGCTCAAAATGCCTGCGTTATGTATGCAGGAAAGGTGGTTGAGTATTGTCATGTAGGGGGTCTCTTTTCGAACCCTCTTCACCCATATACGGTAGGTCTAATGGAATCTATCCCAAGCGGGAAAGGTGGGTATCTCAGGACAATACGGGGTGTTGTTCCTAATCTGTATGAACTGCCCTCCGGCTGCAGCTTTCAGGACAGATGTTCTGATGTGATGAAGGTGTGCAAAGAAAAGGAGCCGCAGCTTGCAGAAAAATCTCCGGGACATCAGGTTAGATGCTGGAAATACGTGTAATTACCAGGCATAAAGTAGCAGAGGCACAAAGGCACAGAGAATAGAGGAAAATGAAAAGCTGCAAAGACATTATTGCTTGGCGAAAATCCATACATATTGATGTCACCCTGAATTTATTTCAGGGTCTCTAACTTGCTGAAATAATTAGATCCTGAAACAAGTTCAGGATGACAAATGGCACGCTTTATGACTTTTTTGCGAGATCATCAAGTTTGAAGTCTAAAGTTGAAACCTTAAACTCGGAACTTTATCTATATGAATACTGTTTTGCTGGATATTAGAAAATTAAAAAAATATTTTACCGTAGAGGGCGGGTTTCTCTCGGGTCGCCGTGGAATTGTGAGAGCCGTGGATGGAGTCGATCTCAAGATTTACCGTGGAGAGACACTGGGGCTTGTTGGTGAGAGCGGTTGCGGTAAGACAACTCTTGGACGGCTTATCATGAGGCTTGAAGAACCAACAGCGGGAGAGATTTTCTTTGCCGGTGAAAATGTCTTTGAATATTCCGGCGAAAGGCTGAAAAGCTATCGCAGGAAGGTGCAGTTGATATTCCAGGACCCCTATTCATCCCTTAACCCGAGAAGGAGTGCGGGGAGCATTATTGGAGAGCCGTTTATTGTTCATAAACTGGGCAACAGAAAGGAGAGGGAGGCAGAAGTAGTCAGGCTAATGGGGGTAGTGGGGTTGAGCAGGGAACAGATGGGCCGGTATCCCCACGAATTCAGCGGCGGTCAGAGGCAGCGCATAGGAGTGGCGAGGGCCATTGCACTCAGGCCCGAACTCGTTGTTGCAGACGAACCTGTTTCCGCGCTGGACGTTTCCATACAGGCACAGATATTGAACCTTTTGAAAGATCTGCAGAGGGATTTTAACCTGACCTATCTCTTCATAAGCCATGATCTCAGTGTGGTTGAACATGTGAGTGACCGGATCGCCGTTATGTATCTCGGGAAAATAGTGGAACTTGCAGAAAAAGAAACGTTTTATAAAAGTCCGCTCCATCCGTACACAAAGGTGCTTCTTTCTGCTGTGCCGGTCCCCGACCCGGAAAGGAAAAAGAGAAGAATTATCCTCAATGGAGATGTTCCCAGCCCGATTGATCCGCCGGCCGGATGTTCTTTCCATCCCCGCTGTCCCGAAAGAATGGATATTTGTGATAAGATCGAGCCGGAGCTCATAGACAAAGGGGTAAACCATCATGTCGCCTGCCACGCCGTGGATTGATGCAAAGGCAACGTTGCCACTATCGTGATAGCAACTCCATCGGGTGTCTCACATACAGGCACTGCAACCCTGCCGATTCTGATAAGAAGTTTTTTTAAGCGAGTAAAATAAAAACGGCCTTGTGAGTCCATTAAATAACTGCCACAACGCATGGTATGGGGCGTCGGATCATGGGAGGGATATGTCTCTGTACCCAGCTTATCGGGATAGCGATCCGCTTTTCATGATTCGTTATTTATCATGGGAGAGAGGGGTATTCCCACTTAGATGGGAATCCATCTGAAGCCATACTCAATAAAAACTCATTATTATTTTTTGCGCGCAATAAAGCGTTGGGCCATAATTCCTCTTTGGTCTCAGCTGTTTTTACCGCTCTTCTTCCCCCTTCACGATACTCTTTCCATCTGTTCCTATCAAAACTTATCGTTCGCAGAGCAATATCCCCTGCTGTAATTTTCGTCGTATTATTCAAGTAATCATTATCACCAATATATGTCTTGTGATACGCTGTGCTCGCTAGCAAATCGAATCCAAGTGCTATTCCATATGCTTCTCTGACAAAAGATTCCAGGTGTGCAGGATGTATTACAGCATCAACATTATGAGCAGCATCATGTCGCCGATTAGCCGCATTTCTGAAAGCCTCTTTTGATGACGGAATTGTCAGGTTTAGCCTTCTGGCCAATATATCAATTGAATCCCACCCAGCATCAATACTGAAGCAATTGAAAATTTCTCCGATGTCATCAACGCGAAGATTAGAGGTATTCCAACCTATCGAATATCGAGATATTTGATAGGTCGTATTTAAAGAGGATGCTATATTTAACGATTCAGACTGTGTGAAAAGAATGGCGTCATCTTCATAGTTCATCCTATTTGCAATTCCTTTGATTGCCCCCTTCGTAGCAATTTTCTTCATTCTATCAGGCAAATCTTCAAAGGGTGTGCTAACCCTATCGAATGAAAGTAGTATCTCGCCAGTCCGCGCTCTAACCTATAAGGATTGAGTCGATCCGCGAAGCGGTCGAACTCAATCCTTTGTTC
>CAZYTP010000051.1:0-18452 GCA_964650385.1 uncultured Syntrophales bacterium | reverse complement strand
GTCGCAATCCCTTCGTATGTCAGGTCAATTCTGTCGCAGATGGGGGGGGGCGCAAATGACCACCGCTAAATGGCGTCGCAATCCCTTCGTATGTCAGGTCAATTCTGTCGCTGGAGGAGGGAGGGGGAATTGGTTCTCTACCCCGACGTCGCAATCCCTTCGTATGTCAGGTCAATTCTGTCGAAAAATAAAAAAGCACAAAGGTGCTGTTGGTGTGGAGTCGCAATCCCTTCGTATGTCAGGTCAATTCTGTCGGCAGTACTGATCGTTGAATACAAAGGGAAAATCGCCCTGTCGCAATCCCTTCGTATGTCAGGTCAATTCTGTCAATAAGGGTAATCACTCCAAGGTAGGCCGTTGCATGTCCAGTCGCAATCCCTTCGTATGTCAGGTCAATTCTGTCGAAAACAACGGAACCGATGGCGGCGACTGGAGCGCGAATGTCGCAATCCCTTCGTATGTCAGGTCAATTCTGTCGAAGTTGACACAGAATTCTACAACAAAAATAAGAACCGGAGTCGCAATCCCTTCGTATGTCAGGTCAATTCTGTCAGCGGTCTCTGTACCCCTTTGAAAACAGGGTGTTTCGACTATCATTTCCGCAAACCTTCTTTAAAAAAGCATCCATTGCCGTAACTACACCTCCTTTAACGCTATTCAAGCATATCATAATATCTTGAAATTACAGCCAAACTCGCCATTCCGCAAACCTCATCCGACCATATTTACATAATGACTTAGATTTCAAGAGATTACAAGTTTGCTTCGGTACCGGCCTGAGGTCCGCGTTACAAGACGATATTGACGTCCGAAAGCAGGGCTAAAGCCCTGCGCTACTACGATTACCACGGATCGTGATCTCAATAAATGTAAAACTCCTCATCCGGATCAGTGAATAACCCCTGACCGATAATCTCTACAGTTCCCGCACACTTCTCACATAAGGGGAAGTATTTCACGCCATCTTCCTCCGGTACAATCACCTTTTCAATGCGCGTCTTCATTTCTGTAAAGACCCTATCGCCTGCCATTACCTCAAATATGGATTTTTGCACCCGGACACCATAGTCGCTAACAATCCTGGCTACCCTGGTTAAGCGTTTCGGATCTGCAATATCGTAAGCCACAATCATGTTCATTGCTCACACCACCATGTATTCAAGCTGGGTTACCTTGAGCCCCTGGCCGGAAATTATTACCTTATTTATGCAGTGGTTGCAGATCTTATATATCCTCACAGAGTCACTCGACAAATCAAGGCTTTCCTTACAGTATGCCCTTATCCGCTTGATACCTTCTCTGTCTATATCACACTCAAAGACCGATTTCTGCGTATTCAAACCAAATTCCTTCAGAAATTTATGGGTCCGATTCAAACGCTTCGGATCTGTGATGTCATAAGTTACAAGTACAATCATTTCAGAAACACCGGTTGATATGTGTCCGCCTCGCCTTCGATTACCTTGCGGCAGTGCGCCGCCTGATAGATGATGACATCGCCATAACTCAGCCGACGTCCCGCAGGCGGATAATAAAAAGAGGTAGTCAGTTTCTTTTCAAATGCCTCGATCACCCGTTTGAATGCATCTCTATAAAGTTTCACCGGATACTTACCCGCAGGCTGGGCAGATACAGGAACACCATTGTCCATCCTCTGTTCTGGAAGATCAAAAACCTCCTGCTCTGCTTCATCACCGGAAATTAACCCCATTGGATCCTTCGTTATATCAGGAATCTCCTCAACAGGGGCTTCAGATAACTCTTCCTCTCCGGGTTTTTCCACGTAAAAATCATCTTTCTTAAGGATATTCAGATTGAAAAGCGAAAGGGTCAGGGTATCCGCAATGATGGTACGAAACTCTTCCATCAGATCGAGCACCAGAGAATACCGCCCGTAATCAAGAGAATGGAGAAACCCTGGATAGGGATCGAGCCCGGCTATACGCACGGCAGCATAAACACGGTTCATGAGAAAGGTATAAAGGAGTGAAAGAATAGAATTCACAGGATCTGTAGGCGGCCTCCTGACACGACGCGTAAAACCCATGTTCTTGACAAAACCTTGGGGGAATACCTCAAAGTAGATGGCGCTCCCCCTCCCCTCATATCCACGCACACTTTCAATGTTGTTGGCAGAATTCAGTTTCCCCATGAGTTGCTGAATATCTCTGGCCTTGTGCCCCGCCACAGGGTTGTTTTTGCTCCGCTTGATGCGCATCAAGACCGTATACATGTTTGAAAGCTTTCCCGCTACAATGCAGCGGGCAAAACGGAGTCCAAAATCCCTGTCATCCATGAGCTGGTATTGGCGCTTGTGCAAAAAGACATTCTTCGATTCCGGCGATGCAATTCTCCCAAGATAGCGCCCATCATAGCTCATGAAGACTGTGTCTATGTTATTTCGCATAAGCTGAATAAAGGCACGATGGGTTATCTCCACACTGCCGAAGATAACGATCTGTTTCAGTTTGTAGGTAAAGAGGGTATTATAAATACTGTCCCCCTTTTTCACAAGGAGATGCCTCCCCTCCTTTATAATCTTTGCCCCCTGTGTTCTGATATATATAACCATAAGTTGCCTCCCCTAAATCCCCTCCGACTCCCCTTTAAAAAAGGGGAGAACCGTTCTCTTTCCCCCTTTTACAAAGGGAGCACACTTTATTTGCTTCCCCCTTTTGTAAAGGGGAATTGAGGGGGATTATTTTACGCCATTATAGGAGACAACTATGGTCTGAAACAAGGTTTGCAACGTTGCAGTATTGATGCACTCGTAAAAAGTCTCCTCAGCTTGTCATTTCGAGTGAAACGAGAAATCTTTAAAACGTAACATACTTAAAAGATAAGATTTCTCCCTGTGGTCGAAATGACATATTCGTCGGATTTCACTTTTTACCCTTCCCCGATCAGGTCGAGGACAAGCTTTGTCATTCCCGCGAAAGCGGGAATCCAGTAAATTCAATCTGTTATAGACTCCCGCTTTCGCGGGAGTGACGGACAAAAAGACTTTTTACGAGACTGTCAATATTCAGTTGTCAAAGAGCATAATCTTACTGAGCTATATGATCCCTTCCTGGGGAAGTTGCGAAATTTTAAAATCTATATTTATATCTTTCGATACGCTCTCGATAAATCCCTGGAGAGTGTTCTTTACATACCGATAATCATCTTCGTCGAGCGGCTTTAAACCATGAGCAGAAATACTATTATTACGATAAGATAGGGCATCTTTTATTTCTTTTTTTTGTTGGAAATATTTTTGGCCAACATGATCCTTCAACTTTGAAAGCAATTCATAATCTTCTTGCAAGCCAAGAATCAGTTTATTTTTCTCTTTCACACGAGATATGTATTGTTTCTGTAAGTTTTCGGGAAGATCAGTTAGCAGAATATTTGATGTGTCATAGCGATACTGCTTTTTGAGCCTTATCTGGGCGAATAGTTCCGTTGCTCTGTAGATCCGCCCAACTGCATCATCATAGTATCTCCTGTGGGCCTTGCGGGTAGCATTATTCAGCAAGTCTCCTACCATTTCATATCCACAAACTTTTCTTTGCTTTTTCAGGATCTGCTTCAATGTTATGATATGTTGTGAAAAATAAGCGCCATATGATTCGAGAAGCGCCAGCGCTTTATCATGTTCAAACTTGTCCCACAGGTCGAAGGCCTGACAAAGTTGTGCCGCGGCAAGCAATTTTATTCGAAATGTTTTATCCAAAGAATGTTGCAGCATTTCAGTAATTAGATAATGCGCGAAGGCATAGTCAAAATTTCGTATGGATTTCCTTACCGATTCAATCTGTGTTTGACAGAAGACGCGCCATTTATCAATACGGACCGGGACATCTCCGCTTTTAACTTTAATTAAGTCGGGTCTCGGACCAATATTTATTGAAAGGTCCCATTTTTCTGTCAGAAGTCCAACCAATGCCATGGTCACTGACATGGTTTTTGTACCACCGGTATAATTAGCAATGATCCGACAGTTTTTACCATGTTGGGTTTCAATCATATCTGCCAGTTTCAAAAGTTTTTCGTAGCATTCATCGAGATCATCGGGATCCTCAACGGTCAGAACATCGTACTGTGAGCTTGTTAACCCTGCCTGGAAGACAATGGCCTTGCCTTTTGGGTTACCAAGGTAAAATTCATGGTCACATGCAGGGCATTTTGTTCTTCTCTTGTCTCCACACGGGTCTCCAAACCCGTCTATAGTTATTTCGCTCCCTTTCGGGCCGGCCGAGCATAGAAAATAGACATAGTCAGATTTATCCTTTTTTATCGCATTAATAATAGGCTCAGCAGAGCCACCAACAGATAAAATTAATATCCTTTTCATAATGATATTTTTTACTCCTTGTCGAAGAGTTGACCAGCCTGCTCTTCGAGATATTCAAGACATGCATTAACCAACCACTCGGCATCGGCTAAGTCTTTTTCCGCGGTTTCCTTATCAACAGAAATATTCCAGTCGTAGTCTGCAACTTGTCGATCTTCAAAAAGACGTTGAAGTTTTCTGAACGTATCAGCGGGGAAAATTTCCGTTTTTACAAGTTCGCGATTAAAGGCTCCAAGCGTTTGAGCGTGAGAAGAAAAGGTTAATCCACGATCTGCCAAAACAGCCGATATGGCATGAAAAGCGGCATAATAGGCCCTTGAAGCGACATCGCCATAAAATCCTGAATCCAGATTCTTCCGTGCGGATGCGAGTTTTTCCCGGGCTTTCCTCAGCATGGCCCTTAATACATCAGGGGTGGATTTATATTCATTCATACCGCAATGCCCTCCTGCTCAATGTTCCATGTGAGCGGGAATCCACGCGCCTGCTGCCATTCATGTTCATCGTAAATCAATGCCGCAAATAGTGCCTCGTACCTGTCCATCATCTCCACACCCGCATCTATAACGGCCTCACGAATTACAGGCGTTCTTTCATCAACCAATACTAAAACATCATAATCCGATCCCTCCCAGGCATCACCACGCGCCTGTGAACCATAAAGAATCACCTTTTTCAATCGTTTCCCCAGCTTTTGCCGCAATACGGCCTTGTACTTTTGCGCAATATCAACGGCGTCCGTGGTCATCTTTTCAACCTCCCTCGAATTGTATTATATTCCTACGAATAAATGCGAACTATCTCTAATTATACCAATTACAATTTTCTACATGTCATCCTCTTACGGACCAGTCTTTCAATCTCTACGTCATCCAGTTCGCCTTCATTTTAGATAACGCTTCAGATCCCTATAGAAATTTTCATGGGGACCTATTGCCAAAAGGTCAATTTCCGAATCGTCAAACTCGTAAGCCAACAAAAACAGTTTAGGTCCCACTTTAAACTTGTAAACGTATACACCTGCGATGTCGCTTCTTTTAGGTTCACCCACTTCGGGGTTTTCCATAATCTCTTTAATTCCTGTATCTAAAACTTCGACTTCTTTTTTAATCAGACGCTTTTTTTGCTTTTCAAAAAGCGGCGACTGAAATACCTGGCGGCTCATTCCTTTTCACCGAAGACGTATGGTGTCTTCTGTCCGCCCTGAATTTGAGCCCTTCCGATCAGAATGTCCTTTATAAATGATATCGGAAGATCAGGATTTTCATCCGCGATCTTTCCCAGTTTTGCCCAATATTCCACCTGCCCGGCAAGCGACCGGCTTTCAACCTTCGCATACATCGCTGCATTGGCGGCAAGTTCATCCGATATTTTAACGGCTTTCGGCATTTTAAAGCCCCCCCCTGACATTTTTTGAAATATAATATTTCATTATGAAATATAATGCAACCGTTTTTGAAAGAGAAACGCCCTGCTTATACTTCGCCAAGAATTGCTTTTATCAATTGTCTGCCTCATGGTCGGCAGCCATGATGAGATCAGGAAATTTTATGAGGCGGAAATAAAGGGTCTCACCTTTTAAAATAACCTTAATTCCTCAGTGATGATTCTTTGAAATACCCATATCCAACAGAAGTTTTTGCTCCTACGCCATGGGATCGGAGGGCAAGTCTGAGCCATGTTTCAGCGTCATCTAACAGGACAGGATCGCTTTCAATTTTATTTTTGTTTTGATCAGCCTCTTTTTTGTTTAATGCCAGAGTAAAGTTAAATGAAGTATTTTCAACTGTAAGAAATTTGATTGGGTTTGGATTCTGCCAGTCCGTTGGCGCCTCGTTATCACTATAATATTTCGGATAATGAGGATTCATTATATCCAGCTTGATAGAAATGTCTTTTTCGGGATAAGCATCAAAGAAGATAATTTTTCCTGCCTGTTTTTGGCTGCCGAATATTTTTTGGGCTATTTCAAGTTTAGACCATCCTTTTATGATTTTATCTATAGTACTTTTTCCTGGCTTTACTATATCCTTGTTTTGCCGTTCGATTCTACCGTAGTTCGCAATTTGTTTACCCTTTTTTAGGGTGTCGGTTTCATTAAAATCCGGCATTGAAATTAATTTATCCATTACATCCGGTTTTTCATTTTCAACCTCAGAGCAAAGATCGGCCACGGCTGCATCACGGGCAATGCCTTTTAAGGCGCTCCCAGGAATATAAGGAATGCCGTAAATATGATGAAGGGTCATCGAGGTTTCATGAACATTTTCAGCGCCTAAGCCGACTATCATTCGCCAATCCACTGTAAATAAAAGTTTTCGTAAGTAATAGATATGTTTAAGCTGTTCAATTAGATAGTTATGTCGGTTGATTGAATATTTTAAAACAATATCAGAAAAAGATTTGGACTCCATATTCTTCAAAAAATCATTAGATGGATCCATTTTCCCCGAATTTTTCTTTGACGCTTCCCATTCCATAAATTTGTTTAAATACAACAAATTGTTTTCACAATGAGTTATATCAATAATTGCTTTAGTATCATTGGGGAGATAGAATTTTGGGGATGCACCTACAACTTCTGTTGCCTCCGGCCCCTTTTTACCTTCCTTAAATTTGTATTTTACGGTCATTCCTTCTTTTGGATTTCCATCCTTGACCTTTGTAACATGAAAAAATATGCTGGACCCTGTTTTGCCCTTGATAAAGCCATACCCCTTATTATCAAGATATTTTTCAATTTTACCAACAAGGAAATCAGATCCGGATTTAGTTCTGTCCATTAACTTGCCCAGTTCTTGCGACGAGTTTAACTTCTTATCTTTGCTCATCATCATCACCTTCTATCATACCTTCGGCCAACCGTCGTAACCAGTTCAACAAGGCAAGACATTCAGTTGTTATTTGCCGATAAACTATTGAATGTTGCGATACAACAAATTCCAACAAGTCAGTGTGATCGGGAAGTGCCTTACAACCACACTCTTCTTTACTTAACCAACTCGTCAGATGTTGATAGATCAGATCATATGCTTTACCCTTTGAAACCATATAGGCCAATGTGTTTCCCAATCCGTTGGTTTGAATGAGAACAGGGACTTTTTTTACATAGCTCTTATAATCGGAATAGGTCTTAGCTTCTACTACACATTTGTAGGCAAACTCAGCCCTGCCGTTTTCCAGCTTTTTTATATTTGTTTCATTCGACATTTTGAGCCTCCTCTTTCTTTCCGTTCAAGAAGACCGTCCTGACAAAACCTTTTCCAATCGTGGCATTGCCGCCGATTTGCAGAATTGGATCAAGATTTTCCGTGAAGAAATTCATGACTTTTCCTGCTTCTGCCTCAGTTCTTTTTTTACCGTTATTAAGTTCGCTATCATCTACTTTAAAGTTACCTTTATCAGCTTCCTCTTTCTTGAAAACAGGTCCTGAAAAAACTATGGAATAGAGAATAGAATCAACAGGCAAGTACTCTTCATACCAGAGCGCACCCTTTGCCACTGTGCCGGTAAAATCGTCTATTTTTGTACGCGCAATAACTTCTGTGGACATGGTGACAAAATCTTTAAAGTCTTCATCTGGAAGAACCAAAACATCTTTTTCAATCTTGTCTTTCCAGAATTGTTCCATATTGTTCGCCACATTTTCCTTCAGCCATTTGGCAAATTGAGTCGTTGCGCTATTTTCTTTGGCAGAAAAGGTATATTCTTCAAGAACGATTTTATTATTGTCTTTTACAAACAGCCCACAATGACTTGGCGTTGTTTCTTCCGCAGGAATATCAAATCCATTATCCCTGCCTACGACCCCGGAAAGCTCAAGATCTCTTTTAAACCGGGTAATCACTTGCGGGCATGTGATCCAGGCAAAAACACCTTTTACCGATTTAACAGGGAATAATAGCAACCTGGCATCAGAAAAACCGAGCGCTCCGGCATTAGCTTCATTGGCGCTTTCAGGGCCGAACGCAAGTGCCAATTCCGTATTTTTTCGCTCCAACTTATTCTCAAAACTTTCTCTCAAACACCCTTTTATCCCGGATGCTTCAATTTTGGGAAAACCCGTATGCGTTTCTCTCTGAATAGGCAGGTCAACAATCCCAAGATCGCTCCCGCTGCCGGCGTGCAAAGGGGTTTCAACCCATAAAAACAGTGGTTTTTGTTTTAAAAACATCACATCCTCCTATATTGTATAATTATTTCTTTAAAGTATGCATTTCAAAAGGACCATAATCCTCAAGGCTACAGAAAGGATTTGAGTTGATGAACCTTTCGTATTCATTATCGTGCCTGGTGTATTTGTAAATGTAAAAAGAGCCATCCTTTTTCCTGTAAAATATTCTTGGGGCAGTTCTTCCAAGGTCAAGCACAAGATGACCATTTTTATTTTCCGTTTTTGTTCGCGCAAAGTTGTCGTCAAACAATTTCATCAAATATTCTTTTGAATCAGGATCGCTTTTCAAGGCAGACTGGATAGACTCATCATTCATATAAAAGAGATTACGTCTGCAATTATATTTATGCCACAACAGCCTCCCAAGTGTTGACAGATCAGCATCATTGCCGTCTATCTCAAAGCAGGCATTAATTGTTTCGCTGTATTTGGCTTTTATTTTTGCTGAAATCATATTCCAGTCATCCACCCCGCCGCCGCTTTCCTCGACTTCATGAAATATATCAGGATATTTGTCGAATATATCCCAGTCAATGGAAAGGGGCAGAAGAGGTATTTTCATCAGCGCATCAGTATCCTCAAAAATATAATATGATGGTATTTGATTGATCTGTGAGAAAATGGTTAACAACGGAATTGCCGCTTTGTACCCGCCTGTGATATTCATGATTGTATCTTCGTAATAACCGCCGGTGATACCTTCGATCCTTTTGAAAAGATTTTCCATTCCATCTTCCGCAAAATTTTTTCTGTTTTTTACCTGCAACCCTTTGATGATATTGTTGTCTGTAAAATGCACATCAAGTGATCCGTCTAAAACATCTTTTATAACCTCGGCGCAAATCCGTGAGTTAATGGTATCTGAAGACAAAAGCTGGATGGATAAATCATCTGAAATCTCCTTTGACAACTTCTCAAGGCTTTTTATTTCCGCGGATGCCTGTTTGTTTACTTCAGCGAATTGCTTCAATTTCTTTTTCAAGCGGGTTATATCCTCTTTGTTTATCTCATATTCTGACGCTGGTTTGTGTCTGTATCTTTCATACAGATTTCTTAGAAAAGAATCGTCATCTTCAGATATGCAGTTTGTCATCAATGACGTCCCGACCATAGCAATAACTGATTTCATCTTATGCGCCTCCAACCATGATTAAACCGAATCCTTCGTCGGCTCTTTCTGAAATATTGCGATAGTGAAGATGCTGGTAGATATTTTCAACATCTCCGTTTAATATCTTAAAATAATAGACAGAACCTGCCGGCACACCTCGCATCATTGTTTTATGCCCGCCTTTTCCCATATCCCAGCCACCTATGAAGACAGGACTGCCTATGGACGCTGTTATTAATTCCAGTTTGTAATCCGGCCCGTTTATTATTTTTTCGTCAGGAAACCAGCCCTTTTTAAAAATCGCCGGGGTAGCAAAATAGAGTTTTATGATTCCGGTTTCCTTTATTCGTTTCACGACCGTTTCTTTAGTATCCGGCAGTTGCAATTCTGAGGTATGATATCTAACGGTTTTTCCTTCGCCGCCGAGCTTGAGCACTCCTTCTTTACGCAAAGAAGGGGCTCCTTCCAAATCGCAGGCCAGGCTAAAATCTTTTTCAAAACGCCGCATACCAACCCTGTAAAGGTTCCCTTCATCAGCGGTTTTTGTCTGAGCATCAATCTTTATACCGGTCTTATACTCAACCCTGCAAAATATTTTTTCAGGATAAATATCAAATTCATCCTTAGTAGAATTCAGATACGATTTAAGATCAGTATGCTTTATATAATAACCCTTAACACTTTTGGCTTTTTCTATTTCCAAAGGAAAAAGGTATTGATCAATTTTTATATTGGTCGAAAAAGGTGTGTCTTTTTTAATCCCGGTTCTTTTAGCCGTTTTATTATTTTTAGCTGATTTATTATCTTTATCAGTTACAAGATCAAGAGGAGCCGGGAAATAGAGATAGTCGTCAGTGCTGTTATAAAGGAAAACTCCTTTTAATTTAAATGAGGCAGAATAAGAATCAGTTATTGTTCCGATTTCATCTGCCATGCCTCCGGCATAAAAGCTGGAAAATCCCTGGTTCTGTGAAATAATACCGGTTCGGATTGCCCCATAAACTGTTGATGGATAAGGGGGGAAGATTCCAAAGGCCGCTGTTTGATCGCCCATTGAAAAAGGTTTCCCGTCTCTGAAAAAAAGCGTGTCTATCGGTTCGATTATTATCATGTCTTTTCACCTCTTTTTTTTACTTCACGGGCAAGAAAGTTTGATGTTTCAAGCAGAGTCAAAAATGATTCCAGAGGCCCATCCATATTCATAAAAAGTTCGTAAAAATCTTCGGCAATGGCATCAAGTTCTTTTTTAAGCTCCTCATCCTTTCCTTTGTCTGCTCTTTTCTTTTTTGCCCTTAAGATGAGCCGTTTAATTTCTTCTTTAATAATACTCGAATTAAGGGTGCCACTTCCGACAGACAACTTCAAAAACTCATCCCTCAATGAATAGATGAATTTATTTGAAAGTTCTTCACGCCTGATTAATTTTGCCAGCGTTTCAATCAGATCGATTGTTCCGCCGGGTTTGTCAATCTCTTCATAGTCCCATTTTGCGGCGCACTCCCTTATTTCACCTGAATGTTTCATAAGTGCAATGGCAAAAGAATTTTTGCTGTCAATTTTCTTCGCCTTTTTTTCCATTTCCCGCGCCTTATCCAAGAGCATGGAAAACGGCATCTTGTAATGCGCAATTGCCACACCCATTGAGGCCGTGGCTTTTGGCCCCATTGTAACAAGCAGGTTGTCACCTGTATCAACAAACCCGGATACATCTGCCTTAAAATCCACCTGTAAGTCATCGTTTATATGTCCGCTGAAGGCTGCACGAAGTTTTTTCATCACGGAAAGCAAATCCCTGAGATTGACAAGGGCAAGGACATCATCACCGCCTGCATAAATAAGTTTGCCAAGATGTTCGTCTTCGACGATTCGTTTTGCAAAACCCAGGGAATAATCCCTCAAGGCTGCGCTGATAGCGCTATGTATGGCAGGCGACATGGGCCGTTTCCCTTTATCAAAAACCTGCATCAATTCTTTTTGATAACTTGCCGGCAGGTTTTCCCAGACCCTTGAATGAAATATCTGATCGACAGTCGGCGCAAAATCACCTTTGAGCCATTTTCCCATATCATCACCGTCCATCATAATAACGGCATAGTATGAAGATGGCTTAAAAGCTGTTTTAGTTATCTCATTTAATACGCTTTGCAGCTTTTTCAATCTTTCTGTCATATTCTCAGGCAGTTGATCCCCTGCATCCCAGTCGAGAGCTTTTCTTAGGTTTTTTTCCGTCAAGAAATCCTGAATAAAGAATTCGCCGCCGATATTATCAATAGCATCATAGCCTGTTTTGGCTTTTATCTTTTCGAGCAAATCGGTTTTATGGGCAAAATCATTTCCAAACAAGGATTGGCACTTTTCAACATAATTTGCAAATTCTTCAGGTTTGTTTTGCAGGAGAGTAAGTTTAAAATCGGATACCGCTACTTCCGCGATTGATGGAAACTCTGTTTCAATATCCTTGAAAATATCCGCAAATGCATATTTGCCAAGTCTCTTAGTCAGGCAAACTCCGCACAGGAACTCCTTTTCACCCATCAAACCTTTTTTATAATCTCTGATGCACTTACTTTCTTTTTTAAAAGCCCTCCGCTCTCCGCAAAGGGAGCATTTTTGCCCTTCCTCATGTATTTGATCAAAATCCCTGATACCCTTACGTGACCCAAGAGCCTTCTCCGTAAAGGCATAAAGCAGTTCATAAACTGATCCGATGTTTGGCGGATATTCCCCTTTTTTGGGAAAAAATTGCAGGGCTTTTTTTGCGTTATTAACATTTTCTGAGTTCAGATAGCCTGAAAAGGTATCCAAAGCCGACTGCCAGTCCGATTTATCCTTAACGCCTTGGGGCCAAGGCACGGCTACCCAATAGACATTCAGAAAATTACTTAAATGCTCACGAAATTGTGTTTCATCTAATGCAAAATCGAAAAGTATGCCCCTTGAATCCTTCTTTAAGTTGTGGATAGCCTCAATCCCTTTAGCTATGAATGTTTTTCTTATCTCCTGCTCAACTGTTTCTCCCAGTTCAGATATACTGTCGTTCGGAACTATTGCTAAAAACCGGTTTGGAAAAGTAGGTAAAGCAATATTAGTTTCCATGCTGTCAACCAGTTCAATCCCTTTTTCATTTTTAAGCCAATGATCAACCAGCGGCTGTTTATAAAGATCAGGAAAAATAACCGCATCCGGCCCGTATTTTTGAACTACAACCTTTATGCCTGCCCATGTCAGATATGAAAGAATAAAACTGCCCATCCAGAGATCCTGAAGTTTTCTTGCCGTAGAAATAAAAGACTGTACCGGGCCAATACTGCATATAAAAAATGAAAGGTTATGCCTTAACATATTGTTTTCTTTGTCTGCCATTGCGTTATAGCAGGCAGATGTAATTCGTAAATGCTCAAAAATGGAATGATCGGGCATGCGTGTGTCCGCAGGAATTACAGACCAGTATTTTCTAATTTCCGGATAGCTGTTTTTCTTTATTATTCCAATATAATTTCGCCATAGATTCAAAAACTGTTTTTCAGGGTCATCAACAGAGAATTCACGAGCGGGTTCCTCGACAACTTCTTTTATTGAATCAAGTTGACAACCTTTTAATTCCCCACATTCCAAATTTTTTCCGCTTAAAGGGTGTTTAATCTCAGGAGCATCCCGAAACTTTATCTGCAATTCTTTGTTCCTGTTGCTTCCTGTTGGAAGTAACAACCGTTCCATGGCTGAGGCGATCCAGTCGGATCCTTCAGATTTTTCAATGGAAACCTGCATCAAGTCCGCAAGATGGGCTGCGCGTTCCTCGTGACTTTCGCCCTGCATTAAAATGTATGGTTTGTCTATCGGGTCATGGAGGAAAGCGGAGAGTTTTTTTGAAAAAATTGAATCGTTACTCATATCTTAACCTCACTAAAAGAAGGAAGTTTTGTATCAATAAAATCACGGATGATATCTGCATCGGTATATTTCTTTGGAGCGGGCTTTCCCTTTATTTTGTTTTTACCGGTTTCCTTTATTATTAGTTCTACATCATTTGGTAAAAAAACTCCGGACAAAGCAACCAAAACCGGTACATAAGGCTTATTGTTCTTGGAATTATTGTTTTTTATAATTTTGATAATCAGAGGTGATCCCCGTCTTGTAAACTTTTTATCAACCTTTGGAACGATATTGAAACTTCTCCCTTTAACGGCAGGATTATTATTAAAACGACCACCCAACGGAAGACCAAATTTTACCCTTTCAAGCTCATTATTATTTGTACTCCCTGTTAAATAGTCCGCAAAAATATCATAATCTGGTCTTTTTTTAGCCCTATAATCCATTAGCGGTGTTCCTACTGAATTTAATGCCTCTTGCCAGTTTTCATGGCCTTGACCTATAAATATTGTTGCCCCCGATAAGTTTGAATATCTGTTTGTTTTGTATTGAGTAATTGTTTTCTTTGCCTCTTTATACCCTTCAGTCAAAAAGGATTGGATATTACCCGTTGGCATATATCGTTTTTTTAAAAGTATAGTATGCTCATCATCTTTTCCACGACAGTTATTGACAGCAAGATTGCCCCCACCTCTTCGTGATCTTGTTCCAAAGCCACCGAAATTAACCGACAACCAGAATGCTGCCTCGGCTTGATGCAGTGAGTCTATTTCTGGAGAGGATATTTCAAGTCGAAATTGCGAATTATATTCAAAATATTCCTTTTTTTGCATAAATGTCGAATAAAGTAAGTATCCCACACCTGGATGGCTTTGAATTTTCGCATATTTTTTAATATTTGTACCTTCCTTAAGATTTTTTTGCGATATCCTAATCGAAATTTTTGACTTTCCTTCGCCTTTGCCGGTTCCGCCAAATATTTTTGCTTCATCTTTACTTAATTGTTTCCAATCATCATCCGCCCGCATAGCCCGCCACCAGAATCTCATCATTCCTTTGAATGAAGGAGGTCTTAATTCCGGTGTTTTACCATCAGCGCCTGCCATAAAAAGCGGCGTAATCGTTTCCAGATCAAACTCAACAGAATACATTTCCAAAGCTCCTTTCTACGACAGTTTCATCCATAATAGATTCTCCTTCTTGCAATTTAATGTCATTGTATTAAACGCCTGTCATTTACTCAACCCCTGCAACGTTGCCGTTTATGGCCATTTCTTCGGCATACCCTTCGTCAGGAGATGTGAAATTCGTTCTTTAGTCAGACATTTATGTGCCTTTTCGTCAAAGGTAAGCCATATCCCATTCATTTCCCTTGCCAGAGAAGCATAACAGGCATCGTATCCCGTCAACCCTTTCTTCACAAAACGGGTGGCCTGATTGGCCAGGTTTTCAGTCATGGGTTGCCTAAAAATGCCTCCATTTATAATTGGAAGCATGGCCTTGATGAAGACATCGTGGCCCTTCGGATGAACGCGAGACAATACCGCATATACTTCAAAACAAAACAATTCCGGAACGGCAAAATATTCGGGATTATCAATCAAGTTCCGAAGAACGGCATCGGCATGAGGGTGACTTTCATTTTCCAGAAACCAGCGAACAGCTACGGAAGCATCGACAATCCAGATCATTTTCCATAACCCCGTAATTCCCGAAGCACCTCAACGCTGTCTTTTGTCTCAAGACTGTCGGCCTTCATGCCTTCGATGATTTCAAGCAGTTGTTTTTTCTGTTCCTCCGCCTGATAGTCCAAAAATCTTTTTTTGAATTGTTCCGGTGTAATGAGTACGGCTTTGATTTCCTTTCCTTTGCTTATCAGAATGGGTTCGGAAGTTCTCGCAAGCATATCCAAAACCTCTCCCAGGTTGTTTCTAATCTTAAGCGCATTTACCGTCTTCATGAGAAAGCCTCCTTTTATTCTGGTTTATTACGACCAGTATATGAGGACATATTACCTATGTCAAGTGTAGATATGTATATACATAAAATAGTGACAATAAAAACATTGAGATTGCCGCGCCCTTCGGGCTCGCAATGACCAAATGCATCTGCATTAGAAGATGACTCTGATCTTATCCCTGTCGATATTTATGCCGTATTTAGTATCGGGTCTTTTGCCAGCAGACTCGATCGCCAAATCGGAAAGGGCATAAAGCCCGAATCCACTCTCAATATCTTTGCGTATCTTTGCCTTATATGAATTGAAATTTTCAGAGTTTAAATTAAGTATCCCCGAATCGCTCATTTCGGTAGGTTCCCGGCTGCCGAATATCTTCTGATAAAGCTCTGTAATCTGGTCCTGATGCTGATAAACCCGATTAATATCAATATAACATTCTGTACAGTTGCGGCATGTGCCAAAATCTTTTTTACACTCTTTCTTTTTCAGGGCAAAAAAAGCATAAAGGGCGAGTCTGGCGGGCATTACATCAAATTCAACATTTTTGTAAATAATTTTCCTGGACGAAAGATCTATCGTTAAATGGTAAGGTTCTTCTTTGACAAGCGAGAGCATCAAGGTTGCGGGGTCTCTCGGTTCTTTGAGCATGTCGTCGGAAAGTTGTTCCCTTATCGAAATAAAGGGGACGGGCACAAGTTTGATTTTAGCATACCGGGTCTCTTTTAAGTAATGCTCTCCATTTTTGTTCCTGAGCTTAATCGACACAGATTCTCTGGGCGGATAGTAAAAATTTCTATTGCTTTCAAACTCCGGCGATACCAGCACGTGGTAGATTCGATCCTGCCTCCTTCCGTATAGCTGGGCGGCCAGTGTGAGACAGGAGGTCATGGTCTTTCTGCCGCCGGCCACCGAAAAGAAAACAGCGGTATTCGGATCACATGTAAACCTGAAGGTCAGCTCCAAGCATTTCCTGAGCAGACGCTCGTTATCCTCTTCATCATAGATATCATCTATATCAATACCATTGCCGTCTTTTACTGTGTGAATGTTGTCAAAACCGAAATCTATTGACCCGAAATCGATATTATATTCCCTGAGGTACCGGTAATACTTGCCATCGCCGGGGGCAAGAAGATGCGCGTTTATCATCTCTTTGCCCTGTCTCGTGGTAATAATATGGACGGCATCGATTCTACGATCCTGCTGATGCAGGGTAAAGAGCGTTTCCGTAATCACCTGAGGACTTAAACCGACAACGGCAAGGAGAATATTTTTCATTGTCACATTCCCGTAATCTTTATTTTTCCGAGACCAAATGAGGTCTGCTTCCCAATATGCACCTTTTCACAGAATTTTATAAGCGGCACAAATTCGCCAAGCTCACCTGAATAATTGACCTTCCCTATCATGCCACCCATAAGCATGGATCGGTCCTGTCTGCTGGAGTATCGCTTCCAATCGAACCATTCGAGTGAAGACTCACTGATCTTGACGGACTGCGCCCGCTCCACCATGCCCCTGTAATCAAGAGGAGGTTCACCGTTTTCGTGATAATTATGAAGTGATGATATTCGCCGCAGCATTGCCCTCACGAGTATATGAAAAGGTAGGTCTGCCTGAAGGGAGTTTTCAAATTTAAGACGGAGAGGAGTTTGTAAAATCAGTTCGAGGCCGCGAACTTCAGATAAATAATTTTCCACAATCAGATCCTGCAAAAAAACGCCTTCCCTGATTTTATTGTCCTCGCTGGAATATACGAGATTACCATCAGCGGTGACACTGTTCAACTTAAACGCAGGCCGTTTGCCCTTAATGCGCCGCCCTATGCCTATTTCCCCCATCTGTTCAAAGGCATAGATAAAATATGGAAGGCAATCATTTGCCTTGCCGAAAAGGAGAAGGGGGAAATCAAAAGATTCGCCTTTTTTATAATGGGTTTTTATATTGTCAGGTGGTTCAATCACATAAGGATGGGGTGGGGACGCGATTCTCTTACGCCCTTCAGGCTTGTCCACTGCGGCAGAGGTTTCAAAAATGAATGAGTAAACACACTTCTTTCTTAAAAGACAGTCCTTACATTCCTGCCTCCTAAGAGCGCAGACGACCTTCTTCAAGGCATGGCCGAAAACTCCCCGAAAGGTTGACCCCTTGTAATAGGGAAGTATGGCGTCATCCTCGAATATACTGGAAAAGAGGTACTTGCCATAAAGCATCTTATTCTTCCTGTATCAGTTACGTGGTTAAAAATATTGACAGTCTCGTAAAAAGTCTCAAAATGTGCTATTTGTCATGCTGAACTTGTTTCAGCATCTAATCATTTCAGCAAGTTAGAGACCCTGAAATAAATTCAGGGTGACAAAAACTGACTTTTTACGAGTGCATCAATATTGGTTGATAGAAATTGTCTTATCGCCGCATATAAGGTAACAGTACAAACTGATAATTTAAAATTTTGCAACGTTGCAGGAAATTTGAGCGTGACTGAAGCACAATTGGAGATTTTACAGGCCAACACGAGCAGGAGGCATATAAGGAAGCTCTGGATTTTTAAAGTGCTATTAGCACGTATCATTAAATCACATAACTGGCAAATAAATAATATAGCAAGTTGACAAGACAAGGCTTGAAATCTATAATGATTTTCAAGTCTGAGAAATATCTCAATTAAGGGAGAGAAAACCTTGAGAACATCATACGCTCGTATCCTCGTTGCCGTTATTATCATAACCATCGGCTGCCTTGGCTATGCACCAGCCGCGAAGCATACCAGAATCCAACCCCGCACTCAATTTACCAGTAATCTACCATCAGTCAAAGGCCCGTCCTTATATAATCAGGGTAAGTACCAGGAAGCGCTGCCGCATTTGCAAAGATGGGCGCAAACTGACCCTAACAACTGGCTTTCACACAACTGGTTGGGGAATAACTATCTCCAATTGAAAAGATATGATGAGGCGATTGCCGAACTTCAGAAAGCAAATGCCATAAAAAAAGATAA
>CAZYTP010000050.1:0-18702 GCA_964650385.1 uncultured Syntrophales bacterium | reverse complement strand
TTATTTTAGAAATATTATGTAATTCGCATGCAATTTCCTAACCGGAAATTACTGATAATAATTAACATTATAAGATTTACCGTCACGGGCAGTTGTCCGGAATTTCCGGACAACTGAACTTTCCTGCAATTCATCTTCTTTAAAAATATTGCGAACCTGTTCGGCAATTGTTCTTTTGTTTTTCTCGAACAATTGACCCATTTGTTCCTGGTTAAGCCAGACGGTTTCTTCAACCAGACTAACTTCCAAAAACGCCTGCCCGTCTTCTGTTTGATATATAACTATCTCACCTGTATTTATTTGTTTATTCATATCTCAACTTTCCCTTTTTCAACCGCCGTTTCCTTAACTGAACAATCTTGGTCATTGCGAGGAGTCCGCCGCAGGCGGACGACGTGGCAATCTCTTCCCACCCACAGGGGAACGCTCTCTATCAAGAGTGTATTCCGGTGCCATGGACAAACTTGTTTGTCCGTGCCGAACCTAAAAAGGGCGCTGTCTCTATTTATCATGGTCGGACGAATTTCCGGCGAACGCCAGACTCTCAGCATCAAAGCACCTTTGAGAATAAATCGGTTGGCGTGAGCGGATTGAGATAGCCGGTAGAGGAATCGCTCCATGGCATAATATTGAAGCAATTCGTTAAATGGTCGTCGGTCGCTCCTGGCACGGTTAAGGAGGCGCTGCCAGACAGACGCGGGGATATTTCCGGGAGACTTCATCCCGTCGCCTCCATATATGGTCGCATCACCTTTTCGACCCGGCAGATCTTGGCATATTTTAGCAGTTCGCCGAGGTCGAACTTCTTTTGTGTCTTGTAGAGTTTCAGTGCTTCCAGCACTACGTCCATTCCGATCTTATTGCGAAACTTGAAGCAGTCGGCCAGAGTTTTCTCGGGGCTGTAGACTTTGACGGGCACTCCATCAATCACATGCTCCACGATGCCGGATTTGTATGCTTCATTCGAAAATCTGTGGGCTCGGATGGGAGGATAGTCGAGTGAAGGCATCCGTGAGTCTCTTGGCACCGCCACGGAAACATAATGCGGAACCTGAGTCGTGATGCCATGATAGGCCAGTGCGGAGATAAAACATATGACGGCGTTCGGGAAGCGAAGGCTCACCGTAACCAGATCAGGGTTGCTGATTGGGGGCAGTTCCACCAGCCGATAAATACCTCTGCTCACCTGTTCGATGACGCCCTTGTCCCTGAGCGAATAGAGCATATAGCGTGTGATACCGTGCTCGATGGCCTCGCTCATACAAAGTCGGCCACCGTGCTTACGGAAAATTTCTTCGGGTCGTTTTTTCATTTATGGCTCCAGACAAACAGTCTCCACTTGCTCATAAGTGGTAACAATATGTCTGATTTACATCGAAAAATCAAGGGGAAATTTGAAAATCACAGGAACACCAAGTCGGTGAAATGACCTGAAAAGTGGTAAACTTTCCTCAGGAATGGGTGGCAGGTTTCACCAGGAATCAGTGGCAGTTTTGTTCAGGAATGGGTGGCAGGTTTGGGCAGGAATCTACAGCATCCTTCCCTTTCATCCTCCAAGCCTTGAATGCCATGACCAGACGTGAGGCCACAAAAAGAAATACGATCGCTAATAAAACAACTAATAAAACAATAAGAACAATTTTCATTTTCACTTTCTCTTCAGCTTTTTACCATGCCATCAGACTTTAGAATTTGGCAGCTTTGTAAGAATTTCAGATCCTTCAGAAGTAACCAGAACTGTATGTTCAAACTGAGCGCTTATACTTCCGTCAGCAGAAGTAACTGTCCATCCATCTATTAAAGATGTTTCCACGGCATAAGATTTTCCCATATTGATCATTGGCTCGATCGTGAAAATCATTCCCTCCCGAAGAAGTATTTTATTTTCTTTGGTAAAATGATGGAGGACGTGTGGATCTTCGTGAAAACTCTTCCCAATTCCATGACCTCCGTAAGCTCGAACAATAGAATATCCGAATTTACTGATATATTTTTCAATTGTTTTCCCTACTTCATACAAATATTTTCCCGGCTTAACCGCGGCAATTCCTCTATACATGGCATTTTCTGTTCGATTCACCAGATTTTTTGTTTTTTCATCAACGTTACCGATCATAAAAGTGCGGGATGTATCTCCATGATAACCATCTAAAATTACAGTAAGATCGATATTTACAATATCACTATCTTTAAGAATATCTTTTTCTGAAGGAATTCCATGACACACAACATTATTGATTGAAGTGCAAATACTTTTGGGGAATCCGTTATAATTCAAGGGGGCAGAAATCCCACTATGCTTTTGGGTAAATTCTTCACAAAGATCATTAAGGTATAGTGTTGAAACACCCTCTTTCACAAAAGGTTCGACATAATTTAGTAATTGAGCAGCTAATTTCCCTGCTTTTCGCATCTTTTCTATTTCTTCTTGAGTTTTAATAATTATCACTGTCTTTACCTCACAATTTTTACATTGTTCTTTTTAGCTTGAATTGGAATTACTGAAGCCGGCATAATTTCGTTAGTACCTACTGTTTTGAAACACAAATTTATCTTTCTCCCGCAAATCACCTTTGTTCTGCCTGTAGGAGTAACTTTTTTGGCCACATCTGTGAAGGTTTCCTTCAATTCATTTATCTCATGACGGACAATTTTCCGACCTTCTCTGCCCATAGAGAGCAAACGTAAACGATAAAGAAATTTTATGAACAGCTGCTCCGGCTCCTCATGTTCCATCATACAGAAACGTCCATCACTTCTCAGACACCTATTAATATTCTCCAGGGTAAAGAGTCGTACATCTTCTGATAATTCATACATAGCATGAGAACAGGTAACAATGTTGAAAGCTTCAGCCTTAAAGGGAAAAGCACCTGCATCTGCCACCACAAAATAGAGATTCTCTGTCTCTTTTGCCTTTTCTTTTGCTTTTCTGAGCATACCCAAAGAAAAATCCAATCCCACCACCATGCCCTGAGGCGTGTATTGAGTCAGCACTATCGCCATACTACCTGTACCAGTGCAGAGATCGAGCACACAATCCGTTGGCTTAACACCGCTTTCCCTTGCCAGATAATGTGGATGACAGACCATAGGAGTTAGTTAAAACATATCCAGACCTGTCTTCCAGGAGATTGCTCGACAGTCCTTCAGTGTAAATGCCTCCGATATGTTGGCTATTACAATGCCTGCTGAAGCCAGATCTCCGGCCAGTTCCCGCCACTTGATTAATGGCCATATGTGACCGGGAAGCAAGGTAGATGTTGATTTGATTTCTATTGGATACAAACGGCCATTTCTGTTCACGATAAGATCAACCTCCAAGCCACCCTTAGAGCGCCAGTAGTACAACTCCGGTCTTTCACCCCTGTGATGAAAAGCCTTAAGCCATTCCGATACAACCATGGTTTCAAAAAGCTGTCCAATCAAAGGGCCGTGAAGTGTGGGTTCAGCCGCGTGAAGTCCGAGCAGAAAAGTGGCTATTGCCGTATCGATAAAATAGAGTTTGGGGCTTTTTATGATGCGTTTACCCAGATTGTTGAAATAAGGCGGCAGGAGATATATCTGATAGCTCGCTTCTAAAATGCTTATCCACTTTTTGATTGTAGGAACACTGACTCCAACATCTCTCGAAAGCTCTGACATATTCAGAATCTGACCTGTTCGCGCGGCACATAGTCTTAAAAACCGGTTAAAGGTGTTGAGATCGCCGATATTCGCTATCTGGCGCACATCTCTTTCCAGATATGTTTGAACGTAACTCGCAACCCACAGGTTTCGATCAACATCGCTGTTGGCCCTTATCTCGGGATAGCTTCCTCGCAGCAGCCAATCATCAAGCATGACAGTCTGCGTATCCGGGCCGTCCATTGCAGTTTCAAGACGATCGGTAAAGATATTTTCTAAAATGTCGTCAATGCTTCGCTGCCTGGTTGCAAAGCCCAGACTTTCACCCAGAGAAAAAGGCAACAGGGATAGTATCGCAATCCTGCCCGATAATGACTGAGTTACGCCCTGCATAAGCGAGAAGCTCTGAGAACCTGAAAGGAGCCACTGTCCCGGCGTCCGATCATTATCAATTGCCGATTTAATATAATGGAGGAACTCCGGACAATACTGTATTTCATCCAGAATTACCGGTGGTGGATTTTCTCTGAGGAAACCGACAGGATCTTCATTCAGACGTGCCCGAATATCCGGATTTTCGAGTGAGACAAACCGGTGTGTTGCGGAAAACCTCTCAACAAGAAGAGTAGTCTTGCCGGATTGCCTCGGTCCGGTTATCAACACCGCCGGAAAGGTTTTCATTGCCCTTTTGACTGTCGATTCTAAAGTCCTTGGAATCATGATAATCATCCACTATCATGGCCGGATTTAAATTTCAACTTTAAATGTGGCGTTTTTGCCTTTTACCCTTTTCTATCTTATCTCCCTGAAGCTTCTTCTTTTCTCTCAATAACCGGGATATGTCCTTTTGCCATAATTATATCAACTGCTTTCCTCCGATCCCAGAACAGGCTTAATTACTACGAGGAGTCAGAAAAAGGCGCTGTCCCCATTTATCCCAAAGATTTTGACAATTCAATATTTGTTCCAGTCCATCGCACAAGAAAAACAGCCAAAGTTACACCGGCAATGCAAAAAGGTGCGCTTGAAATGGCCACGGCATATGCACACCTTTTCAAAAATGATGCGAATTCAAGCATTCTTCCTGTTTTAAGAGTTCATGACCGCACTGATGTAGCTGCAAAAAAAATTGCAGCGGAGTTGCGAAAAAGAGCCGGTATCGGTCAGGATCTTCCGCCTGATTATGAACATACTTTTTCTCTTTTGGAACAGCTTGGAATAAAAGTAATAATCCGGTATTTTCCTGAAAAAATTAAAGCCTATGCTTTTTATACAAAAATCCATGGTCATAGAATTGTATTTGTTAATAACAGCACAAATATTGTTGATCTGATTTTTCCGGTTTTACATGAAGCTGTACACGCAATACGAGATGAAATCCAAACAAATGACGGTTTTGATACTGAAGAAGAAAATTTCTGTGACAAAGTAGCAAATTATATTCAATTCCCTGATGAATATGTTCATATGATATATGATGTTATCAATGGGTTATCTGTGGGAGTCCAGGTAAACAGGCTTAAAACTTTCGGGAAAAAATACGGGCATGCATTATTTGGGATAGTTAAACAGATCAAAACTATTGATCCTGATTTTAATCTCAGAATTGGAGGCGCTGACTCAAATTTAAAAAAAGGTTTTCATACAATTGGTGATATTTTGTTCATAGATAACGATCCCAGAGATTATGTTGCAAAAATTTCAAAGCTAAGTCCTCTTTTTACAAATGTCATCCTTAACCAGATTGACAGTATTACAAATAGAAAACTCGGGGAAATGCTTGGGATTGAAAATGTGCTGGACGCAAAAGCAGTTAAAGAGGAACTTGTTAAATTAAAAAGCATGGCTGCCTGATATGTATATTCTCTGTGATACCTGTAGCATACTAATGCTGATAAGGATAGCCCCGGATATGTTTTGTGATGATCAAAAAATAGCTGCATGTTCCATTGCTCATGGATTTAAGCTGACAACTGTCGACAACGATCTCAATGATTTTGTGATACAGGAGTTTGCAGGAAAAACGATTTCACCGCTGGAGATAGTTAACGACTGGATGAAAAAAGGGCTTATTAAATGGAATGACAACCTTCAAGATATTTTTGAGGATTGGAATAGATGCAATGAACATCCACAGCCAGGAAAGGAAATAAAAAGATTTGAAAAACTGTCTGACTATAAATACAGTGGGCCATAACGACATAAGCAGGGCAATAATACTCTAAATTTGTTCTATGGAGGTAACATACAATGTCAGAAACTCAAAGTCACAAGCGGGCTAAAGCAAAAGCTCCGGGCAAACCAGAAGTCCAAATCTCGAGGAGCAGACGTCTTGATTCTGCCACAAAGAAAACTGCCACTGAAATTGAAAGGAACCGTCAAAATATTTCAAAGGCAGTAGATAGATTAAAAGATAGCGGGAGACCACGGAAAGTTTTGCAAGTTCCGCAGTCACTTCTCAAAGAAGCTGTCTCAACAATGAAGAAGAAAAGTGTCCGTGGAACAGTTAAAAATCTATCTGGTACAAAGCGTACTTCCGTAAGATAACTTATTTATAGTATCTGCGTCCTTCTTTTGCGTTCTATGCCTTCGGCAATATTATGATGAAGTGCGTCTGGGGATTTATTCTTTAAAAAATCCCCGACTACTTAACCACCACTTGCTTTCCCCGCCGCCTGAGCCTGCCGCCTATCGTGCAAGACTTACCCCTCTTGATACTCAAAATTCTTCACAAGATATTCGACGCTCATGTTTCCCATGACGGCGTTGTGCGGGATCAAGACATATTTCCAGGGCTTGCCACCGTTGCGGGTTGTGAACTCTGTTGCATGCGTACAATACCGATCTGCTGCCCGTGCCTTTTCCTGGACATCTGATGAATCAATATCACCTTCCTTTTTTGTTTCAACCATGTAAATAGTATTCAAAAAAGGGCGCTGTCCCTATTTTTACCTATCCCATTCAATGCAGGCAGGTTTGTTTTTGCATTCCCTGCAAAGATCTTCGATGTTGTCCTCGTGGATATTCATCGTTCCTTTTTCTTCATGTAAATTAAAAAGTTGTTTCAAATATTTTCCTGCTACCAAACGATGCAAATTATCTTTTTTCTTCAGGCCCAGCCATACAAAGATACCCTTATCTCCACGAGAAACATTACAATTTTGACAGGACCACACCATGTTGTCCGCTGAATCCTCACCACCTCTGCTGCGCGGAATAAGATGATCCATGTGCAGATTTTCCTCTACCCCACAAAAAACGCATTCTTTTAGAAGTTCCTGTTCTCTTTGCCATTCTCTGATGGTGCCTGACATTGTGATTCCACCATTACTAAGGGCTTTAAGCCTGTCAGACACAAATCTATAATTTATTTTTCCGTTGAAAGCAGAACGGGATATGAGTTTTGCATACTCATAGAAGAGCTCTTCTTGAATTGTTTTTACATACTTGGGAGGCATATTTTTCCCACCCTAACAGATATAATCGCATTTCAATGCTGTATTAAAACGGAACATCAGAAATTAACAGGTTATTATGATAGGCTAATGCATCATCAAGCCAGAATTCAACTTCGATTTCTTCAGCATCTTCTTCCATCTTTATTGTAAATGGATTCTTGGCATCGATGGACTTTTTAATCGGGCGTTCCTCACCCGAAGGAAAGCGCAGATAGATTGTCGCTTCAAATTGCCCCGTATGTTGACTGTTCGGATTGAAATGGAAGGTAATTTCTCGGTGATCGGTTTCTACCGTATTTACATAAGCCCATTGACGCTCATACATCGAACTGTCACCTATGCGAATTAAATTGCGCCATTGTTTTTGGAGAGGACGCGGCAGAAGATAGAGTAGCGATTGCCTTTCAGCATGGCTTCTACAGGCTATATATTTCAAATTATTTTGAAGGGCAAGTTTCTCTGGAATAAGCAATTCGGCATTCCGATGAAACTTAATATCACTATCAACCATTGTGTTATAGCGGCCAGAATGAAATACTTTTTTGAACGGTATGCGTTTAAAATCTCTTTCTTTGGGTCCATATCTGGCAGATGGAGAAGCCATGTTGCCATCGGAATATTGCGCATCACGTTGGCTCATTACCTCGTAAGCATCAAAAAGAAAAAATACCGGCACGGGACAGTGCGCATCTTGCCAACGGTCATCCGATGGTCTGATTCCTTCACATCGGTACTGCGTTGGTGTTCGGGGTCGATAGTATAGCCGAACGAACTTAAAACGCTCCTCTTCTGTTTTGCTGATAATTTCCGGGCTGGCTCCATTAACCTCGATAACTTCAAGATATTGTGCCCTATCACGGCTTAACAAACAACCCTTCTCCAGAATAGAAACGGCATTCCTTAAATCTGTAAAAAAATAAACATATTTGGGCCACCAGGAATGTCCTGATAGCGATCCTGTCCACTGCTCTATGTGATCTTTAATTTTGGGGTGCCATGGTTTTTTCATTGCAACAAACTCAGTTGTTCAACAGACCGTTCACCTAAATCCTCACGAGCCAAAATTAAAGAGGTGGAAGGTTGATGAATGAAATTGCGGTAATTTTCCGATGACTCAACAGTTTGTATATAAGGCACATTAATCAGCAAAGAAAAAATAAGGGCATGTTCCTTGGCAATACGACCAGGGGTTTTTTTGGGAGGTAACACCTTATACATGTGTAAATCATCCCAGAGCATGCGTAAATGCTCAATCGGAATTTTAATTTGGCTTGTACCCCTGATGAAAACTAAAAATCCATTTTCTATGCCTTTAAAAGTGAATTTGTTGCTCTTGACAAGTGTGTTTAATTCTCTACCTGCCAATTTCTTCAAATCGTCAAGCAACACATCAAAAGGAATAGCCCGATTAACCGGAAGAAGATGTTCCGGGACAAATCCCTCTTTCTGAGTACGAAGGTGTATATACACGGGAATAGCAAGCACCTTTAAATATTTCTCCATTACAGGGCGCACCTCTGTTTCCCAATCCAGCCCCCCATGACCTGTGCCTAACTGAGGAAAAGATATGCTGGTAATTCCCATTTGCTCATAGCACCCTACAAACTTTTTCAAACCTGCTTCAATATACTCAAGCTTTGATGGATGCCGCCAGTGATTCTTGGTGGGGAAATTTAAAATATAACGATCTTTGGCTTTATAAAGCCAAAATGAACCGACTTTAAGCTTTTTTGCCTCACACAAATCACGGTATCTATGATACATCTCCGGATATTTGCGCTTAAATTCCAAGGCAATACCCTTCCCCATAGCCCCCACCACATTGACAGTATTGACCAACGTCTGTGCCGGTGATGCCCATATGCTGCTTGATAAATATGCCAACATGGGTTTTCTCCTTTGATTTATCTTGTTAATATGAACGCTATAATATCTCTTGCAGATTTATAATAAGTATCCTGGCCCCCGATTATCCTGACCGATTACTTAATAACGAATTTATGTTTATCAATATAATCAGTTTCTTCTAAGCCTGTCGTGTTTTTGAACATAATATATGCTTCTTCCCCTGATTGATAAAACGCGCTACTACGTACGATATCCGTCAAGGAAGACGCTGTACCTTTTAGTTTTAGATCTACATATTTCGTATAGATACTTTCAATCAATCCGTTGAAAAAAGCGGGAGCATCACTATCTGAAATTGTCAACTCAATATTTCCGGTAACGTTAGACTCTTTGAATAGTCTTCTGATCCTGTAAATTAATACTGGGATTATATGCTCGACATTGTAGTTAACAATTTTTCTTATAGCACCCTTGGCTTTATCCGTAAGTTCGCCATTATTGAAGGTGATTTCATTTCTAATCGTTGTATCATCCAAGTCACCGTTAATGGCTTTCGCCTCATAATTTCTCATAAATTTCTTTTTTTGTAAGCCTAATTGAGGAATCAAATAATTATTCCTTATTGAATAAACTATCGGAATAACTTTTGATATTGCGCTTATGGCATTTTTAGCTTTTTCTTTTTCTCTGTTTTGGATCAACTTTTCAAAGAGCCTATAAACAGGTTCTCTTTTGTTTGAATATTGATATATATCTTGTTCCTTTGTCAAAATGCCTGTAGGGATGATCGGTCTTAACAAAGTTAGAATATGCACTTTTTTCGACGTCCCCACAACTTCACCCATTCTGTATTCAATTTCAGTATCTTTAATTTCCGCTAAAAAGTTATTAAAGATGTATTTTGCCAGTTCATCCTTACGCTTATTGCCAAAGATATCGTCTGCTTTAACTTTTTGTGTGTCATTATTTGCTTCTGCTATCAGGGTGCCTGCTGAGTAGTCATCTATTTCGTTTTCCAAATCTCTGATGATTGAATTTATCAGATTGACCTGTACTCTTATTCTGGAATTTAGGAAATTTTGTATATCCATACTGTTAAATTTTTCTCGGTATTTCGAATTCTTATTCAAGAATCCTATTACTTGATTAACCTTAGGTAATTTAATGTATTTTAAAATAGTTTCTATTGTATCTCCATTGAAGTTGGATTTAATAAAATGATTATATTCTTTAGCAATTATTTTGTCTGGTATGCCGTTTTTCAAAAACAATTTTAACAGGGTAATTATCAATATAATGAATCTTGTCTGGTTGCCATTTGTTAAACAACATTCGCTATATCTGATAGTCCTGTCGTCTTCTATTTCGGCACTGGTCAATGATATTATCATGCCAGAATGTAAGAACCTGAACATATTCTCATAATCCATTAAAAGGCTTTTTATGATTTCCAAGTTCGTCTTTTGCAAGCCATTGTATTCCCTAGGATTACTACCTGCTTCCGTATCCCGATATTCCAAAAACAAAATTTCTTTAAATGGGACTTCCCCCATAACCGTTTTAACATCGTTGGATTTATAAAATTTATCAGCGAATGTTATTTTACCTTTGCCCATACTCTTTATTTCTTCAATAACGCTTTTCATAATCAATCATCCTATTTGAATTTTTGTCTCATGCGAGCAGACATTAGATTGAAATTATTAATTAAGTCCTCGAAATGTTTGCCATTGTTTTTTAACAGAAAATTGCCAGGTTCCATAAATTTCTTATAATCATATAGCCTGTTATAATCATTATAAAGTTTCCTTTGGGAAAAATCAGAATAATGAGAAAGATAATTTCTCATCTTGTAATTAAAGTCGAGCTTCTGTTTTTGAGTTTTAGTAAGTAAAGTAAAAGGATTATATGTATCTTCAATTATTTTTTTGAAAAAACCAATGGACCGCTCCACATTATGAAAATCTCTATAGTGGTCGGAGAATAATATAGCCTTGATCAGTTTTGTATTTAACTTCGCTCTCTCAGGCAATCCAATTTCTTTTATTAATTTGTTAGTATCCAAACAAACTGACAGAATAAGTTCTTTTTCAATAAATCTCTCCCAAAGAGCACAAGCCCTGATCAGCAATGCTTCTAACAGCATACGTTTCTCTTTGGCCGTTTTTTTCTCTCTGTAAGGCAAATCAGCGATAATTTCTTGTCCATACTGAATGATATTTTCAATACTCTCTTCTAATTCAGTATGGTTTTTTAATATTGATTTAAAGTTCATAGCTCTCTTAAATATAATATCACATAATTAAATATCATAGATCAGGCACAAATTGTATCTCTATAGTAACATATTGAATTACCCGGATATTTTTCCCTTTTCGAAATGCTGTCTCATTCGATTTTTTTAATTTATGCCGTTTACGTGAATAATTAAGTTTTCCATTTTACCACATTTTCTTCAATAATGGCGATTTCTTCTTCCGTTAGGTCATAGAGTTTATATACCATTTGATCAATTTCGGTTTCTAATGTGCTGGTGTCTACTTTCGGGTTGGATTTTTTCAGGGAGAGGATCTGGTTAACAAGTGTAATAAAAGTCTGTTGATTTTCACGGCTAATTTTGGGAATTGGCAACTTCCTCAAATCGTCAGGATAAAAGTAATTTTCGAGTCTGTGCCTGCGGTGGTTGTTCAGATGATGATAGGCAAAGCGTGAGTTTATTATCGCCAGAAGATATTTCAAGTTATAGCCTTTCGACTTTTCTTCAAGTTCTCTGCGGGGCAAGTTGTTAAATTTGGTGATGCTGTTTTTAATGCTTTTGTTATGAACGCCTGCCAGATCGATAAACCGGACAAAGACCATGATACTGTCATTACAGACGAGATTAGTATCATCATAGATTGCGCCTGTAACTCGACCTCTCAGAATTTTAGGGCGGTCAAACAGTTCGGGAAAGGTTTTTCTGACCAGCTTATGCGGAACCCTGCCTGTATTCCATTCCAGGAATTTTATTTTATTGATAACATATTTAGCGATATCTTTCCCTTCTATATATCTCCTGCAATAAATATCATCTCTTGTATCACGGATTAAATCGTTTTTTGTAAACTCGCCTTTCCAATATCTCTCATCGCTATTTGGTCTCAATCCATAGCTTATGTAGCATATATCTCCCAGCTTCTCAGTTTCGACATCAAGGCTGACTTCCTGGTAATCCTTACGAAATGCATCTCGGCCCAGTTTGTTGAACTCGGTTAATGGTATTCTTTTCTCCTGTCGAATATTTTCAAATACCTCCTGCCGGATTATCTTTGAGACATTTTCAACAGCGCTTTTGTTTTTCCTGATTCCGATTACCACGGGAATGACGCCTACTCCCTCAAATACCTCCATATTTTCAAAATAATCAATGCTGTTCATCGCGTATTCTTTTTGTATCAAATCCAGCAACTTGTGGGCATATTTAGACGTGCATAATGCGTTGGAGGTTATAAATCGTAAGTTTCCCTTTTTGCTCAGCACTTTCATTCCTCTCTCTATGAATGGAATGAATAAATCCCATTTTTCGTACAGCGTTTTGTATTCATTGCTTTCCTCCAGCTTTTTTCGGAAATCCGCATGGCCAGAGTTGGGTGAATCCGCTCGCACATATGGCGGATTCGCAATCACCACATCAAACCCGCCTTTTGTTTGAAATATTTCCGAGTAATTTATATGCCATTCAAAATGTTCGGTGGATCTTGGTATATCTATGCTCTTTATTTCTTCAATTCTGCTTTCGATTTCTCGGATTTTCTTTTCGTCTTCTTTCTTATCTTTATCATCCTCAAAAAGCCTTCGTTGAGATTTAACTGCCAAAATAGCATCATTCAGTCTTTTGATTTGTTTATCACGATCATATTCAAAAAACTTCTTCATGACGACATCTATTTCACGCCGCTTATTTTCTTTTTTGGCAGGAATAGTAATGTTAAATAATTCGTCTTTTGCTTTTTTAAGTTCTTCGATTAATTTAGTTCTTCTGTGATCTGTAGAACTTACTAATGATTCTGTGGAAAGTAATTCAATCAGGCTGTTGCCCTGCATGATTTTGTAATCCAGATTGGGCAGGGGTTTTATGTCAAGGTAATTTTCCTCATCCACCACAAGTGAAAGCCAGAGGCGAAGTTTGGCAATTTCAATGGCGCCGGGGTCGATATCTACCCCATAAATGGATTCCTGGATGCAATGGCGTTTGAATTCATAAGCGTTTTTCCCGGTTTTAAGGTAGGTCTCCAGCACATTCCGGGCTTTTACGATTTCGTGCATCATTCCGACAGGAAAGGCGCCGGAGCCGATTGCGGGGTCGCAGATTTTGATGGTCTCCAGTTTTTCATCCAGAAGCCGGGCATTTTTGCGAATGGATTCATCAACCTTGTATTTGTATGAATTTGTTCCTTCTTCCTTGGCGGTATCGTGCTCGATGGCGAATTCGCCTTTGTGTATGAAATCTTCAATATGTTTCTTTGGAATAACAGTTTTGTATCCTGTGCCTTTTAGATTTAATTGCTCCGGTTCGGGTTCTCCTAATAATTTTTGCTGTGTGGGTTTATCCTGTGATAGTGAAATTTCCCCGGTGTTGACCGCTGTATCCAGATAGTTGATAAGGCTTTCCTGGCACATATAATGGACGATCTCACGAGGGGTATAATAGGCGCCCTGGCCCTTGCGCAGGTTTTCGGGAAGCAGGTTTTCAAAAACCTTTCCCAGCATTTCCGGGTCAACGGCCACCTCTTTTTCCAGGGGTTCGTCTTCCTTAACGGTAAAGTTATAACGATCAAAGATATCCAGGATACCGGTACCTGTATCTCCGGCTTTTGTCTTTTCCTTGTTTGAAAACAATTCATCAGGCAAAAGAATGTTTGTGCTTTTCCAATCGTATGTCGCTTCGAATAATCCGCCATTCAGGAAGGGGATTTTGCAGTCAAATTTCGGGTAATAGCTCAAATCAATTGTTGCCCGTCCTTCGGTGGTGGCCAATGCCTCGTAAAACAGATATTCCAGATAATCGTTGAAAAAGTTCTTGTTATCGGCGACACATCTTTTTAGCAATGTCCCGAGAAATCTCTTATCACCCTGCCCCCATCTTTCATCTTGGGGTACACCCAACCAACCTTTTTTCTGGAGGAAATAGAGAAAAACTATCTGGCCCAGCAGCTTCTTGGCAAAATTGGCGGAGTCGATGGATCTGGTTTCAAATTCCTGTTTTATCTTGCTGTCTTTTTTTAGAATGCGATCAAGCTCTTCGGTTAGTCTCTCGAATAATCCTTTATAGTCCAGATAGAACTGTTTTGTGACGGCTTCGACGCTGAAGGCATCTTCCAGTGCTGAGAGGGTGGGATTTGTTGAATCATTTTTAAGAAGGGGCAGCAACTGCTGCCGGGCGGTATGATTCGGTTCATTTTTGCCGACAAGGAATGAATATCTCTTTGCCGGGGTGAGCTCTTCTTTTACTCTGACCTTCCCGGATTCAGTAACCTCCTCTTTGTATTCCATTCGCACATAGGAAAAGCGCCAGTCGTCTAAATCAGGAGAAGCAAAAGCGACCAGAGCCGCGTCTCTCAACACACCGCCACGGCCCCCGTTTAGATACCACGCGATGAAGTTCCGCTGCCTTGTGCGGGCATGTTCAAGCGCGGTTTCCCGCTTCAGATGTACGATGAGGACGTCAATTCTTTCACCATTTGGATCTGTGTAAATGCCGATGCGACGATATTGTTTAACGTGATCTGCGAATGAATGTCTGATGTAGTTTCCATATAAATACGGAAAGGCTTTTGATTCATCTATATCGTTGAGAAGGTTTCGGGCAAAATTTGAAAAGCTGCTTTCATTGAAAGGGCGGTTGAAGGTATTGTTGATCAGATCAGTGGCTGCTTGTTTGTCCATGATTGTCCTGTGCCCCTCACCTTAACCCTCTCCCACCTGAGGGAGAGGGAATTTAACAACTTGCCTGTTTATTTTATCTATATTGGAAAAAGTAAATTTTTTTTAATATTTCTTGACAAAAACTTGTTTATCGCTAATCTACTCCTGCAAGGTGAGCAATCATCTTGCCGATTCCAACGCTTAAGGACTCAGTCATTGAGTCCTTTTTGCTTTTATGGCCTTTATTTCTTTCCGCTTAAATACTCAGATAAAATAACTTCCCTTTTTGAAGATACAGTCGGCTGTTCCTGTCTTTCCACGCCTAAAATATTATATGGAATGGTTTTCTTCAGTATTGCCAGAACCTTCAGGGGATTGGTTTCTTTTTCAATTTTTTTCTTGATATTTTTTGTAGTATTCTTTGGAATCACTCCGTCCTCATATCCTCTAAGAACAAGTCTGATGTATTCTTCATCGTCATCGGTAAAGCCCTGGTATTTTCTCAATTCTTTTGCCTTCAAGCGCATGACGACATAGCGTTCATTGGAAAGACCTCCCCTCCCACCGGAATCTTTCGCTCCCATTACATCGCCGGATGTTATGAAATCAAACTGAACTTTGTTTTTATCCAGCATCGGGTAGTATTGCTTTGGGATTTTCTGCCGAGGTGTGTCGGGTTCACATTCAAAGAGATCCACAGCTTCAAAAAAAGTAAATTCTCTGGAATCGTTATTATCGGATACAAAGAATTTTTTCAGTTTGCCTTTTCGGAAAAAAGTGAGCAATTGGTCGCTTTCCGCATCATTGTCTCTGGCAGAGCGGGCTTTTTTAGGCAGCAGCTTGATCTTTTCAAAAAGGTCGGATTGATTATCTCTGATATCCCGGATGAACTTGAGATATTCCAGCTCAGACCGTCCGCCTTTGTCGTCTTCACCCTGGTATGTTTTTTTGCTTGTCAATCGCTTATACAGGGTATCCCCAAAAAGTTCATGTGATGATACGATCTCTTCTTCGGTAAGATATCGAGCATCTTCGCCAAGGGTGTCGTGAAACGCCTGAATCTTTGATTTAATGTTATCCTCCAGGCCGATGTGTGTATCCGATTGATCTGTGGGAAAGAAATTGAAGATATAAATGTCTTTGTGTTTAGTTCCTACCCGGTTTACACGTCCTACCCTTTGAAGCACCTTGGTGGGATTCCATGGCAAATCATAATTGATTACGATATTGGAACGGTGCAGATTGATACCTTCAGCGAGTACATCGGTACTGATCAGAATGCGTAGTTCATCAGTCTGAACTTTGCAGGTTGGGTCATAGTTTTCTTTTATCAAGTCTCTTGCGACGGAGACGGGCTTCCTGCCGTCAGATAATACCCCTCCATTGCTCGAATAGAACAGAACTTTTTTGGGAAAATGAATATTTAGATTTTCAAACAGGTAATCACCTGTTTCCTTAGATTCAGTAAAGATGATAATCTTTTTATCTTTGAGTTCTTTGTCAGTTTTCAGGCCATTGATGAATGCTTCCAGTTTGGGATCTGAGCTCACTCCTGCCCATAAATCCCGAATGGCTTTAAGCAACTTCAGGTCGGCATTCAGATCTTCCATTAATTCCGGCTTAAATTCACTTGCATCGTACTTTTCAATCTTTTCCTGTTCTATGAACTGAATTATTTTTTCTTCATTGTCTTCATCCAGCAAATCGTAAACATCCACTTTTTTGCTTATAAAGACGGTTCCCCTGTTGAACATATCAATGAAATTTACAGAGGATTCAACGAAACGGCCCAATGTCTTGCGAAAGGCATAAAAGCTGCTTTCAAGACGCTTCACCAAAATAACTTTCATAAAGCCGCCGACGTTGCGCTGGCTTTGTTTCTCAAATTCAGGAAGTTCCTCTTTCAGGTAAAGCAGAGGTGTATAACGCGCATATTTTAGTTTTCTCAACAGTTCTATAGTCTGGTTAAAGGTGGTGCTTATTTGTCCATCAAATCGGTAAATGACCCGTCTTGGATCTTCAACATCTGGAAAAAACAGACCCTGTTCATCAAGGTCTTTGCTGAAATAGCTGGTGATTTCGGATCGCGTCCTCCTGACCATTGCACACTTGAGTATGTTCTCTCTGATATTTTTGGAACCTTCTTTTATGGCGTCTATATATTCAGGATCGGATTTACTGATACCTTTGAGTTTACGTTCCAGACTCTTAAAAAACTTTTCAAGGTTCGGCACTCCCGGAATTGTGGACTTCTTGGGAATCTGAAATAATTTTAACTGGCTGTAAATATCCTGAAAGGTATTGTTGAGAGGTGTGGCCGAAACCAGGATAACCTTTTTGCCGAAACAGATTTGATGTATGCTTTCAAAACTCTGCGTGTATTCATTCCTGAAACGGTGGGCTTCATCGATAAAGATATAGTCGTATTTATCAGTTCCTTCCTTCAGGATTTGATCGAGCTTTCCAAGGGATTCAACCCGGAATTTTTGAATTCCGAACTCAAAGAATGTATCTTTCCAATAATCCTTCAGGACGGGCGGACAGATTATCAGTTTACCGCCGGGCAGTTGTTGTGCAAGCAAAGCGGAGATATAGGTTTTTCCCAAACCGACAACATCGGCCAAAAATACGCCGTTGTATGCATCCAGGATTTTTTTAGCGGAGACAACCGCATGCTTTTGATACATCAGGTCCATGAAGCCTTCAGGAAGATATATATCAATTTCCTCATCAAGATTAATGTCTTCCTTCAGGTATTCATAGAGCATTTTCAAGTACAGTTGATAGGGCGTGATGGTGTCATTAAGCCAAGTTTTGTTCTGGATAGTTTCGACATATTCCTGTGAGATATTTACGCCGTCCTTCCACAGGGATTCAAATTGTTTTAGTGCAAAATCGACATCAATCTTGTCTTTTAATTCAACATTGAATTCTCTGTTTGCGATAAGACCACTCTCAGAAAAATTGCTGGAACCGGTGATTACTCTACCGAAGTCTAACTCATCTTTTTTAAAGCGGCTGATATATACTTTGGCATGGATGTTTTCACTGGGATAGGCGCGAAGCTCCATCTTTTTTCCGTTGCCGCCGTTTTTTATGTCCTGGTCTTTGTCGGCGCAATCAGCGGTAAGAAATTCTATAAATTTTCTGATGCCTGTTTCGATTTCATAAGAGTCTTCCGATTCACCCATGTCTGATGCCGTCTGTTCACTGAATATGCGTTTTGTTCTACTGTGAGATTCAAAATCGAATTCTCCTCGGGATCGCACCGATTCAATGATTTCATAGGCTTTCCGGTCGACATTCAGACCTACCAGAATCCTGATTTTATCAATGGATTCAAATGACTCGTACAATTGATGGAATCCACTGGTACGGAAGTACCCGACCAATACATCAAAATATTGTACGTGTTTTAACGTTTTTCTGAACCGGTCAAGCAGCGCGTAGCCCGGTTCGTTTGTGAAGAATGTAGTGTCTGTGATCATTTAATTGTTCTCTGTTATACTGAGGTGTGGTGTTTTATAAAACAAAACCCCGCCTCTATTTGAGAGATACGGGGTCTTTTTGCGATTATCTGCCATCTTCAGGACCTTTTTGTGTTTAAGGAAGAAAAGATCGTTTGTTGTTTAATGCATGATACCTTCTGTTGTTTCGTTAAAGCTTTTGTATAGTTAACAAAAAAGGCTGGAATGTCAAGGAGTAAAATCCCCCTTCCCTCTTTATAACACAGACCAAATGAGTCACCTGATTACTGAGCATGTACATCTGTCCCTATTCATTTATTTTTCTAAGAATTTATTGATTAATTGCTAACTTTGCTATGAAAGCGTACCCCCTTGATTGATATTGGAGGGATAGGTCA
>CAZYTP010000049.1:0-19212 GCA_964650385.1 uncultured Syntrophales bacterium | reverse complement strand
TCTAACTTACTAAACAGTCGGAGATTCCCCGCAACTTGTTGCGGGGAGCTTCAATGTGCTCGCAAAAAGTTTGTTTTCTTCGCTCAGAACCATTTTGGGGATGCTGTTATTGCCCGGCTAAAAATCTAAAACTCGTGCTTATGCACTCAAACAGTTAGATTTTCTTAACGTCGGTCACTACCACCATCTTTTCCCCAAAATGCTTGAATTACTTACGTGATTCTTCGAATTCGCTCGCAAAAAACTTTTTACGAATTGCGTGTTGGGTTTAATGCCCGACCGAATGCTTCACTTCCGGTCGCCGAAGCATTGGTCGTAAAGTGAGGTAAAACCGTCTTTTCCAGTGGCCAGCATGAGAGTATTGGGCATCGCTTCTCTGCCCAGCGTCAGCATCTTTTCGGCAGTTTCTCTTATGTCCCACTGAGCGTCTCTGTCTACCCTCAGTCGGGCGATATGGTATAACTCCCTCGCGTTTATCTTTATGGCAACTCTTTTTCTATGGGCGTTAGTCAGTATGTAGGCTGCCGCGGTCGGGGCCACTTTCTTTATCTGATTATAGGTTTCCTCTGTCCTGGATATGACATCTCTAAAATGGCCCTCCATTCCGGTTTCGGATATCGCCAGTGGTATTGTGATGCCAAGTGTCGGGTCGTAATCCTGGCAGGTTATAGTGGCTATCCGGTGCCGTTTCAACTGGGCAAAGCATGTTGCACTGATGGTGAGCTCGAAGAGAAGTTCGACGTTTTCGAATTCCCGAAGGGCAGCATCGTATGATTTCATATACCGGCAAGCGGTTTTGATCATTTCTTCCTTTTCTTCTCTTGCCATGGAAGAGGCAATTGTCATGCATTCCTCTAAGGGAATGTTTGATGAAGAGTGAATGAGTGTGGCCACAGTTATGTCATCGGCATCAGGTGTTGAATATGAGAGGATGACAGTATCTTCTTCGGTGGATTTCCCCTTTTCAGCTCCTTCGCCCCGTTTTCCAATCAACTCTGTCACCTTTGTCTTAAGGTCGGGCCTGGTCATGAGGTCAAATTCGGTCGGCTTTGTGTGTCTGATCAGAGAGGGGGCAATATCTTTTATCACACGGTAGAATTTTTCGCTGTACTCCTTGGCCTCGGCCAGAGGATGAGCGGCACAGCGCCTCAGCATTAACTCAAGGTTTCTTGCATTGAGGGTCATTCCGAGCTGGGTTTCAGTTGCCAGGGAAATAATGTATCTTGCATCTTCCTTTGCCCATCCTTCCAAAACCCTGTGGTTTGTCGGATCAGATGCCAGCTCCTTGTTTTTTTCAAAGACATACGGTATAAGAGCTGAATATAACTCATGGTAAAATTTGTTCTGCTCTTTGATAGTACTAATGTAGGAATCCTCAATACCTGTTTGCCGTATTTCTTCAGGGATGACAAAATCGTCTTCCATCAGGACATATCTTTGCGATTTTTCCGTATAGGAACAGAGGCGAAACTTTTCGATTTCCTCAACGAGGAGGCGTGAAACGTCAAGGACATCTATGTTGAAGACGGCATGTTCGGCGATGGAACTGTGTCCCATGCCGAAGACGATATTACGGTTGGACTGCCTTGCCTTTTCAACCTCTTTTCTTGCTATGTCTCTCAATTCTGTGACGGGAGAAGGGTTTCTACTGATACGGGCATAAGCAGCGGAGATGGTCTCAGGTGTAAGGGTATTTACATCGGGTTTCGATGATTCGATTTCTTTTATAATTTCATAATCAAGATTGTATCCGGCAAGAATTATATTCAAAGTAGAGTTTTCCTCCGCTTTTCTATTGTGAAACCTGTTTTGGAGTCTGTTCCCCACGGGTAACGTCGGATTTCTTATAGCAGGATTTGAATTCGCGGTCAAACAGCTTTCCCTGATAAAAGTTTTGACAATGTAATTACGGGGGTGCTAAACTAATGTTTTATAGATTATGACCGATATAACAGAAAGATAGGGAACTATTAACCGGGAGATTATTTTAAACAAGGTTGATAGGGAGCAAGCCCCGCCCTGTGGGCAGGGATCTTCACTTTGAATATGTCGGGAGTAAAACTAACATTTAGGAGTGATTAGGAATACTATAATGGTAAATATATCAAGTATAAGACCTGGATTAGGTGCGGATATTGTTGTGTCTATTGATTATTCAAACAATTTAATCGATGTCAGGGGATCGATTATCTATGACGTTCTTGGGAAACAGATAATAATAGCCAATACAGTTCCTCCGTTTGGGAAACATAATATCGGCCGTAAAGTTACGGTAACTTATCTTCTGAAAGAGACCGCGGGGCCGCTTCGCTATGGTTTTGATGGAAAGATTGTGGATATAATTGAAGATTATGAACTTGCCTCATCAAAAACCGTTTCAGCTTTTGTCGTAGAGAGGATAAGTAATCCGAACAAAAGCAATGTAAGGATGTCTTTCCGTGTTGGACCAAGAGAGGACAGCGGCATGTGCCTTTCTATAGAAGAAGAAAAGATGAATATAATCGATATTTCCATTGGGGGGGCAAAAGTTACACATTTCGGAGAGAAGAGTTTGAAATATGGGGAAAAAGTCAAAGGAATTTTGAGTCTGGATGAGGAAGATTTTGATATTGAGGCAAAGATACTCTGGGTGTGGCAGCCAGATAGACTCCAGAAGTCAGCAATTTTGGAATTTGCGACAATGCAGTTCTTAAACATGGGAAATAATGTAAAAAATGTATTGTCCCGGAAGATTAGGAAAATTGAGAGAGGTTTACTACGACGAGATGCTGCATTAGAATAATTGCTCTTAAGAAGACCTTACCGGATATCCACAACGCAGACAGGGATACGAACAGGCAGGCCGCAAAGTGGCATAAGCGAAGCAATCTATAACTCCATGTAATAATAATAGATTACCGCGTCGTCCTGCTCCTCGCAATGACCAGAAAAATAGTTATGCAAACGTCTCGAAGGATTGATCAGCTCTTTTTTATCTTCAAGACGAGTTCCAGTATGATACAGCCAGACTTTTTCCCCATTTTGCAAGCCTTTTCAAAATCTAAAGCCGCTTTTTCAAATTTTCCCGATCTCAGGTAAGACTGGCCACGACCGATGTAGGCTTCGGAATAATCCGGGTTCATGGCAATAGCCTTGCTGAAATACTTGGCTGCTTCACGGTACTTACATTTTTTAAAATAGGTAATTCCGAGAAAGCAGTAAGATTTTATATCATCAGGGTTGATCTTGATTGACGTTTTGAAGTCTTTAATTGCTTTATCGTAGTGACTTTTGTTTTCCTGATAAGCGAGGCCGCGATTATAGTATATTTGGGCATCAGTCGGGTTTATTGTGATGGTTTTTGAATAATCTTCAATTGCCCTGCCGTACTGTTTATTCATTGCGTAGGCGTTTCCCCGATTGTAGTAAACCCTGGTATCCCGGGAATCATAATAGATTACCTTGTTGAAATCCTCGATTGCCCTTTCGCATTGTCCGTTCATCAAGTATGAAAGTCCCCGATTATAATAGGCGTTGGTCAAGTTTGAACTGCCGTAATTGTCAAGGATTTCAATCACACTGCTGTAGTCTTTTATGGCGTCATCGTACCGGCCGCTTCCGAAGTGGGTGTTACCGGAACTTAGCCGCTCTTTTACTTCTTCCTGTCTTTCGCAAGAAAGAAAGAGGAGTAAAAGTAAGATTACAATTCCTATGATGGTTTTCTTGTCTATCATTGCTTCCCCTGCACGTGGTTTGGCCTTATTATATCTCAATTACGGTATATGTTAAGAAAAAAGTTGCAGTGTTAAAATAGTGTTTTTATTTACAGACTTTCTATTATAATATAAACGTTAAGACGGTCTTAAAATAAGGGAGAGAGAAATATGGCAATAAAAAATATGATGGTAACCGGCGGATGTGGCTTCATTGGGAGCAATTTTATTCACTATATGTTTGAAAAATCCGATTTTAAAGGGACGATTATCAATGTCGATAAACTGACCTACGCCGGAAATCCTGAAAACTTGAAGGGCATAGAGGAAAAATATCCCCATAGATACATCTTTCGAAGGGCGGATATCTGTGAGCTGGCCGTTATGGAGGAGGTGTTCACGCGCTATGACATTGATACGATCTGTCATTTTGCGGCAGAGTCCCATGTTGACAGGTCCATCAAACGGCCGGAGAGTTTTATCAATACCAATATTATTGGCACTTTCAACCTGCTGGAAGTAGCCAGGGCCCACCATGACAAATTTGTTCTCTTCCACCACGTCAGTACCGATGAAGTCTATGGGAGTCTCGGTAAAGAAGGACTATTTACCGAAACAACTTCTTACCGCCCGAACAGCCCCTATTCTGCCTCAAAGGCCGGTTCAGACCACCTTGTCCGGGCTTACCATGCAACATACGGCCTGCCGATAACGATTTCCAATTGTTCCAATAATTATGGGCCCTACCAGTTTCCGGAAAAACTAATTCCGCTTATCATATTAAATGCGGCAGAGGGGAAACCTCTTCCCGTTTACGGGGACGGTAAGAATGTGAGGGATTGGCTCTATGTAGAGGATCACTGTCGTGCCATCTGGACTATTATGGAATCGGGTAAAAGGGGAGAAACTTACAATATTGGCGGCGAGTCGGAGATGGAAAATATTGTGGTTGTGGAAATGATCTGTGACATACTTGATGACATTCTAACCCCTCAAGGTGGAAATCCCCGAAGGGATCTGATCACCTTTGTCAATGACAGGCCCGGTCATGATAGAAGATATGCGATCGATTTCTCAAAGTTACGGCAGGATTTGGGCTGGTCTCCGGAGGAGTCGTTTAAAACCGGTCTCAGGAAGACGATTGAATGGTATCTCGGAAACGAGGTATGGACAGAGCGGGTCAAAAGCGGAGAGTATCAAAAGTGGATAGATGAACAATACGGACAATAGGAAAGATTTTGTCAAGACGGACGAATCCTGGAATAAATTGTTGGTAGCGAAAGTTCGGCGAGTGGCAGTGCAATTACATCGGAATCAAATGTAAGACGATCCTTGCCGGTATGTACAATGTAGCCGGACGTTACACGCTGTCCGAGTGCTTCGCGGAACGCCTCAATGCCGGAAGTCATAGCCGGTCTTGGCTTAGCAGAAGTCTTTACCTCGACAGGAATAAGTTCTGTGCCGGTTTCCATAACGATGTCCACTTCTGTACCGGCGGAAGTCCTCCAGAAATAAACCCGTGGTTCCAGACCCTGATGTACAAACATCTTTATGATTTCGGAAAGTACAGCCGTCTCCATGATCACACTGCCCATGGGACCAAAGGCCGCATGTTCCGGTTCCCGCAGACCCACCAGATAGCAAAGGTTTCCCACATCGGTAAAATATATCTTGGGCATCTTAACAAGGCGTTTTTTGATGCTTGTGTGGTACGGCTGAAGAATGATTACCTGGAATGTAGCCTCCAGTAAAGAAAGCCAGGCTTTCACTGTAGCCGCGGCAACACCCAGTTTACGCGCCAGGCTTGTCAGATTCAGGGGTTGTGCACTTCGTGCTGCCAGTGCCCTCAGAAAATTCTTAAACAGCGTGAGATCTCCGACATGACGAAGCGTACGTATGTCTTTCTCAAGATAGGTCTGAAAGTAGTCGGTATGCCAGAGAGTCACATCTTGTTCCTTGTGCACAGCAAGTTCCGGATATCCGCCCCGCAGGAAGTCTTTCCAGAGATCCAGATGCGAAAGCGATCGTCTCTTCGCCGCTTTCTTCAACTCCAACGGTAGCGCAACTTGAGATTGTCCTGCTGTCTCACGCCACGATAGTGGAAGAAGGCGCAGGATAGCCACCAGCCCGGCAAACGATTCGGATATTTTTTCCATAACGAGTAGATTCTGGGAACTCGTCAGCAGGTACTGTCCGCATATTCCTTGCTGAGTTTCTATCTTCTCTTTGATATAGGGAAGCAGATCCGGAACATACTGGATCTCATCGAAGATCACCGGAGGGGGATACATTTCGATGAAGCTACGCGGGTCTGCAGAGGCAGATTCACGAATGTCAGGCATCTCGAGGGAAACATAGCGGTACCTGCCGGCAAAAAGATGAAGCATCAGGGTTGTCTTGCCGGATTGTCTCGGACCGGTCAGAATGACCACGGGAAATTCACTGGATGCGCGCTCAAGAACTGGCTCCAGAGTCCTTTTGATGTAAGTACTTTCCATCATATATCTCCCATGAACTTGTAATTATGCATTTATAAATGCATAATTACAAGGGAAATCGAAAAACTTTTCATAATCTCGCTGCAGGAAATCTGTTTAACCGGCCTGTAAATATATTGCTATTTATATCTTTAAAGCTTTGAAAAAATGGTTTTTCAAAGGTCTGATCTTTAAGGAGAGCTCGAAAGGTTTTTAGCAACCTGCACCAATCCAACAAGGAGACTCGACATTTTATTAAAATTTAAAGTGTCGATAGTATCCTTTACGCTATGATAATTCGGATTTCGATAAAAAGCTGTATCTGTAATCATGACAGCGGGATATCCCATCTTCCAGAATGAGCGGTGATCGGAAAAGTCTACACCGGGAACAAAACTGACGGTTGATAACGTCTCAACGGGAATTCCAGAACTTTTATTTATAGATTTTTTTATCTTTTCTACAAGATTTCTCGATGTTAAGTTACCAACAACGGCTATGAAATTAGGGGTAGAAGGATAGACCGTGCTCATAAAGGGAAGGGGAAAGGTCTGGCCGCCTTCCTTGTCACCGTAGTATCCCACCATTTCGAGACAGACCATGGCACTAATATTTTCTCCTCTGGCCTTTGCTTCACTGGCGTAAATATAGCTTCCCATAAATTTTGATCTGAACAGCGGAGGTTCCTCAAGGGTAAAAAATATCAGTTTCAGAGCCTTCCTCGGTGAAAAATCTTTCAGTACCCGGCAGAGTTCGAGTAAAACGGCAACGGCACTGGCATTATCATCGGCGCCTGGCGTTCCATAGACTGTATCGTAATGAGCACCGATAACAATCGTCTCGCCGGGATGCTCTGCCCCCTTTATCGACACAATGATATTGCTGTATACCTTACCGTTATAATTATAGTCCTGAAGTATGGGTGCATAACCGAGATCCTTGAGATACGATAGGATGTAATGTTTTGTTGCTTCCAGCTTTTCGTACTCGTGAATACTCCGTGAACCAATGCGGTCGCTTAAATGTTTTACATGTTCGTATAACCGGAGGGAATTATCCCTGTTGGGGTTGACAGCTGACCCCGGAGCGAGAACAGAGGAGGTAAATTTTATCTTCAGGACAGAGTACGCCAGAAAAACGATAAGGAGGACAAGGAGTATTAAAAGATAACGTGTCATTTTTTTCATCAGAGTTCGGGTTAATTATTTTTCAGTAATTAACAAATAATCCGGGCACTCTTCGCATTATATCGGTGTGACAGGTGCGGTCAAGGGGAAATCTCCCTTCGCAAGAGGGGAAATGTTGGATTTTGTCTGGATTTTCACTGATTTTATATATAGAGTAAGCCACCATAACCTAAAGCGGGAACCGATGCTTATATTGGCTTTAAACAGAATGGAACATTCGAGAGGGCAGGTTTTGTGGGAAGGGAAATGATTTCAGTTTCAGGTAACATCGTTGATGTTTTAAATTCAGAAATATATCCCGGGACATTGATAATCTCCGACGGCAGTATCGTGGATATTATGCGGGAAGATAACAATTATGAAAATTATATAGTTCCCGGCCTGATCGATGCGCATATGCATATAGAAAGCTCTATGCTGATCCCATCGGAGTTTGCCAGGATAGCTTCAATTCACGGTACGGTCGCTACTGTTTCCGATCCTCATGAAATAGGCAATGTTTTGGGTGTGAACGGGGTTAAGTATATGATCGAAAACGGGGAGACTGTGCCGATGAAGTTTTATTTTGGTGCACCCTCCTGTGTGCCGGCGACACCCTTTGAAACCGGTGGAGCATCCATAGGTGTTGAAGACGTAGAAAAACTCTTGCAACTGGATCAAATAAAATATCTGTCAGAGGTTATGAATTTCCCGGGGGTCTTGAATGATGACCCCGTTGTTTTGGGAAAGATCGCGATCGCTAAGAAATACGGAAAGCCGATAGACGGTCACGCCCCGGGACTGAGCGGTAGCGATCTTGAGAAGTATATAAATGCCGGGATAACCACGGATCATGAGTGCACAAGAAGGGAAGAGGCCCTGGAAAAAATAGAGCTGGGGATGAAAATCCTGATCAGAGAAGGCTCCGCCTCAAAGGATTTTGACGAATTAATACCGATTGCGGAAAAACACTATGAGATCTGTATGTTCTGCAGCGATGATAAACACCCGGATGATCTGGTGAAGGGGCACATAAATGAACTTGTAAAAAGGGCTTTAGCCTTTGGTATTGATGTGATGAAAGTTCTCAGAGTCGCATGTGTAAATCCTGTTCTGCATTACAATTTGGATGTGGGACTGCTGCGCAAGGGGGACAGTGCGGATTTCATTCTGGTGGACAGTCTTGATAACTTTAATATTTTGAAAACCTATATCAATGGAGAAGTTGTAGCTGAGAAAGGAAGATCATTTATTTCAAGCGGTGCATCAGAGATAGTAAATAATTTTAGCATTGGTAAAAAGAAGATAGGCGATTTTGCGCTTCCATACACTAAGGGTGACATAAATGTAATTGAGGCAATTGAGAACCAGGTGATTACCGGAAGATCAATTGCAGTCCCAAAGGTGGTAAATGGATATGTTGTGTCCGATGTTGAAAGAGATATATTAAAGATAGCCGTGGTTGATCGTTACAAGGACGCAAGGGTGGCGGTTGGTTTTATCAAAAATTTCGGATTGAAAAATGGAGCCATCGCTTCCAGTGTGGCCCATGATTCGCACAACATTATAGCCGTTGGTGTCAGTAATGAATACATTTGCAGGGCAGTCAATTTGATTATCGAAAAAAGAGGCGGCGTCTGTGCGGTATCTCAAGATCATGAGACGGTTTTGCCCCTGCCGGTTGCCGGAATCATGAGTAACGATGATTATTCCAGTGTGGCGGAAAGATACGCTGAAATAGACAGGATGGCAAAATTACTCGGCTCAACATTGTATGCACCCTTTATGACTTTATCCTTCATGGCTTTACTGGTTATTCCCAGTATGAAGTTAAGTGACAGAGGGTTATTTGATGGTGATAAATTTGAATTTATTGACGTTTTTAAAGAAATGTGATTTTAGTTTAGTGGATCTAAAATTACCTTGATTTTTTGACGCCTAATTTGTAGAAGTCGTTTCGTACGTTGTAACAGACATTACGGGACGTTTTTAAAAAAGATAAAAAGGGGATTTTCTCTCATGGGAAAAGACGAATCAATAGAAGAGGCGAGGAAAGTTCTTAAAATAGAAGCTGAAAGTATTTTAAATCTTATTGACAGGATAGATAAAAACTTTTCCGAGGCCGTAGATATTATTTACAATATCAAAGGAAGGGTAATAATTGCAGGTATAGGCAAATCCGGTCTTATCGGAAGGAAAATTGTGGCCACTCTGACCAGTACAGGTACCCCGGCTCTCTTCATCCATCCTGTAGAAGGGATGCATGGAGACCTTGGTATTGTTACAAAGAACGATGTCATGCTGGCAATTTCCAATAGCGGGGAGACCCTGGAACTGAACACTCTCATTTCCAGTGCCATGGATATCGGTGTGCCGCTTATAGCCTTTACAGGTAATACCTCCTCGGCCCTTTCCAGAATGAGTGATGTGGTTATTGATGTGGGTGTTGAAAGGGAGGCCTGTCCTTTCGGCCTTGTTCCTACATCGAGCACCACAGCGTCGTTGGCGATGGGAGATGCCCTTGCGGCAGCCCTTATCAAGAAGAGAAATTTCAGCGAGCAGGACTTTCGCAAATTTCATCCGGGAGGAACACTGGGGCAGAGATTGCTGGCCAAGGTCAGGGATGTAATGATCAATAAAAAACAGATACCAAAAGTTTTTTCCGGGATACCCGTACTGCAGGCGATAGACGAAATTGACAAGAAAAATCTTGGATTTGTCATTATAACGGATAGCGAAAACCATCTTTTAGGAATCTTGACGGATGGTGATGTAAGGCGTTGTGTAAAGAATGAAGTAATTTTCAAGGGGAAAAGTGTGGATGACCTGATGACAAAGTCCCCCAAAACCATAGATGAAAATATGTCAGTTGGCCAGACTATAGAAGCCATGGAAAAAAATGAAATTACAACCTTTCTGGTTGTAAACACAGATAATCAGGTTAAGGGGTACATCCACCTTCATGACATTCTGGGAAGAGGGGGCACCCTGCAAATTTCAATATCTCAGTGAAATAGTGCCGCGTCACACTTTTTTGTGTCCGTAGAGTAAGTCAATCCTTTGTGAGGTTATTTATGCCAATTTATGAATTTGATGGAAAGAAGCCTGATATTTCTCCGGAGGCGTTTGTCCATCCGGAAGCGGTCATTATCGGAGATGTCAAAATAGGCAGTGGATGTTTTATAGCGCCGGGGGCTGTAATAAGAGCAGATTTTGGGCCTGCGACAATCCAGGATGGTACAAATATTCAGGACAATGCGGTAATACACGTCGATCCGGGAGCACGGGTTCTTATAGAGAAAGATGTTGTCGTCGGACATAGCGCAGTCATGCATGACGTGCACATAAAGTCGAGATGTGTAATCGGAATTGGTGCAGTTCTTCTGAACGAAGTGGTTTGTGAAGAAGATGTTATTATCGGTGCCGGATCTGTCGTCCTCAACAACATGCATATTCCCGCCGGAAAACTTGCAGCCGGCATCCCTGCTAAGATAATAAGGGATGTAACCAACGATCAAAAATCATACGCCAGGACAGGAGTTGAACTTTACAAAAAGCTTTCCCGGCAATATCAAAAAACGATGAAATTAATCAAGTGAGGAGCCGGGAGTTATCATCCCTTTAGTTCTTCTTCCAGCAACTATCCGCTTCTTTATAACCTTCTATTAATTTCTTTTCTATGCTCAGACAAACATTCTCAAATTGCTCGGCATCCATTTCCTCAGAAATGATTTCCAGGGGACCAAAGCGAAGCAAAGCTCTGCTAAAGGGCTTGGGAATCATAAATCTGTCCCAGCTATTGAATATCCAGGGGTTTTCATAAGAAATAAATCCGGGACAGATGGAAGCTCCGGTTTTCTGTGCCAGTATGACGAGACCCGGCTTAACGATACGGGGCGGTCCTGTGGGACCATCCACAACATGACCTCCAAGGCGATTTTCAGTAATTCCGGCAATCATCTGTTGCAGCGCTTTTTTGCCTCCACGCGAGCTTGATCCACGTATCGGTATCCATCCGGCCCGACTGGCAATATCGGCTATGAAATCCCCATCCCTACTCTGACTTATCATTATACAGGGAGATTCACCAAATATCCTGGGCAGATAAAAGCCCCACAAAAACCTTTGATGCCAGCTATACATTATGACCCGGCCGTTATTCTGCAGATATTCTTTCAACTCTTCTTCGTTTTCCAGTTTCAGCCTGATTGTCTTCGCGTATATGGTGAGGGCATAATAGGCAAAAAAAGTCAGAAAGTTCTTTATTATGAAGTATTTTAGCTCTTTTTTTATACTCATCCCGGTTCCGCTTCTTGGGTTTTAATCCTTTCTAATCGATTGAAAAAACTATTACAAGGAAAATTAAACAATATGGTAGCTGCCCCTTCTTGTTGGTTTCGAAATCCATTTGACAGGTTACGGGAAAAGAGTATAGCACTTGCGTTTGGAATGCCATCTCTTCGGACTGAGATTTAAAAAATAATCGGCCCGACAATCCACCCAGATGACCCGTTGGGACTGTGGGCTGTAAGCGGGGAAAGATAGCAGATACATGCACTTTGAAAAATGATGCTGATGTTATGATATCAATTTACTACATACAATTTATGGGAATAAATAAAGATGAGTCAAGAGCAAACTTGCCCCTTTTCCTATCCTAATAAACTAAGATATTTAAAAAAGTTATTGATTGAAATTTAATAAAAGTGATATGGAAATCCCAGAGATAAATTTCCTGTTTAGATCATGTTTTGCGAAGCAAATGTAGATTCAACTAAATAATATATGTTAGCGCCACTGATGCGGCGCGAATGGCATAGGGTTTGGCACTGCGAAGGCACATCAAACCAAACAAAAGAGGAGTCTCAATGAGTATCAAGTTTTATCATTCGACTGAAGTAAGGAGGTTTGCTGATGACAGATTCGAACATCCATCTTCATGAACGTTTACGTGTGCTGGCGCAGAACCTCTGGTGGACGTGGCATCCGGAGGTTATTAGCCTTTTCACTGATTTAGACCCACATCTCTGGCGTCAGGTTGATCATAACCCGATTGCTTTCGTGAGTCAGATCACACCGGAAAAAGTCGAAGAACGAGCCGCTGAACTGGTGCTCCACAGCCGGATAAATTATGCCTTCCGGCGGCTGAATGAGTATGTTGAAAAGAATATGACATGGGGAGCCGTACACTGCGGTAATTTGAACAACCGGCCGGTAGTCTATTTTTCCGCCGAGTTCGGCCTGCATGAATCGTTGCCGATTTACTCCGGCGGTCTTGGCGTCCTGGCAGGCGACCATCTTAAAAGCGCCTCTGATCTGGGAATTCCCTTGATAGGAATCGGGCTTCTATATAATCAGGGTTATTTCTGCCAGCGTCTGAAAAAGGATGGCTGGCAGGAAGAAGATTACGTCAACCTTGACATTGACAAGCTGCCGCTGCAAACAGTTAAGGACTCGAGCGGACAGCCATTGGTTGTGCGAATTGATACCCGGAGCGGTGTTCTTCATGCCCGGGTCTGGCAGCTTCAGGTGGGGCGGATTCGTATGTTGCTGCTCGATTCCAATGTGGAGGGAAACTCAATCGAAGATCGCGAATTGACTTCCCGACTTTACGGGGGCGGCGATAGAATCCGTATTCGACAGGAACTGCTGCTGGGGATTGGTGGCGCGCGTATCCTGCAAGCGCTGAAGATTTTCCCCGGAGTGCTGCATTTAAACGAGGGGCACAGTACCTTTGCCATTTTAGAAGAGATCCGCCGAATTATGGAGTATGATCAGATTCCATTTCACCGCGCTCGCCGGCGCGTGTCTCTTTATACTGTTTTTACAACCCATACCCCTGTTGCTGCCGGCCATGACAGATTCTCACCGGACTTGGTTGAAGAGCATCTCGGTGCCTTCCGGGGAAAATTGGGTTTATCTCACGATGAATTTATGGCCTTGGGACGCGTAAACACTGAAGACAAGGCGGAACCCTTTTGCATGACGGTTTTGGCTTTGAAGACCTCATTCCGGGCGAACGGCGTTTCGGCGATTCATGGGACTGTCAGTCGTCTGATGTGGCATTGTCTTTGGCCGACGCGGCCTGAGGCAGAAGTTCCCATCGGTCATATTACCAACGGGGTGCACGTTTTGTCATGGCTTGCGACCCAAATGTACCAGCTGTTTGAGACGCGCCTTGGGCAAGATTGGCCCACGCGAATGGTGCACCCGGATATCTGGGGGAAAGTAGCCGAAATTGATGACGAAGAGCTGTGGGAGACACACCAGAGTTTGAAGATGCGCCTCATTCGCTTTGTCCGCCGACGCTTGCGCTTGCAAGCAGAACGCCAGGGTCATCGTGAAATAGTTAAGCAAATCGACGCGATTCTTGATCCTGCTGTTCTTACAATTGGTTGTGCCCGCAGGTTTGCTACCTATAAACGAGGAGACCTGATTTTATCTCAGCCCGAACGCCTGGCCAAATTAGTTGAAGACGCTCGTCGACCGATCCAGATCATTTTTGCGGGGAAGGCCCATCCCCAGGACGACGGGGGCAAGCAGCTGTTACAGAAAATTGCCCAATACAGCTATAACAGCGCCTACATAAAGAGAATCGTTTTCGTTGAAAACTACGATTACAACGTGGCCCGCCACCTTGTTCAAGGAGTCGATGTGTGGCTGAACAACCCCCGGCGACCGTTAGAAGCTTGCGGAACAAGTGGTCAAAAGGTCGTTCTTAACGGAGGCTTGAACCTTTCGGTTCTCGATGGTTGGTGGAATGAGGCATACGACGGTAAGAATGGCTTTGCCATCGGTCATGGCGGTATGCACAACGATCCGGATGTACAGTATCAGAGGGATGCCGAATATCTTTATGAAACACTCGAAAAAGAAGTTATTCCGCTCTACTATGATAGTGATGCAGATGGGATTCCGCATCGCTGGGTTCAGAGTATGAAGCATGCTATTCAGAGTCTCGGTTACCGCTTCAACGCGGACCGCATGGTCAAAGATTATGCCGAACGTTTCTATCTACCTGCGGCAAGCGCTACCTCAGCCGAAACACGGTAATTGAACTGAACAGCGAGTGCATCTCCCGCTGCTTGCGGCGGGGTTAGCGCTCGCTGTTCAGTTCAAGATATTTATTTTTGGTTATTATAGCTCGCCTTTCCAAACTTCCTTTTTTAAATTACGTGCTGGCTTCAGAACATCCAAGGTCTCTAAGCTTCTTGCCTTCCTTCAGATTGATCTCAAGCTTTTCGAGTGAAACGCCTTTGGTCTCAGGAGTATATCCTCCTACCAGCACAAAACCGAGAAGACAGAAGAACGCGAAGATAAAGAACAGAGTAGATCCACCCCATTTTTCCATAATGCTTAATGAGAACCTGACAACAAAATAATTGCCGATCCAATTGGCCATTGTTGTAACAGTAAGACCGAAGTCTCTGGCTTCCAATGGGAAAATTTCCGCGCAGATTACCCAGATTAGCGGCCCTAAAGAGAAACCGAATGCAAGCAGATAAACGAGACAGGAACCGAGTATAACTGTCTGTCCTAACCTGTATATCTGCATTCCTCTTTCAATCCTGATAAATTCAGTGCCCAGAAACATCAACGTAATAAACATCAGGATCAGTCCGAGATAAATAATAGGTTTTCTTCCCCATTTGTCGCAGAAGAAAATAGCGATCAGGGTAGCAAGCATATTAACAAGCCCGCAGGCTACTGTGGCCACACTGGCATTATTAAATCCGGCCTTCTCGAAAATTATTGTGGAGTAGTAAATTACACAGTTGATCCCGCTAAGTTGCTGCAGTAACTGAAGAAGGATACCGAGAATGATTATTCTGGCAAAATAAGATTTGCCAAGCATAGCAATCGCACTCACCTTCTTTGAACCTTCCCCTTGTTCAAGGTTTTCCTTGATTTCAGCCATTTCATTTTTAATCTCAGCTTCAGTTTCTCTGGTTTTAGTAAGGACCTCTTCCGCTTCTTTTTCTCTGCCTTTAAGCATCAGCCATCTTGGAGATTTAGGAATAGTAAGCACGCAAATCAGCATTATAATAGCCGGTATACAGATGATCATAAGCATCAGTCTCCATGGATCATTACCGGTGGAAGCCTTGCTTATCAAAGTATTGCTTACATAAATAGCAAAAATACCGATTGTAATAGTAAACTGATAAAGGGAGATATAACCGCCCCTGAATTTAGCGGGAGCAATTTCAGAAAGGTAGAGAGGTACTACGAAGGAAGCACATCCCACAGCAAGCCCCAGGCACACTCTGGTAAAGTAAAGAACAGTCTCTGAGTGTGTGATTGAACCCCAGACAGTGAATACTGAAAAAAACAGTGCCGCTAAAAGGAGAGTGTTTTTACGTCCAATGGCTTTTGAAATAAAACCGCTGCAGAATGCACCGATTATCGCGCCTATCAGAATAATACTCGCGAATGATTCACCCTGAGCTGTTGTCCACTTGAAGGTTTTCTGAATAAAGCCCAGAGACCCGTTGATAAACCCCTGGTCCAAACCAAACAGAAGTCCGCCAAAGGAAGCTATCACGCAGATCCAGAAAACTTTTGTTTTTGCTTTTGTGTTTATTGCCATTTAGTTTCTCTTCGTTTTCAGTAGTTTTGTTTGTTAATATTTTCCGATACCTCACGTTTTATTTTTTCAGACGCCGCCGCTACCGCGGCTATGATAGCTGCGCCCTTGCCGGAGCCGTCTTTGGAATGAACTAATGTTATTTTTTCCGCTTTTTTGCCGTACAGTTTTTTGAATACATCCGTCATTTTAGCTCCAAATCCGGGGTATTTCTCAAAGAGTGAACCGTCAATGGCAACGGTGTGCATGTCCGTGAGTTCCGGATCAATCCAGGTAATTACCCCACAGATGGCAGCCGCGCCAAGCCTGGCCGCCCGGGCTGACACAAATTGGCACAGCCCTTTCAGGAGTGTTCTGTCGTGAATCGTACTGGTTGCAATTCCATTATTGGCAAGAAATTCTTCCACTTCGCTAAGATTTTCTGTTTCATCCCCTTCAATCAGGGACATATGCTCTGTCTTCAATGAATCTTTTATCTTAAAACCTTCAACGGTATGGGATTCATTTAAAAATATGAGGCCTCTCTTTATCAAATCTATTAAAACAATCCGTGTGAGCTCGCCCAGATACATGCCGGACACCATTTTTTCAAGGTACATGGCGCCCGGATTAACCGAAGCCTTGTCTAATTGCTTATCATAGAGTGTCAGCCTGAGTTTATCAAAATTGCCCCATTCCATATTGACAATCATATACCCGTCAGGACCCAGCCCTCTCAATTTCTGTATATTAGAGAGCTTTTCCCGATAACACGCGTTAGTTCCGGTGCCCATAATAACGCCCATATCACAGGTGGGGTCGCTATAGCTTCTGGCAGCCAAAGTACCCACAGTATCATTGGCGAGGGCCGCAACTTTAATACATCTGATATTCTTCCTGCTCAACGCATCATTCAACAGCGTTACGACATCTTCTCCTTCTACTCCTTGCGCGGTAAAACCTTTTGTCCAGACGATAAGCTTACCAGCGGCAATAGTTGTCTGTTCAACGGGAAAAGAAAAAGTGAACGCCAGGTCATAGGAGTTTGTTCTATCAAAGGTATTCTCAGTCAGGAAGGAATCAATACCGTCGGCAATAAAATCAAAAAGCTGCACCCCTGTTCCCTGCATCTCTTTTTTCGGAATGGCAAATTTGCTGACAGCCAGAACGTTTGAGGTCCCCCTCCCGTCAAGTTCGACCGCAAGCACTCTGAAGTTTGTGCCGCCAAGATCGAGGGCGATAAACCTGCCCTTTTCATCTCCCTTCGGCCTGTCTACAAATGAAGGTAGCATCTTCAGGGAACTTTCATACCCGGAAAGGCCTTTGAGCATCTCCTCGTGAAAGTCTGTAATAATTACTGTGATATCGTTCAGTGAGATTGTAAACAGTTTTTCTAGATATGAAAGAAATTCTTCACAGGCAATAGGCAAGGACTTAATCATTGATTCCTCCATTTCTCAAATTAATTTTACGGAGCTACGAATTGAGTAGAATTGAGGGACGTCAGTCAATAAATAATTACCTCAATCTATGAGTTTATAATCGGTTATTTTAGCGATCCGCTTACCCCTTCGCACGGGTATATCCGACCCCTTGACCGGTCATACCAAGAAGTCTTGCCACACCTGCCAATGAATATCAGCTCAAATCGATTTTCTCTTTCAATTTTCTGACCTGTCATGGATAAACTTTTTTTTTATAAGAAACTTCCTTTTTCATGAAGGTAGTATAAGAAAAACGAACTTGTGAGTCAAATGTTTAGGAGAAAGAATGAATAAATTGAAAAGAAAGTAAAACTGTCAAGAATGAAGACCTGGCCCCATTCTTTCCAGATCAAGGGCCACTAACCCGCTGAAGTTGGTTGAAGCCTAAGGAATTGGTTCTAACATTGTGCTGGATTGAGAGGCTAAATTAGTGATGTATATACTTAAGGGCCTGTCACTGCAGATCAAAGTGGCAGGCCCAAATAACCTCTCAGCAGTGCAGGTTACTCTTGAACAATCTTCCAGGCAGTTTGTGCCCGTGACCGATGTTAATTTCCTCGCCCACAGGGCGGGGCTTCCCGGCAAGGAAAACGCAGTTTCATGAGCAAAGCGAATAATATATTCCTTTCATCTTGCGCCCCTTACCCCGCCTACAAGGCGAGGCTTGCGGGTGCGCTCCCGAATAAAAAAGGGGAACAGCTTCTTAAGATCCGACCTCTCCGACTCTCTTGACTCCTAACCGGTAATATCGGATCGCGTATGCCAATTATGGTACATCCTCAGAGGTATGAGCAGGCCGAAGAAAGGGAGAATATATATGGCCGCGACTGTTGGTTCCAGGGGACCGAAGTACTGTGAAGCAAAAACAATGACCAGGACGTTGTTCATGTTTCCCAGTGTTACTGCTCCGGCAAGTTGATCTTCGACGGATTTTCTCACCATGCACAGGATACCGGCCCCGCAATAGATAGCTGACAGTACGATGGCGGTAACCGTGGCTGTTATAATCATAACCGGTTCGCGGTGAAAGAAGTCCGAGTAGCGTGAAAAGATACCCAGATTAATGAGGGCAAAAAGGATAAGCGAGAGGGGAAATCTTATTTTCATGAGTGCCGTCAACAAGCCGGGCGCTAAGTTCCTTACGCTTTCCGCAACGAGAATGGGAATAAATATTATGAGGGAAAGCATTTTGATCATACCGGACAGGGGAATTGCTACCGACTGCCCTAAAAGAATTTTGATCAATGTCGGCAGTGTAAAGGGAATCAGAAGAGAGGTGACAACTACCATGACCATGACCAGGGGGCTGTTTGCCTTCACGAGATTTGACATGAACGGCGTAAGATGGCGCAATAACTGTAAAGACATAATAGATTGCCACGGGAAGAATAACGATTTTCAAAAGAGTCAGACAAACGATCATACGGGCAGAGTTTCTAAGCGTGGACCAGATTTCCGTTATCTCAATTGAGAGAAAGCTGAGAAAGAGGAGTATCATCAGGCAGTATTGCGGATAATGGCAAAACATTGAACCGAAACGGGGGGAAAGAATGCCCCCGATCATAGAGCTGAAGACGGTTATAAGAAGAATGAAATCATTTAAACGAAACACGGCAGCCTCGGTTTGATAGTAATTGACCGGTTGATCACTTCACAAGTATATCAAGATTTTTATGTTTGTCATACCTGCAATAGCGGTGTTAGGTCTTGCTTTTTGACCGGGAGCGCACCCGTAAGCCCCGCTCCGTAGGCGGGGTAAGGGGCGCAATATAAAAGGAATATATTATTCGCTTTGCTCATGAAACTGCGTTTTCCTTGCCGGGAAGC
>CAZYTP010000048.1:0-19407 GCA_964650385.1 uncultured Syntrophales bacterium | reverse complement strand
GATAGTTTATTACCCTGTCAATGACCGGTTTGTTCCCTATCGGGACAAGGGCCTTAGGCTTGTCAACACTCAGTGATTTCAACCGTGTTCCAAGGCCGGCTGCGAGAATCATTGCTTTCATGAAATGCCCTTTCTAATTTCGACGATCGACCACCGATTACACATAATCAAACTTTTTTAGTAATAACATATTCGTAAAGCTTTGCACAACCATCCAGAAAAAGACTTTTTACGAACTTGTTAAATAATAATTGAAATCTTTTTTGTCCTTGACTCGCAACTATTTTCCTTCTATACTTTTTAACCAAACAGCAAAATAAAACAGGTGTTTAGAGAAGATACGATGGGCAGGACACATACCTTTCATTTATCGCCGGGAGAAAAAACTTATCCCTTTGTGCTGAATTTTGCCGACGTTCGCCTTTATGCCTTTGTTACAATTTTTGTAGCAATGGATGTGGCGATACCATGGCTTTGTCACTTTATCCACCCTTTAGCCGGCCCGATATTCCTTCCTATGTTTTTCTTTATTTTACTGGCCGGGCTTTTATTCGGGTGGCGTGCCGGTCTTCTGGTTGGAATTCTCACACCGCTTGTAAGCTACGGTATATCAGGAATGCCCTTCCTGGAACGACTTCCCACAATCGTCATCGAGGCTTCATTCTACGGACTATCAGCGGGTCTTTTCCGTGAGCAGTTCAAATTGAACGTTTTTTGGTCACTCCTTGGGGCAATGGTTATAGGGAGATTAACCGCTGCATTAGCCTTATTAATAATGCATTGGTCAGGTGACTCGAATTCCCCTGTTTTGGTATGGCAGGCAATAAAGCAGGGGTGGCCCGGAATTGCACTACAGCTGGTCTTTCTCCCCACAATCTCCATAGTTTTGGAGAAATTCTATTTAAAATCTGGACATCATGAATGATCTCTTTGAGTCATTTCTAAAAAGCGACGATACACTCTGGGTCTTGAAAGTGAACACCCCGATCTTTCAATCCAAAAAGGAGGGAATCGCATCACTTCTCGACTATATTGAAAAGTTTAGCCCCTGTACCGATGACGTCACCGTTTTTGACCGTGTGGTCGGCAACGCGGCTGCGTTACTTTTGGAAAAGATGCGATGCAGAAAGATATACTCCCGGATCGGAAGCAGGTACGCCTTAGAAACATTGAACAGGTATGGCATTCCCAGATATTTCGTAAAAGTGGTGCCCTATATTTTTAATAGAAAACGGGATGGAATGTGCCCGTTTGAAGAATTGTCTATCGGAAAATCCCCCGACGAATTTTATAAATCGATTATCGGTTAAACGTATGCAAACGATCGGATGATAACATGGACGAACCCCTCTTCCAAAAAACCGACGGTAACATCAAAAATTATATTGTCTCTCTCCGTTCACTCCTTTATAACCTGAAGGCCCCTTTCCGAAAAGGTGACTCGGTTGCTATCAAGCTTCACTGGGGAGAAAAAGGAAATACAAGTTATCTGCATCCACGGTATGCCAGAGAAATCGTAGAGTGGCTAAAGGGACATGAAGCACTCCCTCTCATTTTCGATACCACCGCCCTCTATTCCGGCGGCCGCCGCACGGGAAAAAACTCACTAAAAACAGCCGCAGAGCACGGTTTTACAGAAGAGTACCTCGGGTGCCCGGTCGTGATCGGGGATGGAATGGACGGCAAAAATGTAATCGATATAGATGCACAGTATAAGCATTTCGAAACTGTATAGGTTACTGAGCTTGTTGAAAAGGCGGACGGGTTTTTTATTTTTTCTCATTTCAAGGGACATATGGTTGCCGGATTCGGGGGTGCCATAAAAAATATCTCTATGGGATTCGCCTCACGGGCACAGAAACAGAGGATGCACTCTGATGCTCACCCAGTTTTGAACAGGAAAGACTGCACCAGATGCAGCATTTGCGTCGATTCCTGTCCCACCGGTGCTGCAACAATTACAGGGGACGAACATCCTGAATATGACTTGGAGAAATGCATTGGATGTGCTCAGTGCATCGCACTCTGCCCCCAACTCGCGCTAAAAATTTTCTGGGATACTGACGAAACGGTCTTTCAGGAAAAACTGGTTGAAACAGCCGCAGCGGTGTGGAAACGTATCAAAGAGAGGACCCTGCTGATAAATTCCCTCCTTACAATAACTGCCGACTGTGATTGTATGCCCGGGCATAATCCTAAAATAGCCGAAGACCTGGGTTTCATGGGTGGGTACCACCCCGTACTCTTAGACGGAAAATCGATAAAAAGAATTGGAGAAGAACCCTTCAACAAGACATATCCTCACATTCCATGGAAAAGACAGTTTGAGTATGCTGAAGAGATCGGTTTTATTTGAAGGAATACTATCTCTATGTATTTTTAACAGAGAACAAGCCGTCAAAACACTTCAGACACAAACTCTCTCTCGGAATCAAAAGAGCCGAAACAAGTGCATCAATCGTGTTATACTTAACGGAGTCCGCATCTATCTGTTTTGCTATCCATGACTCCATCTTCTTCAGATCGTCCATAGAGTTAATATCTCCCGTTTTCATATAATGCCGGGCAATCAACTCTTCATAAGTGCGGGTCGATATACCGTAATCGCAGGGGTACATAAGAGGGGGACAGGCAATACGTACATGCACCTCTTTGGCACCCGCCTCCTTTAAATCTCTAACCTTATTCAAAATTTGAGTTCCCCGAACAATTGAGTCATCACAGAGAACAATCTTTTTCCCTTTAACCGCATAGGGAAGCACGGACAGCTTTCGCTCTGCCATTTTTTCACGGGCAAGCTGAGTTGCCTGCATATAACTGCGATCGGCATAGCGATGATATAGAAACACTTCCTGATAATTAATCTTAGAACGTTTGTGATATCCGAGTGCGTGCCCTATCCCCGACATTGGAACGGGTGCAACAATATCAGCCGTAAAATCCCCTTCGTCGATATCTCTCTGGGCAAGGTTTTCACCCAAATTGCTTCGAGCCTCCTGTACATAGACACCGTCTATAATGGAATCGATGCTCGCCGTATATGCCCACTCGAAAGCGCAATGTGCACTGCGTGGCGAATCTACCTGCCCCACGGTTTTAAACCCTTTGTCGCTTATAAGGACGATCTCACCGGAACGTACATCCCGAAAAACCTCCATACCCAGATTCTTGATGGCACGGGATTCGGAGCTTACCGCATACCGTTCAGAATCCATACCCAGAATAAGCGGTCGGACTCCATAAATATCGCGAGCCGCATAGATTCCGTCTTTGGTTAAAACCACCAGTGAGTAGGAACCTTTGATCTTCCCGGCAAGTGCGCTGATCCCGCTGACGATATCGGGTTTTTCTATGATAATCTTGGAAATTATCTCTATGTCGTAACCTTTGTAGAAAGACACTCCCTGACCCATCATTTCTTTCATCAGGGTATCAGCGTTAATAATTTTACCGCTGAAAGCGACGGCAATCCCCCCGAGTCTGCTCTGCCACTTCATCGGTTGTCTTTCCCATAGGCTTACATGCCCTATACCCCAATTGCCATTTAAACTTTTTAATTCTTCATCGGTAAAGGTATTAATGACCTTGCCGTGGTGAGTGACGTGATTTATTTCCTGACCGAAAGATGCTTCATCTTCATATTCCTGTTCCTTCAGTTTAAGGAAATCAATCTGGGTTGCCTTCTTGACATCCGGATCAAAAGTAGAAATTCCGCAATATTCCTGTCCTCGATGTTGAAGGAAATCAATCCCCCGGTAAATATCGTAAACACACTCTCTTTTTGAATATAAACCGAACACACCACAGTTTTCTTGCACTGACTTCATGGCCCAACTCTTTTCTTCGTTAATATCTGTACGATAATTTAAAAAAAATGAAATGATTACGGCTGCCCAAAAGAGCCGCAATGAAAGGTTTGCATAATTGGTTTTCTGGTCATTGCGAGGAGCGAGTGAGCCTTCAGCCGCGAGGGAAGCGTGGCGGGACGTGGCAATCTATTTGGAATTACAGATAATTTGAGATTGCTTCACTACGTTCGCAATGACAATATGTGTATTATGCAAACATCTCGCAATATTGTTGACTGCCTTTATGGCAGGATACAAGAATGAACTTTTTTATAGATGAGGAAGTATAGGAAAATGACACCTGTGTCAATGAGAAAGTATTTTTATAAAACATATAAGCGTGTATACGTTAGATGTCTTTATTCTCAACAACTGCGTTTTTTGCGCAGATGTTGGCACCAGTTCAAACAGCAAGATTTAGTTAAGAGTGTAAAGTGAGCTAAAGTACCTAAAGTTAAAAAATGCGCTTTCAGCGCAGCCTGTTTCGAATTTGACCGCGCCGAAGGCGTGTACATTAACTTTAGCTCACTTTAGGCACTTCAAACTTTAGGCACTTTTGGGGTTGCCGCTTTAGATGATAAACATTGTACGAGGGCATCGATGCTGTTCAATAAAAGAATTATCTTTAAATACTTCTAAAGTCTGAACATCTATGATAAAAATATACAGGTATTCAGGAATCAGTTTTCAGCAAAACGGTAGACGCTGATCGTCTATTCCTTATCCTTAAAGATATTCGTCAGGAATTTCAGAATGATTAAAGGGCTTATACTCTTTACGACCGGATTGGTCTTCTTTCTGTTCGGGATGCTTAAGCTGAGCACCGAGATAAAGAGACTTTTCAACAACATCCGGATTCGTGAATATTTCATATATTCCATCGAAAAACCGATTTACGGCGTAATTACCGGTATTATTTCAACCATTCTTTTTCAAAGCAGTTCGGCAACCTCTGCCCTTGTCGTAGGGATGGTCAGTGCCGGCCTGATCAGCTTCTACCATTCTCTGGGCATAATACTCGGTGCCGATATCGGAACGACCGTAACCGTGCAACTTGTGGTCTGGAAGTTTACCGACATTTCTCCCGTTATTATAATTGTAAGCGCTATCCTGTGGCTTTTAGGAAAAGGATATTGGAAAAAAATCGGTGAAGCACTATTCTATTTTGGTCTGATATTTTTCGGTTTGAGTATGGCAGGCGAGGCAACCGCGCCCTTGAAGAACAATCCGGCCTTTGTTGCTTTCTTTCAGGAAACAAAAAATCCGCTACTCGGTGTTGCCGCCGGCCTGTTATTTACGGCAGTCGTTCAGGCTTCAGCCATACCGATCAGTATTCTTGTCATCCTCGCCCAGCAGGGATTGATATCCATTGATAATTCCCTCCCTATCATTTTCGGGGCAAATATCGGCACAGCAGTCACAGCCCTTTTGGCAGGTCTCGTAGCCAATACAAGCGGGAAGCGGAGCGCACTCTCTCATTTACTTTTCAAATTCTTTGGAGCGGCACTATGTCTTTGCATTTTGCCTGTTTTTATAAAGGTCCTGAGTGGCCTTTCTTCAAACGTCGCCCAGCAGATTGCCCTCGGCCACGTTCTGTTCAATTTTATGATAGTCATCATCTTTATCTTTCTCCTTAAGCCGTTTGCACGGTTAATTGAAAAAATCCTGCCCGGCAAGGAAGAAGTTCTGCCGATCTGGCCTATATTCCTCGACGAAAAATGTTTGTCCAAACTTGATGACGCGCTCGAATGCGTCAAAAAAGAGATACAGAGACAGATTTTTCTTGCTCAAAAAATGTTTTCCGAAAGTTTACTTCTGATATCGAACTTCAGTCCCGGGGAAAAAAGAAATATCCTTTATGTCGAATTGATCGTTGATAATCTATACAACGAAATATCCGGATATCTGTGCAAAATCCCCAGCGGTCATTTTTCGGAGGAGCAGTCAAACAGATTTTTTTCTTTTGCAGGAATGATTGGCGATATTGAAAGAATCGGCGATCACTGTGTAAACCTGGTTGAACTGTCTGAAAATAAACATAAAACAAAAATACCGTTTTCTCGACCGGCAGAAAACGAGCTTCAAGAAATTCAAGAGTTAACGTTCAAAAATCTCGAAGAAGCCGTCTCGCTTATTGAGAGAAGGGACGAAGAAAAGATACGATCAATTTTAGACCGAGAGGAAGAAATTGATATTAAAGTGAAAGAAGCCACTGAAAGACACCTGGAGAGATTTCACATAGGAATCTGCCAGGCTGCAGTCGGTCCTATCTTTCTCGAAATACTATTAAATCTCGAAAGGATATCGGATCACTGTGAAAATATCGCCGAGTACAGCGAGAGTTTGAAAGAATAACTGTCAATCAATAAGAACAAATGCCAGCCGGACGATGAGGTAGAGCGATTATGGAAAAGAAAAAGGTAAAACAGCTCATTGAACAGATTATTCCTTCAATGATAGAACTTCGACAAGATATTCACTCCAACCCTGAACCAGGATTCAAAGAATTTGAAACAGCCGGGAAAGTCCTGCAAAAACTGGAGGAGATTCCGGATATACATATAAGAAAAAATATAGCCGGGACAGGAATAGTCGCCACCCTGGGAAGGCATAAATCCGGACCCTGTGTTGCTCTTCGCGCCGATATGGACTGCCTTCCAATACAGGAAGAGACGGGAAAACCATACGCCTCCAAGCGACCCGGATACATGCATGCGTGCGGACACGATGGCCACACTACCTGCCTGGTCGGTGCCGCGATTGTCCTGGCAAAAAATCAGGATGAATTAGAAGGACCGGTAAATTTCATCTTTCAACCCTCCGAGGAATTCGATGCCGGAGCACAGCGAATGTGCCGGGAAGGAGCACTGGAAGATCCGAAGGTGGATGCGATATTCGGCCTCCACTGTTACTCGGGAAGCGGGCTTCAGCTTGGAGAAGTTGCCGTTTGTAAAGGGTCGGCAATGGCGGGAAGCGGAAATTTTAAAATTACCGTTCATGGGAAAGGAGGACATGCGGCATATCCTCACATTTGTATTGATCCTATCTATGTCGGCATGCAAATAGGCAATGCCCTCCAATCTATTGTGTCCCGATCAACAAATTCGCTCAAGAGCGCAGTCGTAACTGTGGCAAAATTTAATGCCGGCACAGCGACAAACATTATTCCCAATCAAGCTGTCATGGAAGGGACATTTCGCGCCCTTTCACCCAGGTTGCTTAAAAAATCGCTGAACGGATCAAAGAGTTATCGAAGCAGACTGCCAAAGTATTCGGAGCAGATGCCGCCGTCACAATCGAAGAAGGGTATCCTGTCCTTGTAAACCATAAGGAAAGTACAGCTATTTTCGAGAAAATTTCACAGGATATTATAGGGGGGAAACAGGTGAAGGCGAACCATCCCCCGCTGATGGGCTGTGAAGATTTTGCCTATTATGCCGAGCAGATTCCCGGAATGTTCTGGTTTCTCGGTATCAGGCCTCCGGAAGCTATAGATTACCCGCGTAATCATCATGCGAAGTTCGATTTTAACGATGATGCGCTCACTATCGGTATAGAGATGCACTGTGAAATAGCGCGACGCTTCGCCTCCCTCTGGCAGCCTTGATCCCTCTCTTCTTATTAATATTTCATAAAAGGTGTTAAGCGGTGATGAGTTAGCGCTTCTGAAAGAAGCGCCGTGAATAAAACCAAAAAGCAACGTGTTAGAAGGAGGAATGAATCATGAAAAAGGCAATGATAGGGATCGTTGCCAGGAATCTTTTTCTCTAAAATAACATTTAAAACAAGATAAGGAGGTTAATGCAATGAAAACATTAGGAAAGGTAATAAGTATCTTTTGTCTGGCAGCTTTCTTTTGTCTTTCGTTTTCCTTCTCTGCAAAAGCGGACATTAAGATCGGGGTTTTGGCAAAACGTGGCGCTCCTGAGTGTATGAAGAAATGGGGTGCTACCGGTGCATATTTGAGCGAGAAGCTGGGGACCAAGGTTACCATTCTGCCCCTTAAATTTACCGCGATCAAGCCAGCGGTGAAAGATGGGAAGATAGATTTCCTTCTCGCAAATTCTGCCTTTTACGTAGAAATGGAGAAAAAGCATAATGTGTATGCAGTTTCAACGCTCATCAATTCCATGAAAGGCAAGGCCCTGAGAGAGTTTAGTGGCGTTATTCTTGTGCAAAAGGATAGTACGATTCAAGATCTTGATGACATTAAAGGCAAGAAATTCATGTGTGTCAAATATTCATCCTTCGGAGGATGTCATATGGCCCAGCGTCTTCTCCTTGAGAACGGGATCGATCCCCGAAAGGACTGCGCTGCTTTCATAGAGGGAGAAACACAAGACAACGTGGTACTTGCGGTGAAAAATGGGACGGTTGATGTGGGAACAGTGAGAAGCGACACACTTGAAAGGATGCAGGGCGAAGGTAAGATTAAGATGAGGGATTTCAGGATTATTCATCAGATCAGGGATGACTTTCCTTTTGTACACAGCACCCGCTTATATCCCGAGTGGCCAATGGCTGCCTGTGCTAAAACGGATAAGGGATTGGCGCAAAAAGTGACAGATGCATTGATCGCCATGCCTTCGGATGCTCAGGCGGCAAAATCCGCCAAGATAGTAGGCTGGACCAAACCCTTGGATTATGAGAGTGTGAGAGAGTGCCTTAAAACCATTAAGTATGGGGTCTTTGGGGGGTGAGTAGTCATGCTAAAGAAAATAGGGATCAGAGATAAATTCATATTAATTACCTCCCTTGTAACCGTTGCCTTGCTTGCTACCATGGCGCTGGTGATTATCTCAACAGCCAATAGGTCCCAGTCACGACAAGCCAATACCTTCACAGATCTTTTGAAGACTTAGCAGGGACAGGAAGAGCAATTGCTGCCTAAGGAGCTTTTAAAAAAGAGGAAATCTATTGCAGCATTGATGACGCACACTGCCGCTGGTTTAATCGTCGGATATGATTTTGATACCCTCAAAGTATTCGGAGCAGATGCCGCCGTCACAATCGAAGGAGGGTATCCTGTCCTCGTAAACCATGAGGAGAGTACGGCTATTTTTGAGAAAATTTCGCGAAGTGTCATAGAGGAGGAATTGGTCAAGGCGAACCATCCCCCGCTGATGGGCTGTGAAGATTTTGCCTATTATGCCGAGCAGATTCCCGGAATGTTCTGGTTTCTCGGTATCAGGCCTCCGGAAGCTATAGATTACCCGCGTAATCATCATGCGAAGTTCGATTTTAACGATGATGCGCTCACTATCGGTATAGAGATGCACTGTGAGATAGCGCGTCGTTTCGCCTCCCTCTGGCAGAGTTTTTGACCCCCTTAACCTCATAAAAAAAGCAGCTTCTAAAAATTATCTTTCCATTTTTCGATTTTAGGCCACTTGGCCTCTATGGAATACAAAATAGATCGGAGTCCTTTAATCTTCTTGAAAAATCTTAACCTATTTCGTTCAGTGGTAAAATAGTGTTTAGATACTTATCTTTCATCAGTTAAAAATTCTCAAGAATATGGCAACAATACTGTCATGGTCAGGTCATTTTCTCCTTTGAAAACCGTCAAAAATTCCTTCACATCGACTTTCAAGACCAAATGTTTCCTCGCTCAAAAACTGATAACCTATTTTAATTATAGCAAAAATAATAGCTTCAACTACTTTGGCACTTTTTTTGCTTTTAACGGCACTGTCAGTATACAGCACTTCTGCGAATCTACTATCTCAAGCTCTTAATTGCTCTCCACAAACAGGCCTCGCTAACGATCTGACTTCTACCCCGATGAAATGAAAAGTTGTGCCGACTGGAAACCGATCATCGCCTTTAATCGACCGACAACATCCAGCACAGTTATTATCGGCACTGCAGTGGATTTCGTCTCGGAGGTACTGAACATCAAGGATGATGATATCGAGGATACCCACATCTTCGGCACCAGGCTCAACTCCGACTATATCCTGGGCATAGCCAAGATGGAGGGGGAGTTAAGATCCTCATAGATATCGATCGGGTGCTGACCGGGGAAGATATTGCCGTCTTTGAGAAGAGGGAACTATCGGAAACCCCACCGCAAGCGGATGAGGTGTTAAAAATATAATAAAATAGATAATTTGGCAAGGATTTTACGTTCAGCATGAAGGGAAAATTTAAGAGAATCGAGCCTATAAAGGTATTCCTGAATTAGCTGATCCAAACGAAGTGAACCCGAACAAGGTTATTCCCATGGCGGATTTTGTTTTCGGGTATCTACCTTGCCAACAAATCACTAATAGATTGAGTAATATCTTTCTACAGCTCCTGAAAGGAGGGGTAATTATGGCGATAAGACAAATGTCTATGAGTACTATTTATGTCCTATTGGGTTTAGTATGCCTTCTCTGGAATGTGTCACCCTATACGGCTTGGTGTGGAGACCCTGTAAGAACCTTTGTCGGTTCCGAAGGCTGTAAGGAGTGTCACGAAACAGAGTACGCGAACTATGAGAAATTCACCAAAAAAAGCCATTCTTTCAAGTCTATCACGTGCATGAAAAAAGGATTAACTGCTGTTGAGCTAATAGAGTGCTTTAAATGCCATACTACGGGGTACGGTGAACCCAGCGGTTTTAAATCCGAAGCTGAAACTCCACATCTTAAAAACGCCGGCTGTGAAGTTTGTCATGGTCCAGGCAGCATCCATGCAGAAACAGAAGACCCGGAGGATATCAAAGGACAATTGACTGCGAATGATTGCGAAAGATGCCATAGCTCTGAAAGGGTAGACGCCTTTAATTACAAACCGTTAATCTATGGAGGTGCCCACTGATGAAAGCTTTAACCAAAGGTGTACAATTTAAAGTAATCACTGGCCTTGCTATTGTCATTTTCCTAGTTTTCTCTTGTATTATCTATATAAACATCTCAAGTCAACGCAAGCAATTCAAGGGAGAGTTTAGCGATTCGGCAAACATGCTTGCTGATGCAGTCTATAATGGTATGCTTCATCCCATGTCTGTAGGTGATACAAGTACCATCACGCAACAGATGGTGGACTTTGGGTCTCGTATGGAAGGGGTGGAAGTCTTAATCTTTGGATTCGATAAGCATGTAACCTATGCCTCTAAAGAACATGACATTGGGCATAAATTAAATAAACTCATTAACTCGGCTGAATTAGAAGCTAGCATTGACCAAATGCTGCAAAAGGGCAAAGTTAAGAAAATCGAGGTTGAAGAGGCCATAGGAGGGAAACCTTTTTTAACCATGTTGCGCCCCATTTCGAACGAAAATCGCTGTTTTCACTGCCATGGCTCAAGCCGTTCCGTCCTTGGGGGATTGATGGTAAGGAAGAGTATCGAGGAGATGTATGGTGGCCTGGGAAAGCTTCGTAATAAAAATATAATTATAGGCTTTTTCGGAGGCCTCATCACAATCTTGACGCTTTTCTTATTGATTTCGAGATTGGTTATCCAGCCCGTTAAACGAATTGCAAGTAGTTTGGATGATGTAGCTGACCAGGTGGCCTCAGCATCCGGTCAAGTCTCATCTGCAAGCCACTTACTGGCAGAAGGTGCCTCCGAGCAGGCATCATCCCTTGAGGAGACATCCTCCTCCATGGAAGAGATGTCCTCCATGACCAGGCAAAATGCCGATAATGCCGCCCAGGCTGATACCCTCATGAAGGAGGCAAACCAGGTCATCGGTAACGCAAATACCTCCATGGGAGAACTTACTACCTCTATGGAGGATATAACTAAAGCAAGCGAGGAGACCTCAAAGATCGTCAAGACCATTGACGAGATCGCCTTTCAGACAAATCTACTTGCCCTTAATGCAGCAGTTGAGGCTGCCAGGGCAGGTGAGGCGGGAGCGGGGTTCGCCGTGGTGGCCGATGAGGTGAGAAACCTCGCCATGAGGGCGGCTGATGCGGCAAAGAATACCGCCGACCTTATTGAAGGCACAGTCAAGAAGGTAGGGGAAGGAGCAGCGCTTGTTAGCCGAACCAATGAGGCCTTTGGAGAAGTGGCCACAAGCTCGGGTAAAGTGAGTGAGTTGGTCGGTGAGATTGCCAGTGGATCCAATGAGCAGGCCGCAGGCATTGAGCAGGTGAACAAGGCCGTTACCGAGATGGACAAGGTAACCCAGAGCAATGCAGCCAGTGCTGAGGAGTCTGCCTCAGCTTCTGAAGAGATGAACACCCAGGCAGAACATATGAAGGGAGTTGTCGGTGAGCTGATAGCTTTAGTTAGCGGAAGCGGAAATAATGCAGACAGTAAGGACACCGAAGTAAACAGAAAAGAGATGAACCGGTACACAAAAGTTGGAGCCAACATCCAAAATCTTCTTGCAATTCCAGCAAAAAAGGCTACAAGAGAGAAAAGCGAACCCCATGAGGTCATTCCCATGGATGAGAGTGATTTTAATGATTTTTAATAAAGATAAGGATTTAACATAACAGCATAATTAGCTGAAACAATTGGATCAGGCAGTAAGTGCCGTGGCAAAGTTTTATGCCGGCACAGCGACAAACATTAGTCCCAATCAAGCTGTCATGGAAGGGACATTTCGCGCCCTTTCACCCAGGTTGCTTAAAAAATCGCTGAACGGATCAAAGAGTTATCGAAGCAGACTGCCAAAGTATTCGGAGCAGATGCCGCCGTCACAATCGAAGAAGGGTATCCTGTCCTTGTAAACCATAAGGAAAGTACAGCTATTTTCGAGAAAATTTCACAGGATATTATAGGGGGGAAACAGGTGAAGGCGAACCATCCCCCGCTGATGGGCTGTGAAGATTTTGCCTATTATGCCGAGCAGATTCCCGGAATGTTCTGGTTTCTCGGTATCAGGCCTCCGGAAGCTAAAGACTATCCGCACAATCATCATGCAAAGTTTGATTTTAACGATGATGCGGTCACTATCGGAATAGAGATGCACTGCGAAATCGCACGACGCTTCGCCTCCCTCTGGGGAAAATAATACAAAAGCATTTTTGATCACGATATGATCGAGCTATTCGTAACGTCCAGACCATAGAATTCAAAAAACAAGAATGCCTTCAATGTAAGAGTTCTATTGGATGGTGCTTTCATAATTTGGAAGTAAAGTAACTCCTATTTATCCAGAATTTCCCTTATTTTTTGAGAAAGTTGTTCTATATTGAACGGCTTCTGTATAAAACCATCACAACCACGTTCCAGTATTTCCGTTGCCTGACCACTGATACTGTATCCGCTTGACAGGAGAACCTTTATATCAGGATTGATCTCTTTCAAAACATCATAAGTCTTTCCACCATTCATGTCAGGCATGATCATATCCAGAATTACCATGCCGATCTTGTCTCTATTTACCTTATATACCGCTGTTGCTTCTTCCCCGCTTCCTGCTGTTAATACTGTGTAGCCTAAAGTCTTCAGTATCTCCTTACTAACATTGATGATCATCTCCTCATCATCTACGAGAAGAATCGTCTCATGTCCCGTCAGAAACTGTTCCTGTCTAACCACTTCCCTCTGATCCCTGACCACTGCTTCCGATACGGGCAGGCATATATTGAAGGTGGTTCCCACACCCTCTTCACTGTAAATGTTGATAAAGCCATGGTGATTCTTTATGATGCCATAGGCAGAGGCCAAGCCTAATCCTGTACCCTTATCACTGCCCCTTTCCTTTGTCGTAAAGAACGGATCAAAGATCTTATCTTTTGTTGCCTTATCCATCCCAACGCCTGTGTCCGTAACTGATATCTTCACGTATCTGCCGAGTTCAAAGTGATAAGGTTTTACATAGTTTTCATCAAGGGTGACATTCTCCGTCTGAAGATAGAGCTTGCCGCCTCCGGGCATGGCCTGCCATGCATTGACATAGAGATTTAAAAGTGTTTGTTCTATCTGACCCTGATCCACTTCCACCGTCCAGATGTCTTCCTGGTATGTCCTGTGAATTTCTATCTCTTTTCTGGTACGGCCAAACATACTGGAACTCTTCTTGATGAGTTCATTCAGATTGGTTGGTGTGCCTTCGTATTTCCCTCCCCTGGCAAAACCAAGTAATTGACTGGTAAGTTCCGCCCCGCTCCTGACATACTGTTCGACGTTATTAAGCCTTACATAATGGGGGTGATCGGGCTCCATATTTAAAAGGGCGAGGGAGACATTCCCCTGGATACCCATAAGAAGGTTGTTGAAGTCGTGGGCAATCCCGCCTGCTAATGTGCCTATGGCTTCCATCTTCTGGGCATGCTGGAGTTGGGATTCGAGAAGCTTTCGCTCGGTAATGTCCCTCAATGAAGCAACGCTCTTTTTTGTCCCGGGAATTATTGTTATCTTCGCTGATATGTCTTTTATCTTTCCGTGCCTGTCAACCATGCAAAGCTCACATTCTGTCGGCGCAGCCCCTTCATCTTCTCTTCTTTTAACGTGACAGCCCTTTAACCGTTCAGGATCTTCCTGAGGTATAAAGTTCGTCCAACACATCTTGCCTTCTAGTTCTTCTTTAGAATACCCACTGAGCTTCTCAGTTTCTTTGTTTACCATAGAAAGAGTCCCATCCTCTTCAACAATTATGGTGGCTGCACCTGTATTCTCAAAGACGCTGCGGTATCTTGCTTCCGATTCCTGCAGTCTTTTCTCCATATCTTTTTTGTAAAGAGCAACTTCGATGGCCGCTTTTATTTCGCTTTCATTGAAGGGCTTTAAGAGATATCCGAAAGGTTCCGCCAATTTTGCCTTTTTGATGAGCTTGTTATCAATATGCGCGCTTAGAAATGTAACCGGGATATTCAACTCACCTCTTATTTTTTTTGCGGCTTCAATACCATCCATATTACCCGGCATGACAATGTCCATCAGGACTAAATCGGGGGCAAGACTTCTTGCCATATCTATGGCGGCTTCTCCAGAAGATGCTATACCTACGACGGTATATCCCATGAATATAAGCCGTTCTTTTAGCTGTGTAGCTATTAAAACCTCGTCATCTACTATCAATATTTTAGGCATGTTGGACCTACTCCTCGACATCAATAATCTTGAATTCAGCAATAATGGCTGTGCCGACATTGCGGCCCACTCTTTCGAAAGGTTTTCCTTTCTCGCAACTATACTTCTAATAGAATCGGCACAAAAACAAAAATGCTTTAGTTTTATGAAAAGTTTTACTGCCGGAGGCAGAGGCGAATATGCTATATATACGGCATGGAACTGAGGACGAACCGTTCATGCGGCATATGACACCAAATATCATTTGGTATGATCACCCAAGTTCAAAAGTCGTCACACCGAACAGTCGGTTTATGGGCAAATCAGGGCTTTTTCCTGTGTACATGCGGGCCGTCTCAAACACGACAATCATATTGTGCCGCTTCACCAAATCGACTGCCGCTGAATTCACTGCCGGCGTGTCCAGGAAAATCGGGGCATCTTCCGGGGCATGTGACTTTAAAGCCAGGAATAGATGTTCTGCAAACTCCGGGCTGTCCGCAAACAACGGCCCCACCTTGTATCCGGAGCGACAAGTGCGCAGGACCCCGTAACCTGCCAGCTTGCGGTTTCGCAGGATGCCCAGCGCTGTACTTTGTGGTTGATCTATCCAGCACCTCAGGAATTGCATGCGATTGTCGGGGAAAAAAGGTTTGTCGTATGCGCAGATATCATCAAAAGGTAGCGTGGACAACGGTACGATCCCTGAATTACCTTGATAATGCCCGCCGCCGGTTCCCCCCTGATATCGGATATTTTTATAGGCCAATGTAAACCCTAACTTCTTGTAGTTGTCCTGTTGAGCGACTACGCCATCAAGGCCGATAGTACAACCTCTAAGGAGCGCCAGACCGGCATTCCATATCTGAATGCCGTAGCCCTTGCCACGATACTCCGGCTTGACAATGTAAAACCCAAGGAAACCAAAGGAATCGCCATATTTCACGACTGAAACCGTTGCAATAGGCTCATCCCCAAGCAATCCGATAAGGAAACCGTTTGGATCAGCGGCATAGAAGCAATCCGCATCGTACAACCCCGGGTTCCATCCCTCTGCCGCAGCCCAGTCGATGGCAATATCTATTTCTTGCCGAGTCATCGTTCTGATTGTGTAGTTACTCTTCTGCATAATTCCCTTTCGATCTGTCTATCTGCTAAGCGGTTAAACTTAAATATTAGAGGGTTGAGCACACCTCTTCCACAGATAGCACCTTGGCAAACAACCCATTGATTGCAGCGAGAAACGACGTTTGAACATGCTCAGCTGAAACAGTCTCGCCACCGAAAGACAATGACTTGGTGGCGCATGCGTCATAAGCCAGGAGGCATTGGAAGCCCAGGTCCACAGCGGCACGTGTGGTTGTATCAATGCACACATGAGTCATCGTACCCACGATAACAAGCTGCGAAATTTGCTGTTGGTGCAAGTACTCAAGAAGCGGCGTTTCGCGAAAACTGTTCGGATAGTTTTTCTGGAACACCGTCTCACCTTCGATGGGCGCAACGCTTTCATGGATTTGGACGCCCTTCATGTTCGGCAAGAAGAAGGCAGCTCCTTGCCGCGTGGAAATATGCTGAATGTGGATGACTGGCAGGGATTTCTGCCGGAAAACGCGCAACAGTTCTCCGGCTTGCACCCCCGCCTCCACGCTTCCTGAAAGCTCCATCGACCCGTCGGGGAAATAATCGTTCTGAATGTCAACGAGTAAGAGTGCTTGATTCATAGAATCCCTCTAACATATATTATTTAGTTGAGTCTACATTTCTTAGTGAAATATAATCTGGGAATTCGGAATGTTCCTGGCTAACGTGATGGTGGCTAGCCGTGAAACTTCCGGAGCAGAGCGGCGGCAGTTTTCACTGTCCGTGTCCACCAACTTGAGCCTTCCATTTGTTTTGTCTCATTCCAATGTTCCATTGTTTTTCCTATCCATAGAGCGACGCTTTGAAGCAATGCTCTTTCCATAGGAAGAATAAGTGGCTCGTCACCTGTACCGGGCTTCGGTAGAACACAGACACGTAAAGTGCCAACTGGCCTGCCGTGAATGAGGATGTCTGCGGAATGAAAATCAGGCGTAGTCTGGAATTGGTTCGAACAGAATGATTCCCCGGATACCTCCAGGTAGGCCCATGTTCGTTCCGGGTTCTGGTAACCCTTCGGTAGCATATTGACAATGTCTTGCAGCATTTCGGAACGACTGGTACTGCGTCGACAAAGGCATTGTGATATGGAATGCAAGCATTCCAATTCCTTGACTCTCTCGCTGAGTTCGCGCGTGCGCTTCCTGAGAGCTGATTCAACCCACTCGTATTCTGCTAATTTAAGCTGGAGCTCAAGGATTTCTTGATGTGCCTCGCGCAGAGCATCAGCCAGTTCACCATGGGTCATCTCGCTAATCCCTTGTTCCTTTGATTGCATCCTTCGTGGCCTCGTTAAAACGCTAAAGCTGATAATCTCCCACAGCTTCTGGCTGATGATAGAGCACCTTTTCTATCTTGATCCGTCGGGTTACCGCGTTCGGTGCACACGGTTGTTCTATGGGTTTTCCACTTCCCTTAGAAAAGCCCTTTGCAGCCTGAGGAGTTCCAGTGGCCTGTCCACGGGGGTCATGTGGCCGCTTCCCTGTATGATATGACACTGGGGATCATTGGCAAACCCAGCCTGCCATTTAGTATAGGCAGGCGTACACAGATCGTCGTTTCCGCAGGTTATAAGAACAGGGACATTCAACCTGGACAGTTGCGAGGTTACGTTTACCGTCTTTAGATTTCCCGGCACATTCAACTCCGAACCGCTTGCAACCATAATGTCGTGGATTGCGGCATTTCGTGCGGCAATCAATTTTTTCATCGCCTCAGGTAATGGCCAAGTGCATGTCACATGCCGCTTGATGAACTCCATGCAAGCTTCGTCGTAGTCGTTCTTTGTCCCCACCCCCCTCAATTCATAATCATCAATGACCTGCCCGGCTTTTCCATTCAAGCAGCTCAGGCCCTGCTTAAGTGTTGGGGCAACATGATCGATGTAATAGGGAAAACTCAGCACCGGGCTATGGAGAGAAACGGACAATATCCCGTCTGGGTGTTTGGCGGTAAATCCAACAGCCAGGGTAGTTCCCCATGAATGACCAATCAAATGGTACTTCTTCAAGCCCAAACCATCCCGTACCGCTCGCACCTCATCAAAATATCGTTCAGCAGTCCACAAGGACGGATTATCCGGGCGGTCTGATTTTCCACACCCCAGTTGGTCATAGAAGATCACAGGGCGTTCATCAGCCAATGCCTGAAACGCTACGAGATTATGATGATTGCCTCCCGGACCGCCGTGCAGAACCAACGCGGGTGGTGCACTGCCGGACCCAATTCTGCCGTACCATAATTTGTAGGTATGACCGTCATAGATGTAGTCGACAAAACCTTCGTAATCATAATCAGGTTCGGTTAAGATCTTTTCTACAGATGCTTTTTCTTCATTCATGCTCTTTTCGCCTCGCGACATACAGCCGATTGTTAATGCTGCAATAAACGCACAGAATACGATCAAACATAACAAACGTTGATGACTGATTTTTTCTGCCATAAGCCATCCGTCAAACAACTCAGTTTCTCTGCCGCTTTGGAGCGCCTTGTTAGCAATAATGACTATTAGAGAATCCCTACTTTTTAGGCGTAATATCTTCGAGATCCTGCCTTTTATTTTTATCAAGAGGCAAATAAAGAATGTCGTTTCCGAGCTTTGAAAAATCGAGTGCTTTCACATCCATAGTTCGAACACGCCGGTTATGCTGAGTGTGATAATAGAACACCTGCTCGGAAAGATTCCATGCTGTAGTCCATTGCGTAGCACTACGCATAGTTCCCGTTTTACCGGGACTATCAGAGCCTTCTGCCGCGCCAAGAGGCACGTTGAAATTGTCAAGAATTCTGAATACTTCATAAACAGTTTCAGAAGACGTTTGGGTAGGGCGTGCAGTCAGGGTCCATGCAACCGCGCGCACAAAACGTGAAGGCGGCGTAAAGTCACCTGGCAATCCAATCATTCCGCTGCCACCACCCAAAGGTTTGAAATCCAGATCTTTTATTTTTTTGTCAGGAGGGGCAACCGCCGAAAGATTCAAATAATTCCGCAAATTGGTCATATGCCAATCGTATGTAGGTGCATTCGTAATTACCCCTAACGGACAGTCGAAAATCTTCATTTCACCATTTACAAACTCGATTACAATGGATTCTCCCTCCGGACTCGTCACCATCCAGTGAGCATAAATTGGAATCCCTAATGCCTCTTCAACTACCGGAACAACCCTGACTTTACTCATACCCTGACGAACTTCATCTAAAGTGGAAAATTGGGAAAGGATAAAATTTGCAACATCAATTGCGGTGATGGTATTCGCTGCCTTCTCCTTTTCGTAGCTTGGATAACTGGCAAATCCTTGATGATAAAACAAACCTGCTGCCAAACCTTCTTCGTTCATACCATCAGACAGATAATCTTTTCCAAGCAATTCGAGCCCGACAACGCCATATTTCGCTTTCCACTTCTTTCCGTTCTCTCCGTCCGGGGTTAAGCCGACGAATGAATATCCACGAGGG
>CAZYTP010000047.1:14991-19425 GCA_964650385.1 uncultured Syntrophales bacterium | reverse complement strand
AAAAAAGATGGAGTTGAAACCGTCAATTCTGCCGCGTCAGCGGCTTACTTGAACAAGGACGCACATGGCGGTAAGGTCAACGCGCAGCTTTTCCGTTACGAAAAGAATTGCGGCAACTACGGTAATAGCTAAAACGAGGATATTATCAAATGGGGGCATGGTACATTACCTCGATTAAGATGAGTCTACTTTTTTAAAAACTTCATAATCGACATGATGTTCCGAACCGTCAGTATTATATGGGAATGTTCGATTAGTCGCTCAGTACCGCTTCCCATCGATAGAAGAGGATTTTAATCCCGCTTATAATCTCGGTAGTTGAACCCTTTGTCAAGAGGAAAGATTTGACCGCTCTTTTTCGTAATATCTGTCAAGCAACTGGACAAGATTTAACGATTGAGCAGATATTCTATGCCGTTCTAATCCTTCCTTGAACTGTATTACACATCCCGGACAGATGGAAGCGATACAATCCGGCTCTAAATCTCGTATCGATTGTACCTTGAGATCAAAAATTTTTCTCGATTGTTCCGTATGCAAAAAAGTATATCCGCCTGCCCCGCCGCAGCACCCTTCCTCCATTTCTACCACTTCTTTTACGATTTTCCTTAAAATCTCCCTCGGCTGTCTGGTAACTCCGGCCGCAACCAGGTGGCATGAATCATGATAGGCCACTTTTAAATTAAGCTTATCCTGCAGCCCAAGTTCAAGTTCCTCCGAATATTTCATCAAAAACTCACTGATATCATAAGAGATACCGGAGATAAACGCTGCCCTTTTGCGGTATTCCCCGTCATTTTCAAAAATACGGGCGTAGTCCTTCAGCCTTTCGGTACATGAACCACAGGTGGATACGATCGCGTCAAACTCCCGGCTCTCAAAACTATCCACAATCCTGCGTCCATTATCGAGGGCCTCTTTTTCGTAACCGTAATAACTCATCGGAAGGCCGCAACATCCCTGACCGGGAATAAATACCTGAAAACGATTTTTCTGAAGTACCCGGATAGTGGCTTCCATTACACCATCATCAACTATCATGCTTCCGCATCCGATGAACAGGGCGACTTTCATCTTCGGATTTTTCACCGGCTCTATCAATTTTTTAGCTCTTTCCACCAGGTCGTCTCTTCTCAGGTCAGGAAGGTACCTGTTTTTATCCCAACGTGACCACTTCACGGAATCATTATAGATGAAAGGGATATATCCTATCAAAGACCGCACAAAGGAATTATCATAAAGCGGTTTTGTTTTTGCCATAATTCTGGCAACTTTTTTGAATTTCTCAAAGTTATAGGTCATAAGCCGGACAAGAAATCGAGTATTGGAAAAAGCACCGGGGTTCTTAGCTTTTTCCTGTTCAAGAAGAAGACAAACATCTACTCCGCTGGGACACCTGACAGTACACTTTTTACAACCCAGGCAGAGAGAAATCAGTTCATTAATTTTTTTTCTATCTTCCTGAACAGTATCCGGGAGGTGTTTGAATCTAATCAACTGTAATAGAGACCTGCCGCCTTCTTCCCCTCCTTCGATACGAAAAACGGGGCATACCTCTTTACAGTAACCACAATCGACACAGGAATGATCCTCCTCGCTGACATAATTTAAGGGATACTTCAAATCGTCAGTTACCCTTCGTTCACCAAAGATTACCCCCGGATTTAAGATGCCCCGGGAATCAAATATCTCCTTAACGTCCCGCATATATCCGAAAACCTTTTCCCCCCACTCTTTTTTCAGATAATTGGTGCGAACTCGTCCTATCCCGTGTTCCGCAGTTATAGTACCCTGATATTTGAATACCGTTTCGTAGACCTCATCCATCAATTTGATAAGCAGCTTTTTCGATTCGTTATCATCGAGATTAATCAGGGGTCTCAGATGGAGATTACCGTCGCCGGCATGTCCGTATATTCCGGCAACCAGGCCATACTTTCGAAAAATTTTTTCAAGATCACCAATAACATCCGACAGATTAGAAGCTTCAACCCCTATATCCTCCACAAAAGCTACAGGTTTTAGCTCTTTGCTGTAAGTTGACAAAATAGGAACCAGCGATTTTCTCGCTTCCCACAATTGGGCCTGTTTCTCTTCGTCTTCCGTCTCCGAACGTATTTCCCGGCTGAGGTGATAGCCCTTCTTTTCAATCATCTTTTTCAGCTCATCTGTCTTCTTAAATCTCTCTTCTCCCTCAAATTCGACCAGAAGCATATGCGCTTCCTCTCCGGGTATTCCAAGGCCGGGATATCGCTCCTTCACCAACCCCAGGGAAGTGATATTCATCAACTCAATTGCGGACGCCCCTATCTCCTTGATATGGGAAACAGCATCTCCTGCTTCCTGGAGTTTTTTAAAGTAGATAAGACTGGTTGCTTTTCCCTGAACAATCTTTTTCACTTCCAACTTCAGCCGGGTAAAAACCCCTAATGTCCCTTCACTCCCTACCAGAAGATGAGAAATGATTTTACCGGGCTCATGGTACTTAAAAAATGCGTTTAGATTATAACCGCTTGCCGTCTTGATCCCTTTTTTCGCCTCAAATATTTCTTTTACTTCCTGATCTCTCCTTATCCTGTTTCCTAAATCGGTGATCTTTGCCCTTATCTCTTCGGGAATGGTCACCGGGTGGGAAGTGTCTACCAGTACCCCGTCGGCGGTTACAAACTCCATCGTTTCAAGATAGTCATCCATGAAGCCATACTTTACCGACCGGGCACCGCTGGCCTTGTGGGCAATATTCCCCCCGATCATACAGATCTCCCTGCTGGAAGGCTCCGGAGGCAGAAAAAGACCCTTCCCCTTTAGATAAAGGTTCAAATGGTCATAAATAACCCCCGGCTCCACGTCTACGAAAAATCTTCCCTCCTTCTCTTCCAGCCCTATTATCCGGTTCATATTTCGGGAAAAATCGAGGATGATCCCCTCACCCAGACAGGATCCCACCAGATTCGTTCCCGCAGTCCGCGCGGTTATAGGAATTTTATACTCATGGGCTATTTTCACGACGGCAATTACATCTTCGGCATCCCGGGGACAGACAATTACTGTAGGACTTACCCGGTAAATACTTGCATCGTATGAATATTTTTCCCGGGAAACATTGTCGGAATAGACTTGACCTGTAATCTTTTTTTCTAAGGCCTTAATCATAGCTGAGTTTGAATCTCTGTTCATTTTAAAACCTTCAGGAGTTTTTCTCCTCAATTTAAGGGGCTCCCCTCACATTCCTCACCCTTGAACGGGGGAGCCGAAGAGGGGTAAATTACAAAAGACTGCGAAGTAAGAAAAACCGGGAAGAAGTATAGTAGCTTTATAAAAGGATTCCAACTACTGCACCCGTCATGCATGTGGCAAGTGTGCCCGCCACAATGGACCGGAATCCCAGAGAAATTATTTCATCCCGTCTTTCGGGAACCATCGTTCCCATGCCGCCTATCATGATCCCCAGGCTGCCGGGATTTGCAAACCCGCACATGGCGTATGTCATGATCAACAAACTCTTGGGACTCAATGCGCCCTGCGGAAGATGGCTCATATCAATATAAGCTATCAGCTCGTTGAGAATCGTTTTGGTTCCCATCAGCGATCCCGCTGTCAGCGTCTCCTTCCACGGGATACCCATCAGCCAGACAACAGGGGCCATGATATATCCCAAAGTTTTTTGAAGGGTTATCGGTTCTCCCCCGATATTCGGCAGAAGGGCTAATAGAAGATTGACAAGATAGACAAGGGCCACGAGTACTATCAGCATGGCTACAATATTTATAAGCAACTGCACCCCCTGAACCGTCCCCCTGGTGATTGCATCCATAGAGCTCATTGCTTCTTCCGGAGAAGTTAATTTACCTGGAGTGGGTGTGCCTGTTGCCGGTACCATAATCTTGGAAATGGTAATCGCTGCCGGAACACTGATAATGGAAGCCGTCAGGATATGGCCCATCACATCGGGAATGATTTTACTCAATATGGTTGCATAAAGCACCATGACCGTACCTGCTATGGTCGCCATGCCGCAGGTCATGATGGTGAATAGCTCGCTGCGGGTCATATCTTTCAGGTAGGGACGAATTAAAAGAGGAGATTCCACCATCCCCACAAAAACGTTGGCCGACACCCCCAGCCCTTCCGCACCCCCTATGCCCATCGTTTTTTGTAATACCCATGAAAAGCCCTTTACGACAACGGGCAGAATTTTCCAATAGAATAAAAGCGCAGAGAGGGCGCTTATCACGAGGACGAGGGGAAGTCCTCTGAAGGCCAGGATAAAGCTTGATCCCGGATACGTTTCAACAAAGGGGAGTCTTCCCCCTCCCAAATAACCGAAGACGAAGGAAGTTCCTGCTGTTGTGGCCTCTCCTAAAGACAAAACAAGATTATTTAAAAAGAGAAAAACTGTCCTGAAAATGGAGAGATTCAAAAGAATCGCTCCCA
>CAZYTP010000047.1:0-14891 GCA_964650385.1 uncultured Syntrophales bacterium | reverse complement strand
ATCGCTCCCAACGCCACCTGGATTCCGATGCCGATTATGACCGGTTTCAGACGAACCTGCCTGCGGTTTTCACTAATAGCCCAGGCAATCAGTGAAAAAATCACCAACCCGCCTATACCCTGGAAAATCATCTAATTATCCCCTTTTCTCATTTGCAAATTTGAAAATAGCCATCCATTGTTTTCTTATAAATCTTCGGCAGCTTCCGATTCTTTTATCTTTTTCAGGTCCGACAGGAAGAATGTATTAAATGGCAGGAAGATCAGACCCAGGCCAATGATCAGACCGATCGCCAGAAAATGGTAGAGAACCGCGTAGGTAACGGCCTCCGCCTTGGAAATTCCGAAAAGGCCGAGTCCAAGAATACAAAAAAAATGTAAGTTTCCGACAAAGCCCGGCGCCGTTGGTATTGAAATACCAACTATAATAATAACCATTACACCAAATGCGGCAAGCAGAGAAAGCTGAAAATCAAAGGCGCTGAACAGAATATAGATAGCCAGCGCAATGCCAACCCATATCAGAAGCGACAGAAAAGCGACATACAGAATCAGTCCCGGACTGCCGACTATCTTAAACCCGCTGATAAAGTGATCAATCAGATCTTCTACCTTATGAAAATATTTTTCGGGCAGTTTGCTGATAACGGGCCTCATTATTTTAAGAAAAGCATCTTTGTTGATTAGAAGAAGTGCCACGAGGGCGATCATAACGAGAATTATTACAAAAAAGACTATGCTTGAATTCATCAGCCATGGGGGCATAGGGGTCAAAAAAGCAACTATGAAGAACATGATGAGGATTGTCAAAACGTCGAATGCACGCTCCAGAAAAACAGAACCCAGTGCAGACGTCATCGTTATATTACTCTTGTGGGTTATAAGGTAAGGCCGTGCCAGCTCACCTATCCGTGCCGGGATTGTAACTATCGCTAAAAATCCGACACATGTTACCGAGAAAAGGGAAAGCTGATCAATTTTTTCTATAGGGCTTAAGATCACCCCCCATCTATATGACCGCAGATATTGCACTAAAAACAGGATGATAAGAACCGGGATGATATATACGTAGTGAACATCCCTGAAACTTGCTGCTACCTCCTTAAAATTTATACCTCTGAGGGAGAGGTATATAAAAACAGCGCCAAGCACAAGTCCTAAAATCAGCCTTTTCTTCAAAGTCACCTCTCAATTAAACGTAAGTTCCATATTTTATAATTTTTTGAAGTTAATACCTTATCAGTCAAGAACCGTAAAATCCACCGAAAAATCAGGAAAATCAAAGGCATCCGCTATTTTTCTGGCGGAAAAAATCTCATAGGCCCTTCTTTTGATGACACCTTTTGCAGCTTGACAGGTTTTTTTCATCCATATAGTGTACACTATTCAAAAATACCCGACTCGTCAACCTTGACGGGAGTACAGTATGGTCACCAGAAGAGCATCAGAAATCCCCCCTTTTATCGTGATGGATGTGCTGGAACGGGCACATGAACTCGAACGGGAGGGAAAAGATATCATCCATATGGAAGTCGGCGAACCCGATTTTGACACACCGCAGTGCATTAACGAGGCATGCTTCAGGGCGATCAGGGAAGGGGAAACGCACTATACTCACAGCCTTGGGCTTATAGAATTGCGGGAAGCAATATGTGAACATTATTTTACGAAATACGGTGTCACCATCTCACCGGATCAGATCATTATTACATCCGGCACATCACCCGCCATGTTTCTCCTTTTATCCGCCCTCCTCGAAAAAGATGATGAAGTTATTATCTCCAATCCCCATTATGCCTGCTACCCCAATTTTATTTCGTTCCTCGATGGAATTCCTGTAAGCGTCAATGTCTATGAGAAAGAAGGGTTTCAGTATACTACGGAGGCAATCAGGGAAAAGATCACCGGCAAGACCAGGGGCATCCTGATCAATTCGCCTTCAAACCCGACGGGAAATACCCTCGGAGCAGGGCGGATGAAAGAAATCGTCTCACTCGGCATCCCCGTTATTTCCGATGAAATCTACCACGGCCTCGTCTATGATGAGGAAGAGCACAGCATCCTCGAGTTTACGGACAATGCCTTCGTCTTCAACGGATTCTCGAAGGTGTACGCAATGACCGGCTGGCGGTTGGGATACCTGATCGCCCCGAAAGAATATATTCGGCCGATGCAGAAAATACAGCAGAACCTCTTTATCTGTGCCAATTCGTTTGTCCAGTGGGGAGGTGTTGCCGCATTGAAGGAAGCGGGCGATGATGTGGTCAGGATGAGGAACATCTTCAACGAAAGAAGAAAATTCATAATCGAGCGCCTGAATGAAATCGGCATCGGCATTACCGTGGAACCAACCGGTGCTTTCTACATCCTGGGGAATATAAAAAAATACTCAATGGATTCTTACAAAACCGCATTCGATATCCTGGAAAAGGCCCATGTCGGCGTTACTCCGGGAGTCGATTTCGGCGACAACTGTGAAGGATACATTCGCTTCTCATACGCAAATTCGATGGAAAACATAGCGGAGGGGCTCAGCCGGGTAGAAAAATATTTTAAGAACTATCGGGAAAAATCTACTTAATTACTGACAATTCAAGATCGATTCCTGTATAAGAGATTTCAAAACGAAGGAGTTGTTTCAATGGAACAAATAACTGCTGTTATCGCGCTATCCTGTCCTGACGCAAAAGGAATTGTTGCATCGATATCCAATTTTATCTTCGGTCACAAGGGTAATATCCTGGACGCTAGGCAGTACACAGCGCAGCCGGAAAATATACTGTTCATGAGGATTGAATGGGACCTTGATGGTTTTGAGATTCCTCGTAAGGAAATAGAGACCGCTTTTACACCGCTGGCAGAAAAATTCAAGATGAAGTGGAAAGTTTACTTCTCCGATTACGTTCCGAAGATAGCCATATTCGTGTCCAAACATGTTTACTGCTTTTATGATCTGATACTGAGGCACCAGATGGGTGAATTTAAAGCCGAAATACCCCTTGTTATCAGTAACCACCTTGACATGAAGCCGGTAGCGGAACAGTTCGGTTTGAACTTCAGGCACTATCCCATAACCCCCGGAAGCAAAGCTGACCAGGAAGCAAAAGAGCGTGCAGAGTTGAAAGAAAATAACATCGACCTGGTTATTCTCGCGCGTTACATGCAGATACTAAGCGGCGAGTTTGTCAATGAGTATCAAAACCGGATGATAAACATACACCACTCCTTTTTACCCGCATTTGCCGGGGGCAAGCCTTACAGTCAGGCGTATGAGAGAGGAGTCAAAATCATCGGCGCGACAAGCCACTATGTCACGGAGAAACTCGACGACGGGCCGATAATCGCCCAAGATGTCATTGAAATAACGCACCGGGATTCGGTAGATAACATGATGCTCAAGGGGAAGGACCTGGAAAGGACCGTCCTCGCCAAAGCGGTAAGACTTCATCTGGAAAACAAAATACTGGTCTGCGGCTCAAAAACCGTAGTATTTGATTGACCCCTTTTCCCTATTTATATTCCAGTTTTATATCACCCAATTCGACCATAGAATTGTGTTCGACGTCTCCATAAAAATCAATAACCGCTTTTATTGGACCATGGATTCTACCCTCTGCCTTAAGTTCGTATTCATGGAGTGGAGCGTAAGCTTCTACGCCCTTAGCCTCGGGATTAATTTGCTCTTCAGGATTATAGCCGGCTTCCATATTCAGTCCCTCAGGTAAATCCCCAAACTTTTCCTTTAACTCTTTTCCAAGCTCCCTATTAAATGCCTTGTATGAAAAGTCAAAATGGGCATCGGAAATTGCCCTTACCGATAAAATTTTTACCCCCAGTTCGTCGATATGCCTGTCGATAGCTTTCTTCAGCAAATCATATATCCCCGAACCAACAATAAGATGAACCTGTTCTCCTGTGACATGAAGCAGGCGCATGAGCTGCCCAAACTTGCTTTCATTTTCCACATGATGTTCTTCACCGAATATTGCCTCTCCTTGAATCCCGCTCCCTTCGATATATCCAAGTACAAAACCTTTGATAATATCCAGAGACCCCTCAATAATTACTTCGCAGTATGATTTTATCATGACTCAATCCCTCTTTTTAATCGTTTTGTGTCCTTTCATATTATTCAGAATAAAAAGCGGACAAAATCTACATCACATTTACTGTTTGACCATATTTCATATTATACCATTAAAAAAATACAAATGTTACATCAATAAATATGGGAACAAGAATCAGTTTTTGTCTCCCCACTGCAGGTAGTGCTATTAAACAAATAGCGCTATTCCCATTTTATGTGTCGGATTTTCCTTGATTATTCGATTTCGCCTGCTATATTGTCTGTAAGCAAAAAGCGGGGAGGACTTCTTCACGTAAATAAAGTAGCTGCACTTCTCACGCACACATTCCGAACGCTCTTCTGAAAAAGATCGACGATTTAGAATTTAGACCCTCCCATGCACTAATGGAAATAACCGAGAAGAAGATAAAATCGGACGGGTATATGGTAAAGTAATTAAGCGTGCTGCCACCTGTTTTAAAGGAGGAAAAAATGAAGAAATCGATATGTATTATATTCCTTTTGGTATTTTCCATAATTGCCTGCCCACCTGCTATAAGCGCTACTCAGGGAGAAAAACTATTCAAAGAAGCCCAAAGGCTTGAAGGGAAAGCGGACTACTTTTCTGCCGATAAGGCCTACCACCAGGCGAAACCCCTGCTGGTAGAAGAGGGTAAAAGTAAGCTTGCCGACCAGTGCCGCTATGCGTTTACCCGTATGAGACAGATCACTACCACGTACCCTTATAAAGTTGATCAAGTGAAAAAGATGATCAAAGAAAAATATCCAAAGACGACCGACGGCAGGATCAATGAAGTTATTGCCGGCGGCCGCCTGCCGCATATGACCATAGAAGGAAAAACATACTACTTTCAATACTTCATGAATACACTCTTCCATATATATCCCGAGTTTCGCGCCAAAAAAGAAGCCGGCGCACTGGGACATCAGAGTAAACTTATGGATGTGATGGGGCCCTTCATCAATGACAAGGCACCCCTTAAACCCGGGCGAACCCTGACGAAGCCCTTTTCATATTCCGCTGCCGGAGAAGCAGTTATTCCCAGAGATAAATTAGCGAAAAAAGGCCTCCTCAAAGTCTGGATGCCACTTCCTCTGGTAAACGCCGCCCAGCAAAATCTGAAGATCGTTTCCATCTATCCGGAACAATATATCAAATATCCCCTTAAGAATGACGGCGATATCGGCCTTGTATATTTTGAAATCCCTCTTAAAGAAATAAAAGGCGACCTCAAGATCGGCGCGAAATTTAACTTCATTCACTATGAAGAGAAATTCAAGGTCGATCCCTCAAATGTAGGCAAATACAATAAGGACAGTGATCTTTACAAACGCTATACTGCCTCGTACAAGAACATCAGTATAACACCGGCTATTGTAAAAACTGCCAAAAAGATCGCCGGGGACGAGACCAATCCCTACCTGATCGCCAAAAAATTCTATGACCATATAGTGTATGATCTCGATTACAGCTATACTCCACATGAAGCTCTGGATGCCCTTAAAATTCCCGAGTCGGTTTTCGTGCACCGGCATGGTTACGGCGACTGCGGCGCCCAAAGCATGTACTTTGCCGCCCTCTGCCGAGCCATGGGCATCCCTGCCAGAGCCTCGGGCGGAATGCAGCTTTTCCCAAATCCCAAAACCGGCTGCGGTGACCACTTTTGGGCACACATCTACCTGCAAAACTATGGCTGGATACCGGTGGATACCTCTGTCGGACAGCTGGCCAAGTACGATACCAGCATGACAGATAAAGAAAAACATGACTTCATAGAATACTTCTTTGGCAATATGGATCCCTATCGTTATCTGATCCAGGTGGATGTAGATGTCCCTCTTATTCCCCGGCCGGACGAACCCCTGGCTTTCTCCATAGTTCTGCAAGAGCCCACCGCCATCTGCGCGGAGATGGACGAGAACCCGGGTTTTCTTTTAAGCGAAAAGTGGAAGATCATTGTTAAACGGGAAGGAGATTAAAATGGCTTTAATTAAGATGAAACGTTTTTTAGTATTTGGGTTGTTCTTTTTAATATTTACGTCTTCTGCATTCGCCGGTGTAGCAATTGCAAAAGATCCCATAAAGTTTCAGCCGGTAATATTAGAATTTAAAAAAATAATAGACGAAGATCCTGTGGTTAGAATGTACCTAACACAAATGATTGACCAGATTCCGCCGGAACATAAAAATTTAAAAAACGTAGAGGATTTATTATGTAAGCTGAATAAACTATTAAAACGTGCTCCTGAATATAATCCAACACATCTTGCGGGTACTCCTCTTTCGGAAATACTTGTATGGACAATGAGTACACCCGCCGGATTTGCGGCGTACCGTAATGAAAAAATTAATACAATGATAAAAAAATATTTAGCTGTCTGGTCAGAATTTCTTAATAGCAAGGAATCGCAGTATGTAATCAATGATTCTCCTAATGGATGGAAGTGTAAAGAAGCCCGGGAAAAATTAAAGATGAGTGATTATCAGTATAATCCTGATGATAAATATTGGGGATTTAAATCCTGGAATGATTTCTTCACAAGAAGACTTGCTAAAGGTGCGCGTCCTGTAGCAGAACCGGACAACAATAAAGTTATAGTCAGCGCCTGCGATTCCACCGTGTATAACATTAGTAAAAACGTTCAAAAATACAATAAGTTCTGGATTAAATCTCAACCGTACTCATTAAATGATCTGTTGGCTAATGATGAATTAGTTGATGAATTTGTAGGCGGGGACGTTTATCAGGCATTTCTCAGTCCCTTCAATTATCACCGCTGGCACAGCCCCGTTTCCGGAACAATAAAAAAAGCTTTTGTAAAAGAAGGGTTATATTTCAGTCAGGCCGATTCAGAAGGAGTAGATCCTTCAGCTCAGGAAAAATCACAAGGGTATTTAGTGCATGTCCAGACACGCGCTCTCTTTTTCATCGAAGCTGATGATCCTAAAATAGGACTGATGTGTTTCATGCCCGTAGGTATGGTAGAAGTATCAACATGTATTATCAATGATAATATCAAACCGGGATATCATGTAAAAAAAGGTGAAGAGGTAGGTTATTTCCAGTTTGGAGGATCAACGCATTGTCTCTTTTTCAGACCGGGAGTAATTAAAGAATTTACTGCTGAAAGTGACAGGTTTTACAAAGTAGGTGAACATATAGCCACTGCCAATTAAAACGTGCCTTCTGATTCTGATAAGAACTTTCGTCAAGAATCCGATCAACATTTAAAAGGCATGGAAAGCACTGAAACAAGCCGTAATAATCGTTGACAATCCTGATCAAAAGTGTTTTTTAAATAATGCTTTTCGTTGGGGGATTCAAATTTCATCTGCTGCGCATCTTAGTGATAGCGGATAGTATCAGCACGATTCATAAGCTTTTCAGGTACAAGGGTAAAAAGATAATGCTCTGGACTCACCCAATTAATAAAGGGTCTTCGGGAGTTCGTAGTCCAGTTGATGGGCTTTGAAAAACGGGGGGATTTATGCCGGCATAAAATACCGTATTAACCCGATGGAAGGCTGCAACCTTTTGAATCCAAAGAGTTAAGCGCGTCTTCAACAAAAATTTCCAAGGTGTGTTATGCGGATCGGGAACCGGAAATCCGTATATTATGCAGATCAATCTAATTGTTGTTAATATTTTTTTAATGTTATTGATGGATTTTTTATGTTTAGGCGATAAGTTGATGCTTCCACTGGAGATGAACGCGTGAGTGAAACACTGGCTAAATTAGCCTATGAAGATCGAGAACAGCAGGTCTGCTGGCAGGGATATAATCTGCCGGACAGTGATGATTTTGATTCATTCATGATTAAAGATGTAGCCGCGCGTCTAAATGATGAAGAGGGTTCTGACAAATTTAAATCATATCTGCGAGGACTCTCATTAACAGGATTTGGAGAGACCAGCCTTGAAGCAGTATTAGAAGCTGACACCCCAGAAGAGAGAGATTGGGCTGTAGGGGAAGCACTGGCCGAAGCCTGGCTGAGTCGAAAAGACGGGGTCATCTGGCCATGGAATATGGAGCGGGATAAACGAAACGCCAACGCCAGCCTTCCCGGAGCAGATCTTGTTGGCTTCGTTGTAAATAACAATGACACAAAGCTTGTGATAGGTGAAGTAAAGTCATCCAGCCAAGATCAGTGCCCACCTAATGTTTTATATGGGCGTAGTGGCATGATTCACCAGATTGACAGATTAGCGAATGATCTCAAAACTATTCGAACACTGCTGAACTGGCTTTTGCACCGATGTAAGAACACAGATTTTGAAACTTATTACAAAGAATCCGCTATTCTCTATTTTAATTCCGGCAACAAAGCTGTGTCGCTTTTTGGTGTTCTGATTCGTGATACAGATGCCAATGAGCTCGATCTGAAAAGCCGTGGAAAAGCTTTAGGTCGCTCCCTGAGTGCCCCAACCTCCTGCCATCTGCTTGCGTTGCATCTGCCTTGCAACATTGCGTTACTTCCTGAAAGAGTGAAAGGAGGTGTCGCATCATGAATCACTGGCTTTTAGACAATATCGACGCCTCCCGTATTGAGGCACTAAAACAGGCGGAACAGGTTCTGGTTTATCGTGAGTTGCTGAACAAAGCAATTGATGTTGACTTTGGACTGATTCAACGCACGGCAGAAGCTCTAGAGCTGGCCACGATTGACCTGATCCTTGAGCGATTTGAAGAAAATGAAGATAAAAGTAATACTCTTAAGCAAAGTGCCGCAGATGCATTCCGGCTTTATCGTATTCTGCCAAGGAGTGACAGTCCGATAGCCGACGGTATTCAGTTGTTGCGGATGAGTGCGCTTGCCTTACTTGGTGATATGGGTGCAGATGCTGCTCGCCTATTGCGTGAAATTGACTGGCCGCAATTGCCTGTGAAATCTTCGGATTGGCATGACCGCACTTGGGCGGTGATTCTTGAAATATGGCTGAAGCTAATCCGGAAACAAGGCTGGACTGACCGTGATGCGGTATTGGAAAGCATTGCAGCTTTACGGAGTGCCCAACAGAAATTTGAAGAACACTATCTGATGAGAGAGAACGGAGGCATAGCTTCCAAGGCCACTGCGCTCGAACTAATTGGGCTGTATCATTTGGCTAAAGCAGCCGAAATTTTTGCATATTTCATCACCGATGGTGTGGTTGATGGCAATTATCAAATTCACCAATTGCTGGACACACACTTCGACCGGGTGCTTGTTGTATGTAACACAACACAATTGTTGGAACTGGAGTCGTTAACACGTTTGCTATCGGCCTGTGCTTCACAGATGGTGGAAAATTCCATTTGGACAGTTACCCGGGCCGTAAACTCACGTGTGACGCAATTTGTACAAAGTCTTGTGGATCAAGGTCGCGGTGACCGTGCCATATTTGATGTATTGCCCCCTCAGCGCCGTACGCTGGCAGAAAAAGGTTTATTGGGCTCCAGCCGTCGTGCTGTAGTTGTCAGCCTGCCGACTTCAAGTGGTAAAACGCTGATTGCACAGTTCAGAATTTTGCAGGCATTAAATCAGTTTGAACACGAACAGGGCTGGGTTGCTTATCTTGCTCCGACCCGGACTCTGGTCAATCAGATTACCCGCCAACTGCGGCGTGATTTTGCTCCATTGGATATTCAAGTGGAACAGGTCAGCCCAGCTCTTCAGGTTGACAACATAGAAATGGGACTATTGCAGGAACACGATAGAAATCAGGCTTTCCGTGTTTTGGTGACAACTCCCGAGAAACTGGATTTGATGTTGCGTCAGGGCTGGGAAGAAAAAATTGGTAGAAAGTTAACACTGGTGGTTGTAGACGAAGCACATAATATCCAAAATCTTCGCAGAGGGCTAAAACTTGAACTCTTGCTTTCGACCATCAATAAAGAGTGCCAGCGTGCGCAGTTTTTATTGCTGACTCCGTTTATTGCTAATGCTGGTGAAGTTGCCCGCTGGTTGGGTGGCACGAGTTCGGATGATGTAAGCCTTGCGCTTGACTGGCAACCCAATGACCGTGTTGTTGGTGTTGTTCAGGCCAAAAAAGGTGAAGCCCTGAACGGACGAAGCTTTGATTATAGCTTGAACCTTGAAACCGTTCATACAACCCGTAAAACATTGTCTGTGGAAGATCTCCTTAATTTTCCAAAATCGGAAGAAATCGCGAAAACATACAGCAAGGTCACAAATCAGAGTGCAATGGCTGCAGTCACGGCTCAAAAGTTTCAAGAACGGGGACCTGTGATTGTTATGCATTCCCGGCCTGACTGGGTGTGGTCATTGGCTGAAAAATTAAAAATCGAGAGTAATATATCTGAAGAACTCTCAGAAAATATCCGTCTCGTTCAGGATTTCCTGAAACTGGAGTTTGGCCGAGACTTTCCGTTAATTGAGCTTCTCGATTATAGGATCGGTGTTCATCATGCGGGGCTTTCTGATGACGTTCGTTTTCTGATGGAATGGTTGTTTGAAGAAAGTGAACTGAAGTTTCTCGTGGCCACAACCACCATTGCGCAGGGTGTCAATTTTCCGGTTACCGGTGTCGTCATGGCCTCACACCAGTACCCTGATAATAAACGGATGGTTAATATGCCTCCTGAGGATTTCTGGAATATTGCGGGACGAGCAGGTCGCGTTGGACAAGGAAGTCTCGGAGTTGTTGCGCTTGTAGCCGACACCAATGCAAAAGCTGAAACGCTTAAAGAGTTCATTAATAATCAATCCGGTGATCTGAATTCTGCGCTTTTGAAATTGGCAACAGAAGCAAAGGATTTGATGACGGATCTCGCGGGTATCGTTTATATAAAGCCTGAATGGTCGAGTTTTCTGCAGTATCTGGCACATACCTATCGCCAGATGGGCCAGCCAGAGGCTTTTATGGGGCAGGTTGAACAGGTGTTGCGTGGCACACTAGGCTTCGAAAAGCTTCGCGCCCACGATTCAACGCTAGCTAGCAAACTTTTAAGCGGCATTCATATTTACACAGATTACCTGAAGCGTCCGAACCAGCCTCTTAAATTAGTGGACAGTACTGGATTCTCGCTGCAGAGCATCAACACTGTACTGACAAACAAGGGAGGTATCGACAATTCGTCTTGGGATTCAGAGAGTCTATTTACAAACAGAAGCAATACCCTTGAAGATATGATGGGCGTTCTCCTTCGTGTCCCAGAACTTAGGGAGAATCTTGTAGCAGCCACAGGTGGCAGTTCTCCGGATGGAAACAAGCTTGCGCTCATCATAAAAGATTGGGTGAACGGGAAATCAGTGGCGGACATTGCAGACCTTTATTTTGACAGTAATATGACCAAATGCGGGCAGAACTTATTTGGAAAGTTAACACAAACCGCCTCTTGGGGGCTCGGTGCATTACTTTCCATTACCGCAGGTGATTTGCCGGAGGAACAATATAAACAGTTGAGCAATCTACCTTCCCGAGCATTTTACGGAGTCAACGACGATTCAGCCATTGTGCTACGGCTTTTAGGCATTCCAAGAACAGCTGCGATGCCATTAGCCAATTCATTGAGCGATATCCTTAACCAACCTTTGCCGCAAGTTAGGAATTCTCTCAGAAGTCTTCCAGATCAACGATGGGCAGGGGCACTTGGAGAAAACGCGTTAGTTTATAAAAAGATCTGGCATATATTGGAAGGTATTGAAGACTAACCTTTAATGAATAAAGCATGGGAGTAAATACCCTTTACTACAAGCCAATTCCGAAATTCCGGGGACAGCTTACCTATTTCTCAAAGAAAAGAGACAAGAATGATGTATATATTGTCCCCCGAATGCGAATACCAGTTTAATCCCAGGTATGGGGAGTTGGAGATGATGCCTATCTCTTGATTGAAAACCTCGCTCCCTTGGTGTTAAATGAGGCTGAGTATGAAAAAACTAGTAACTGCTTCCATGCTTTATAATCTCATTCAATGTCCTCACCGTGTCACGATGGACGTATTTGAAAATCCTGCCTTGAAAGATCCTGTTAATCCCTTTGTGCAACTGCTCTGGGAAAAAGGAAACGCCTTTGAAAAAGAGGTTATAGATGGCCTCGGTATTCCATGCACCGATCTTCACGAGTATTATGGAGAGGAAAAGAAACGCCGGACCTTAGAGGCGATAGCCCGGGGGGATGAACTTATATACAGCGGACGAATAACAATCGGAGATCTTGTTGGCGAACCTGATCTTTTGAGAAAACAGGCTGGCGGCTACATCGCGGGCGATATAAAAAGCGGAGCGGGTGAAGAAGGCGGCAGCGAAGATGAGGATGGAAGACCCAAAAAACATTACGCCGTTCAGCTTGCCTTGTATACCGACATAATCGAAAGATTGGGGTTTGCAGCAGGACGAGCGCCTTTCGTTTGGGACGTTCACGGGCGGGAAGTCGTGTATGATTTAGATGCGCCTCAAGGTTCGAGAACTCCCAGGAGTCTGTGGGATGAATACGAAGCTGCATTGGAAACGGTCCGGTGCCTGCTCGATCAAACAGGAAGTACGCTTCCGGCATATGGTGGCACGTGTAAGCTTTGCCATTGGTATTCGGCATGTCTCCGGAGGCTGGAAAAAGCTGATGATCTGACACTCATTCCGGAATTAGGCAGGTCAAAGCGAGATACCATGATGAATCACCTGTCCACTGTCCTGGATTTGGCTGACGCCGACGTGGAAACGCTCATCAGGGGGAAGAAAACGGATTTTCCCGGAATAGGGCCGGACACACTGCGGAAATTTCAGAACCGGGCGAAACTACAAAAAAAACCGGGGGCTCAACCTTACGTGAAAGAACCGCTGAAGCTGCCGGAATCCGATATGGAGCTTTTCTTTGATATCGAGACCGATCCCATGAGAGACGTTTGTTATTTACATGGGTTTACTGAAAGACGCAACGGGGACAATCGTACTGAAAGATACGTTCCTTTTCTTGCAGAAGAACCCTCGGAGCAAGAAGAAGAAAAGGCTTTTGCCGCGGCGTGGGCGTATATTCAACACAGTCAGCCCTGCGCGATCTATTATTATTCAGCCTACGAAAGAACCATATGGCGTAAGCTCCAGAAAAAGTACCCCCATGTGATGACCGTGGAAGCGATTGAGGATTTATTCGATCCGGCCTATGCCGTTGATCTTTATCATCACGTTGTCCGACCAAAAACCGAATGGCCGACCCGTGATTTTTCGATTAAGACGCTTGCATCGTTTCTCGGTTTTTCCTGGCGCGATCCCAATCCATCGGGTGCGGCTTCTATAGAGTGGTATCATCGATGGACGGAAAGCGGCGATCCTGAAATCAGACAGAGAATCCTCGATTACAACGAAGATGATTGTGTCGCGACGAGAGTGCTTTTGGATGGGATACGAAAATTATCGGTACAATAAAGGATAAATAGGAACAGCGCCCATTTAATAAAGGATGCGTGCCTCCCGGAAAAACCCCCCGATAAATTGCTCGGCATGACGTTATCGGAATGGGAAAAGGCAAAGGGGCTCTCTCAGTAACACGACCGTTGAAAATAATGATCAAGGATACCGCTATGAACAAAAAATATCTATTGATAATCACGGCAATTCTGTTTTTGATTTTCAGCCCGGCTGCAGGGGCGGTAAATTCAACAGTTGATTCCTCACATCCCGTTTCCTCATTTGAAGGAGGCAGTCTTTATAAATCGGGAATGATAAATGTTCTGGATCTCCGTGGCACATATCGACAGATGGGACGTCAATATGGATATCTCCTTAAGGATCAGCTCAATCACCTTTACAGAATTGCCATTGAGGAATACTTTATCGGCAAAAAAGGGCTATCCTATGAAACTCTGAAGGACACGGCAACTGCGCTGTTCAACCTGTATCCGAAGAGATTCAAGGACATCATCCATGGCATGGCGGAAACATCGGGACTGTCGATTGAGAAACATATCGTGCTGAACGGGCTTGAATTATACGGTACGATTTCCGGGTGTTCGGGCATAGCCGCCTGGGGTGATTATACAAAGGGCGGGCCTCTTCTTTTTGGAAGAAACTATGACTGGTTTGACAGTTATAAGGAATTTGCAAAATATCTTACCGTAACTGTTCTTAATGCCGACTCAGGTATACCCTGCGCCATTGTTACCTTTGCCGGCATAATTTACGCGACTACCGGAATCAACAAAGAGGGACTGTTCCTGGAGCTGAACAACGGGTTGCCTTCGGGAGGAGAACTTTCATATACAAACAGAGTGCCTGCAATAATCAACCTGTTGACTTTCCTGCTTGATTATTCCACCATGGAACAACTCAACGCTGCCTTTAACAGCACCCGCTCAAATTTCACATTTATTATCAACGTTGCCGACGATAATTGTGCGTATTCCTATGAGTGGCCGCCATTTGACGTAAGGCGCAGGACCGGTGAAGTCGAAGGGCTCCTTGTCGCGACAAATCACTTTGTAAACCCTGCGTGGGGAATGGCGCTCATTCAGAATACGGGTTTTAAAACAGTAGAACGACGTAAGAATCTACTTTCGCTTGGACATGAAAACAAGGGGAAGATGAATGTCGGCAACATGATGGATATCCTCGACATTCCAATGAATGAGGGCGGTGCAACGTGGCCCGCGGGAGAAAAGATTCAAACGGTATATCAGGTTATTGCCATTCCGGGAGAATTAAAGCTGTGGTTGAAAGTTCCCGGCTTTCAGAATTGGACCGGCGTTGATCTGGCCACGGTATTTGATTAAATAGAGATAGGGGGTCTTATACATAACAACGACCAGGTCATGGGGTCAGGTCTTGCTTTTTGCCATCATGTATGATACCAGTTGTTTATGGCACG
>CAZYTP010000046.1:0-19499 GCA_964650385.1 uncultured Syntrophales bacterium | reverse complement strand
GCTGCGGATAGCGTAATGTTTTATTTTTCAATACAATGCCCCGAAGTTTTCTTCATCTATCTTTCCTTCAAGATACGCCTCTAATGTCTTTGAACGTTGTCCTGCTCTCAGCTCATCCAATCCCCTGTTCAACTGTTTTGCATTTATATTCCCATGCTCAAATGCAGTTTTCAGTCTGCTCCTGGCTATATTGACATCCTTTACCTTTACCTCATTCCAGTTTCTGGTTACGACAAAGTTCCCTTTACCTGTTATCTGGGGATACTGTTCCTGGCCTTTCAGCCTTCTGGATGCCTTGGGGACATTCTTTTTTACATAGTCTGATAATTCATCTATTTTGACCCATACATCCTTGCCGCCCTTTCCCATTAATCCTTTTAATAAATAATGGGTGAATATGCCGCCCTTTATCTCGGCTTCATCTTCCCAGGACTGCTGATTGGTTGCCGATGATGTGATCAGCACTCTGCCTGCACCTGTAGGTTTCATTATCTCGGAACTTACAAGCATACCTACCAGGGGTTTTCCTCCCTTTGGCACGATAGACTTTCCGCCTCCTGAAAAACAGGCATCCAGGGCCACCATTATACCTTTTGCATGGGAACCATCCATGAGCTTTTGCAGATAAGACATCTTGATACTTGTATCTTCCAGCGCCTCAGGATCAGATACGATCGCATTGTTTGGGACTAAATAGGCATCTATGAACTGATCGCCTTTTGTCTTTGGCGCCCCATGCCCTGAATAGTAGACATAACCATAGCCGTTCCTGTCCCTGATTTTACGAAGAGCCACCATCATTTGATTCCTCGTTGCGTTCTCGTTTAACAGCAATATCGCGTTTTCTTTCGGGACTCCGCCATACCGAGGGTCTGTGAGAACTTCATAAACCTTCCTGGCGTCATTTGACGCATATTGAAGATGAGGAATGTCTTTCCTGTTTTTGTAGTCTATGCCTATGACTATTGCAAAGGTATCTGAACGGGGTGGTGGAAGTTTAAACGTTTTGTCCTGAGACTTTTTAGAGGGTATTATCTGTTGCTCACCTTTTCCAGCAAGATAATTTTTAAAGACTCTGGACATAAACATTCCGCGAACAGCATCTTTGAATGCAGAATTAGTTGCGTCCGCAATAACGGTTCCATAGGTTGTTTCGTACTTTTTTTGGGAGAAGCCACTATATATTTTACTTTTCCATGGAGAAACTATCGTTTTTTTCCAGATTTGCGCCCCCCTTGAATCAGCAATAATGACATCTAAGAATACTCTTGCCTCGACATTAAAATCACTAAAACCGACACTTTTGGATCTTATATCAAAGTCATTGATTTTGGGAATAAACAATAAATCAGTACTTTCCGGTAAGGGTTTAACCGTGACAATCTCTACTTTCTCAAAAAAATTGTGGAGAATTTCAGAAGAAGCTTTTTTTATAATTCTTCCAAATGGCACAGAATATACAATGCTAACGCCGGTGCCGTTGATATCCGAAACTGTTTTTGTCATTACATACTTTTCATCCGGGATAATAACAGCTACCCTGGCCGGTGTTTTTACTGAGCTTTCGGGCTGCTTTGAGTCAACATCGACATAAGGAACATTTACATGCATTGTACAGCCCGTGGAAAACATAAATATGAGGCAAATCAAAATTATTAATTTCTTCATAAGATCACCTTTTAAACGAATATAGAAACAATGGCCGGATACTGCTTTGGTAAGAATACTCTTTTGCTAAAATATGTCAATAAGCTATCGCAAGTAAGAAGAGGTAGCTGTCGAAATCAATTTCGGCAAAGCAGCGGAGAACGAAGTAATTCAAAGAATAATGCGCTCGCTGTTCAGTTCAAAAAATTGAAAGGTTACAGCAAATCGGTTGCAACCTTTTTTTGTAACCGGTTTCAAGATTGCCCCAAATGTAAGACATCTTCCCTTGACCTTTATTAATATAGCCTATATGAACAGGTGTAGATCTACACGAGAGCATTCAGTAACAGAAGATTGATGCAGCCGTAAAAAGTCTTTTCGAAGCGAATCTAAACATTTTGGGAAAAAGATGCTGGTAGTAACCGGCGCTAAGAAAATCTAATTGTTTGAGTGCGTTAGCACGAGTTTTAGATTTTTAGCCGGGCAATAACAGCATTCCCAAAATGGTTCTGAGCGAAGAAAACTGGACTTTTTGCAAGTGTATCAAGTTTGATTGATGAACGACCCTGTTTCCAAAATAGATATGACGGGGACTAAAAAGAAAAGGCCGTTGGGAGCTGAAAATGACAGAAAAAATCGATTCTGGTGAAGTGGCTAATTTTAAAGCATTACTGATGACAAATGCGATTCAGCTGGATGCACTTGCTGAATTACTTATCGAGAAGGGAATTATTACGGAAGAAGAATTTTTCGATAGACTCAAGAAAGTCGAAACTGAATATCAGGAGAATGAAAACCCTGAAAAAGAAGGATAGAGATTGAGCTTTACATCGTGCGTCAGGTAAAAAAGAAAAGGATGAGAAAAGTAATAGTTACGGTGATAATGGTTCTTTTTCTGCTCGGTTGTGCTACTACTCCAATTTCCTCTTATAGACCACCATATCCACTCTTAAAGCGTTTCGTTTCTCTTGCACAAGAAGTTCGGAAGTGCGTTGCTCCCGATACTTTCTTCGCTATAAGAATTGTAAAAATGAAAGAACCAAATGCTTGGATAATTGATGATAAAATCTATTTCACTGAAAGTATGTTTAATCTTGATGATAATACCCTTAAATTTATCATGGCTCATGAAATGTCTCATGGTAAACTTGGACATATTACCGAAATAAGAACCGTAAGTTATGTTACTACCGGTGCTATGATGGTTGTTAATGTTTTTGTTCCCGGTGCCGGTTATCTCAATCATGTTATCAATCCCGCCGTCTGTAATAATTACAGTAAAACTCAAGAACTTGAAGCCGATAAAGAGGCATCCAAGGCATGTCTTTGCCTTGGTATTTCTATTGAACAACAAGTAGAAATACTTGAGAACCTCAGATTAACCGTAAAAGACGGCGGTGGTTTTTGGGACAGACACCCGTCATGGGATGACCGCATCGCCAACATTAAAGCCTCCTGATCATTCCCCCTCAGCATATGCTGAGATTGAAAACGATCTTCTAAAAAAGATGACAAAACCCGCCTTACAAGCATGGAGCTTCACCACTCTTTCCCTATCTTGAAGGCCGTGGCGATAGCCTCTCCGAGACGATGGTATTCCCTGGTGCCTGGAATGTAAATCAGGGGATCGATCTTTTTCGTGTCGGTTTTCCCTTGGTCCTGGCAACGATCGGTGATGTAAGTTTCAATGATTTCACCAATCACAAGTATATGGCTCCCCATGTCGAGGTAATGGATAACCTTGCACTCAAGATTTACCGGACATTCCCGAATGAGAGGGGCTGTTTTCAGTGTTCCGTAAAATACCCTGAAGATTTGAGATTTATCGTTGTCTTTGCCGGAATAGAGGCCGCAGTAGTCGGTCTCTTTAACCATAGTGGAGGAAGGAACGTTGATGGAAAACATCTCATTTACTCTAATCCCTTCCAGGGTATACCGGTTTTTGCGGATGGCGACAGAAACCGCTGGCGGTTTTTGTGATGCTATCCCGCACCAGGCCGCTGTCATGAAGTTTGCTTTTCCTTTTACATTGGCGCCCACAAGGACAGCAGGCATTGGATAGAGCAATGTCTGTGGACCACATTTGATCTTTTCCATTTTATTCCTCCTTATCTTTTTCAGACACCTAATTCACTATAGAAGATACCAGAGCTTGGATAAAAATTCCAATCTGGAAATGATTTTTATTACAATTTCCAGGGTGCCGTAAAAGACGGGAAGGGGAGGGCAGCAATAAGGTATATCTTTGGAATTATTGGTCTTATACAAAAGTAAAATTTGGTGGGCATTTTTTTTGCTTTATGGTAAAAAATAGGCGTGATGGCGCGAGGCCTTTGAGAATCTATCGGCATATTAGCTTTTCAGGGGCAAAGAAAGATAAAAAATTGATCGGGAGGGTGTATGGATCCGCAGATGTTGAACGAATATTTCAAAAGATGTTTTCTTGCCGTAGATGGTCTCTGGTTTATGATGCTGGAGAAAACAGATTCATTTGATAAGGCCCTTGAGGTTGATGGTATGGTATGGGAAATACTGCCGAAAATACAGGCCAGAAAGATAAAAGAATTATTTGGGGTGAAAACTGCCACCGAGGAAAACCTGATAAGCGCCCTCAAGTTCAAGATGGATGCCGAAGATTTTGTGAGTGAGTTCCGGATGAAAGATGCACAGATTAATATCACCGTCAATAAGTGCCCCTGGCTTACTCTGTTGAAAGAAGCGAACCGGGAGCACCTGGCAGGGAAGATTGGTGAGTCGATATGTACTGTCGAGTATGGTATCTTTGCCAGGGAATTTATGGAAGATATCGATTTCGAGGTAACGTCGCGGCGGTGTATGGGAAGCGATGTCTGCTCATTTGTGTTTAAAAAAGATGTTAGCGGGGAAAACTTTAAAAATGAACGATAACCTTTTTGTCCGAATTATTCATAGCAAATATACCCATCTGTTCATGGGCGTTGTTCTTGTAATAACCGGCGTGTGTGAAATGTTTCAAGATCTATCTCAGGATATTATTGGAGTAAGAATTCGACTTCACCATGGCATAATAATTTATGGCGTCTATCAAATAACAAGTGCCTTAATTTCAATTATCCAGGGACATCAATATATATTGCCTGATGAAAATGGTGAAAAGTAAAAGTTGACAACATAGAAAGATGAAGAAAGGTGAAAAAGGGTCCGAGTATGCTAAAAAACATAATCTTACAAAAAAGATATGCCCCAAGTTTGTTGCCGATTCCGCTGAGATCCTCAAAGAAATTTTATAAAGAGGCGCTGTAGCAGGGATTGACAATATTGTCGAGAACCTCGAAGAATCCTTGGATAGGACTAGACAGAAACTGCACCATGAGGAGTTGAGGCTCTAAGTGGGATATTAAGAGGGTAGGGCGGTTTTTCAAAAACGTAATGTCTAAACTGCGTTCGATGAAAATAATGAGAACAACTGAATAATTTCAGTATATATCTGATATCGCAGCATTTTTTAATTTAAGAAGGTTTTTTGAGTAAGTAGCGCTGCAGAATAATCATATCATGGGCGTTGGCCTCTCCTCTGGCCAGTCTGTCCATTGCTTCAGCAGCTAACTGAGCATTAGTTTTTGCATCTGGCTTTTTCTCGCCTTTACCGTCTTTGACCAAATGTACCTTAGGCGGTTTTCGTTCGCCATCTTTCTTCTTATTGTTATTATTCATATTTTTACCCAACCCGAACATCTTTTTTATACTATATCAATTTTCTTATGCCATTAAAAGTCGAAAAGTGAGCTTTGCAGTTTTGTTTTTTTCGGTAATTATGGTATCTATTCCTGGCGGGGTAAGGGGGAGAAGAAAGCAATATGCTTGAGAAAATTTTTAAACTCAGAGAACGCGGCACAGATGTTAAGACCGAAATCCTGGCAGGAGTCGCCACGTTTTTGACCATGGCCTATATTGTCGTGGTCAATCCGGCGATCCTGTCGAAAACGGGCATGCCATTTTCCGGGGTCCTTTTCGCGACTGTTCTGGTTTGTGCATTCAGCTCGATTACGATGGGACTGTATGCTAATCTGCCATATGGTCTTGCGCCGGGTATGGGCATAAATGCCTTTTTTACATTTACCCTTGTTCTCGGAATGGGTATCAGGTGGGAAACTGCACTCGGTGCTGTATTTGTTTCCGGTATAATTTTTATGCTTTTGTCGGTAACCGGCATCCGGACTGAGATAGTAAAAGCCATTCCTAAGTCAATCCGGTTTGGTTTAGCTGCTGGAATCGGCATTTTTTTGTCACTTATTGGATTTAAAAGCGTGGATTTTATCGTTTCGAATAAAGCAACCCTGGTTGCCTTCGGTGGTTTGAACCTGACGACAATCCTGTTTTTGATCGCCTTAATCCTCACATCGGTTCTGGTAGTTAAAAAAGTACAGGGTGCGCTTATTGTCGGAATTCTGGTTACATCGGTTTTAGCGTTAACGACTTCGCTCATAGGAACATCGGCGGGATGGTTGCCCGAACCGATTGTAGCGATGCCGAAAGGTATATTTTCTTTGCCAAGTATTGATGTTTTCTTTAAATTGGATATTGTCGGTGCATTAAAGTTCGGTATGATTTTGCCTGTTTTCTCGCTCCTTTTTGTAGACATGTTTGATTCGATTGGAACGTTTGTGGGTATCGCTGAGGTTGGAGGACTTGTTGAGAAAGACGGAACCCCGACAAATATTGGAGAAGCGCTCTTGGTGGATGCATTTTCTACAACTATTTCTGGACTATTCGGAACTTCTTCAGGTGCGGTTTTTGTTGAATCAGCTGCCGGAATAAAAGAAGGGGGCAGGACCGGTTTGACGGCAGTTGTAACGGGATTTCTTTTTTTACCACTTATGTTTTTATCACCTATTCTTTCGTTTGTTCCTACAGTCGCTACAGCCCCCGTTTTGGTTTTGGTTGGTGTTTTTATGACGCAGCCTCTCAGGGAGATTGACTGGATAAACTTTGAGGAGGCAATTCCTGCATTCCTGTCATTTATTTTAATTCCTCTTACCTTTAGTATTACTCAAGGAGTTATCTGGGGTTTCCTGATTTACACGATTATCAAGGTTTTTCTCGGGAAGGGGAGAGAAGTCCACTGGATGCTTTATATAATTGATGCGTTTGCAATTCTCTCTCTAGTGTCGCCGTTACTTTGATCCGCAATGTTAATCTCTCTCATCTCCAGAAGGCCGGGGTTTCCGGGATGTGCTTCCGTTTACTTTCTCATGTGTCGTTTCTTCTAAAGTTTTCTTTAAAAATAATGTTGAGATGAAAAGAGGGGGCTTTTATGGTTGGACCCGTCATTTTGAAAATCTGCTGTTAAGTTTACATAACATATCTTATCAGACGTTATATCTTCGTCAATTTTCAATGCAAATATCAACCTTTCGCTATTTGATGACTTTATTTAGCTTTTGGGGAATCGTTAAGGAATTGTTAGAGCCCTTCTTCGGATAGTTTTTTTATGAGCTCGGTTTGTTGTTTTGTCAGTTTTTTGGGAATTTCTGTTATGATTTTGAGGTATTGATCGCCTTTCCCTTTCCCCTTCAGTTGAGGAATGCCGTAGCCTTTCATCCTTATTTTCGTATTGTTTTGAGTTCCCGCAGCAACCTTGATTCTCTTTGTGGATCCGTCGAGCGTCGGTACGCCAATGGTCGTGCCAAGGGTCGCTTCGGAGAACCTGATCGATTTTTCCATGTATATATCATCTCCATCCCGTGTAAAGATCTGATGTGGTGTGATATTCATTTTCAGGTACAGATCGCCCGGTGGACCGCCATTGGTACCGGGCAGACCCTTCCCCGGAATTCTCAATTTTTTACCGGAATTGATCCCCGGGGGTATCTTTATATTCATCGATTCTGTTTTTCCGCTCTTTTTCAGAGAGAGTTTCTTTTCAGCGCCAAAGGCCGATTCTTCAAGGGTTACTGATATACTGTACTCCAGATCTCCTCCTTTTTGCGGGATCGGTCTCCCATAGGTTTCACTCAATGGATCTCTTGTTGTATAAGTGAAAGATTGGTTCCTTCTACCGCCGCCCAGCCCGCCAAAGCCGAAGCTTCTCAGTATGTCATTCAGGTCAAATTCCCTGAAAATGTCTTCCTGGCTGAATCTCTGGCTGAATGTGTCAGCTCCGAACATATCGTATTCTTTACGTTTTTTAGGATTGTTCAGGACGGCATAGGCTTCGCTTATCTTCTTGAATTTTTCTTCAGCCTTTTTGTCGTCGGGATTTTTGTCAGGATGGTATTTGAGCGCAAGTTTCCTGTAAGCCTTTTTTATATCTTCAGTGCCGGCAGTCTTCTTTATGCCTAATATTTTGTAATAATCTTCTGCCATGGTCTTCTAATCGCCTTTTTCGCTGTTAACCATTAAGGTATTAATAACTTTTCACTTGTCAAGGTTATCCAGGCTATACCACCAAAAATCATTATTGCTGACCGGATCGTAAAATCTGCATTTATTTCCTACCTTTATGAGAGGTGCATCGTCCATTTCGTTATTTTCATGGATGAGCCTACCCGCTGTCATCACGAATCCAATAAAAAACCCGTGCTTTTTGATTACCTGAAGGCTGTACGCAGCACATGTAGGATACATCGGGCATCGGTCTCCGTCAACCGGAGATATATATTTCCTAAATATTTCAACGCTTTGAATTAATAAATAGCCTGGAAAAGACGGTGATGTTATAACCTTTTCTTCCGGCGCCGGGTTGTTAAAATTCCAGGGTGTGAATGAGTCGTTATTTCCGCTATAACATGGAACGCCCAAGCCGACAAGTACCGTTAATATTATTATAATCCGTAAGTTCTGCATACAATAAGTGCCTAAAGTGAACGAAAGTTAACTAATCAAAATCCTTAACTTTAGTTCACTTTATACTTTATATTCAAAACCTCATATTTAATATCAGATAATTGGATGATCTTTTATTATCATGATAGTAGGAAAGAGAGCTCCTGTTTCTCAGGTTTTCGAAGAACTCTTCTTCAACTTTTTTGTTATATTTATGAGCGCTGCTGACAGCGCTGTAGATATTGCCGGTGTACCAGCCGAGTTCGAAAAATGTGACTACGCCGCCCGCAACATTCTTTCCATCATCAAAAAGTTCAACTGCCGCCCAGATAAATGCCCCATTCAGTAAAAAGGCAACGAGAGCATCACGCGGTCTTTCCGTGTATAAGTGCCCTGTACCCGGTACTATAGCAGAAAGGACACCCGCTGTGGTAGGGGATTTTCTGGGAAGATTGTCAATATTTTCAAGACCTGATGAGAAAATTCTTGCTCCGGGGGAGAGAACGCTTTTTTCCGGAATCATTGAAAAGGCCTCGCCTGCCCTCTTCCACTCTTTCATATCGACAAGAATAAGGGCCTTCTGGTAGATCGCCCTGTTTTTCCTTTCTCCGGAACCTGCTTTGATTATCTCTTCGAAAGTTGAGAGGGCATCACTGTATTTCTTGAGATTCTTTTCTGCCATCCCTTTGAGATACAGGGCGTCATTCAACATAGGGCTGAAGGGAAATTTGGCTTTAAATACATTCAGGGCTTCAACAGCCTCTGCCCATTTTTTTGCCTTGAAGTAGCTCTCGCCTATTCTGAAGAAACACTTTTGGGTCTTTTTTTCTTCCGGAAAGAAAAATATAAATCTCTTATATTCGGTTATAGCCCTGTAATAATCACCCTCTTTGAAAAGGCTTTCCGCATATGCGAAATGTTTCTCGATATTATTCATCCCCCCTCCCCTCACCTCCTGCGGGCATATGATGAGAAGGAACATAAGACTAAAAAACGTAATATTGATGAGCACTTTGTGTATATTCTTCAAGCTTTTCTTCCAAGATTGAAGGCGGCAATGTTTTCTTTTATTACCTTTTCAGGGAAGGAGGTACGAATCACACTTTCCCAGATACCGGCCTCAATTGTATCCAGATATGTCGATAAGACCCCCAGCATGGCAGTGTTTGCCGTTCTGATATTCCCCGCCCTGACAGCGATGTCCGACGCATTCACTATCTTGACGATTTTGAAATATTTTCTGACTGTTTCAGGTATATCTTCAGGATAAGTTGCATCTCCGAGATTTACTGAAGGCGGATAGAGCTCTACATCATTTATGATGACCATTCCATCTGATTTGAGATAGTCCAGATATCTAAGCGTTTCCAGCTTCTCGAAAGAGATCATTATATCAATATCACCTTTGCTGGCGATTGGAGAAAAGACCTTTTTACCGTATCTTACATGGCTGGTTACACTTCCACCCCGCTGTGCCATGCCGTGCACCTCGCTTTTCTTGACGTCGTAGCCGGCTGTCATCATAACTTTACAGATAATTTCACTGGCAAGAAGAATTCCCTGTCCACCCACGCCTGCCAGCAGCATGTTCTTGCCACTGTTTATCATACTGTCAAACCTCCTCTATTGCTCCAGCACTGCATAACTGCTGACATAAAGTGCAGCCATTACATAAGGAGGTATCGATTACGGCAATTCCCTCCTGCTTTTTTGTTTTCTTTTTTATGCTGATTCCGACCATATCCTCAAATCTTTTCCATGAGATCGGCGGGCAGCCAAGCCCCAGGCATGCCTTACACCCGGTACACTTTTCATGATTAACTTTCAGAGGTTTCATCACATCAGCTGTATCCCTCTTGAGTAGTGCACATGCTCTTCTCGAGATAACGACGGAAGGACCATCCTTTGAAAGTTCTTCTTTCATGACCGTCCTTGTATTTTTTATGTCGTATGGATCTATTACTCTAACACTGTCGACACCCAGGGCTGAGGCGAGTACGGTGAAATTGAGGCTTTTTGTTTCTTCTCTCTGGAGGGTGAATCCCGTGGCTGGATGTTCCTGCATGCCGGTCATTGCCGTTGTTCTGTTATCGCATATCACAATGACGGCATTGCTTTTGTTGTAAACCATATTTAGAAGAGGTGTAATGCCTGAATGTATAAAGGTGGAGTCTCCAATTACACCGATTACTTTACCTTTATCTTTATCTTTCAGGGCCTTACTCATTCCATGGGCCATCCCTATACTGGCACCCATGCAAATACAGGAATCCAATCCCTCAAGGGGTTTCATAAAGGAAAGGGTGTAACACCCGATATCACCTGTGACAAACGCCTTCAGTTTTCCCAAGACATAGAACAGTCCCCTGTGCGGACAGCCGGGGCAGAGATTTGGCGGTCTCGGGGGGATTGTGAGCTGTGAAAGGTCTATCAGCTTGTCGCTGTACCCCCCGATTGCCCTTTTCACTATTCCTGGGTCGAACTCGTTTGTATAGGGGAAGATCTCTTTTCCCGTGACATTTAATCCCCATGCTTTAAGCTGTTCTTCAATAAAGGGGTCGAGCTCCTCGACAACGTAGACCTTTTTCACTTTTGAAGCAAAGTCCCTGATCAGTTTTACAGGTAGGGGGTGGACCATTCCGAGCTTCAGGTAGGAGTATTCCGGGAAAACGTCCTTTGCGTAGTTATAAGGCATTCCTGCAGTAATAATTCCAGCATCTGTACCGTTTATTTCCACCCGATTTTCAGGAAATGTCTCAGCAAAACTCCTCAGTTCCTCCAACCTTTTTTCAACCCCTACCCTTGCTACTCTCGCATTAAAGGGAACCATGACATATTTGGCAGGATTATACCGGATTTCCGTTGTATCTTTTGTCTCAACAGGATCTTCCAGTTTGACAGTAGATTTGGAGTGTGAAACCCTTGTGGTCATTCTGAGGAATACAGGCGTATCGAATTTCTCGCTGATGTCGAAGGCAATTTTAACGTAATCTTTCGCCTCCTGGCTGTCAGCCGGTTCGAGCATCGGAATTTTGGCGAACTTTGCATAGTTTCTGTTGTCCTGCTCGTTTTGTGAACTATGGAGGGAAGGATCGTCGGCCGTTATTATGACGAGAGCCCCGTTTGTACCGGTATAACTGACCGTAAAGAGCGGGTCCGCAGCAACATTGACCCCGACATGCTTCATGGTCGCCATCGCCTTTGCTCCTGCCAGTGCGGCCCCGATACTTACTTCAAGCGCCACTTTTTCATTGGGAGACCACTCGGCGTATACACCTTCATATTTGGCAAATTCCTGCAGAATTTCCGTGCTCGGGGTTCCGGGGTATCCGGCTCCAAAGCGGGCACCGTATTCGTATGCCCCTCTGGCAACAGCCTCATTTCCGGACATCAGTTCATCCATATAATATCTTCCTTCCTTTATTCCTCTGCACCTTATTTCAACCAAGGGTGGATATCTTTCTCTTTATCAGCATCTCCATAGTGGGGTTAACCGTCAGTTTCAGTGCCTTTTCATAATATTCGATTGCTTTCGGGGAATCATTCATTTCCTCATAGATCCGTCCCATGTTCCTGTAAATTATCCCTTTATACGAACTGCCGGCACTGTATTTAATAGAATTATCAAGTAAGCTTAAGGCCTTTTTAAGGTTTCCCTTTGACTCATAGCAATAACCCAGTCCAATGTAAGCAAGGACTACGAGGTCATTGTTCCCGTTTGATTTTTTGATGAATTGCTCATATGCACTAATAGAGTTGTCTATCTCGTTAATATTAAAGTAAATATTCCCCATGCTATAAAGGGAATGTATTGCTGCATTACTGCCGGGGTATTTTTTCACTACTTTTTTATAGAGTTCAATAGCATTCAGGTATGTTCCTCTGTTGATATCCTTTTTTTGATATGAATGGAAGGCGAGTAAGTGCATTTTCTCGGCGTTCTTCTCGTAGTTTAACCGGTAAAGGTGCCATCCGGATAAAGACAGCATAATAAAAACAAGGATTCCAAGAACGAGGAGAACCTTGCTCCTGTTTTCAGATATATATTTTATGATTTTATCAAAGACGGATTGAACCTGATCAGATTTGTTAATGTCCTGTTTCTTAATTTTTAGTGCCATTGAGTCTCTCCATAGATTCTTTAAACTTTTCAGCTATTTCCTTTGGCGGTTTTACCATTTTCCCCTTATTGTTAGTAAACGCATGAACGCTGTAACCTTCTACCAGAATGTTGTTCTTTTTCTCATCCCGGATAAGGTACTCAAATTTGATGTTAGAGCTTCTGAAATAGCCTATTTTTGTTTCAATAAGAACGATGTCGTCATACCGTGCCGGTGCGAGATAATAACAGTTGACTTCAGTTAAAGGCAGATAGTATCCCGTTGCCTCCAGTTCCGCATATACAACGCCCATTTTTCGCATAAACTCCGTCCGTCCTATCTCAAACCATTTGAGATAGTTTGTATGGTAGACGACACCCATGGCATCCGTATCTGCGTAGATCACCCTTATCCTAACCACGTTTTCCTTCGACAAAACCCCTCCAGTTTTTTATAAAGTAATCCATTAATAAATGTCCGGGAGATACTAAAATCCCTCCGTTTTTGGCTGATGATTCTCCAAAGGGTTTCCCTTTTCTGAGATTTTCACCGTCAACGGAAGATAAAACGGCAAAGAGGCTTGGGTCTGAGGAGTGTGTCCTCAGACTGATTGGGGTCAGGTGATCGCTCAGTACCATAATCCTCAGATCTCCCAGTGTGTGCATTTTACTCAGGATAGTACCCACGACCTTTTCATCGAAATCTTCAATGGCCTTGATTTTGCCCTCTATATCCCCTTCATGTCCCATTTCGTCAGGGGCTTCGACATGAACAAAGATGAAATCCATGTTTTTTAATGCTTCCAAGGCATTCTGGGCCTTACCTTCGTAATTGGTATCCGTATAGCCCGTAGCGCCTTCAACATGAATAACCTCAAGTCCTGCGTAAATCCCCATGCCGTTCAAAAGATCAACAGCGGATATAATTCCGCCCTTTAAATTATACTTTTCAGTAAGAGGTTCTATCCTTGGTGCCCTTCCCTGTCCCCAGAGCCATATTGAACTGGCAGGTTTCTTCCCTTCCATAAGACGTGCCCTGTTAACAGGATGATCCTTTAATATCTCCTGTGAAAGCCGCATAAGCCTGTTCAGCTCTTTGGCGCCGTGTCCCTGCGGCAGGTAATTTTCAATGACCCTGTCATTAATATCATGCGGGGGAGTTGTATTATCAGAAACCGGGCCGCCTTTCCAGACAAACAGGTGTCTGTAGCTGACACCGGGGTAAAATTTGAAGATGTCTGATCCAAGTTCGGAATTTATGTCATGGATTAATTTCTTTGCTTCTTCGGATGTTATGTGGTCGGCGGTGAAGTCTTCCATTACGGGTTTCTCTCCCGATCCGAGTGTCACCAGGTTGCATCGGAATGCCACATCGTCATCGTCGAGTTTCAGCCCCATACTTGCCGCTTCTAACGGCCCTCGGCCGGTATAGTATTTTTCCGGATCGTAGCCGAGGATTGAAAGATTTGCCACATCGCTTCCCGGAGGAAATCCAGCCGGTATGGTCTCTATCATTCCCAGCGTTCCCTCTCCTGCTATCCTGTCCATATTGGGAATTTTTGCGAATTCCAGAGGAGTTTTATCTCCTAATTCCCCTAAGGGATAATCGGCCATTCCGTCGCCGAGCAAAATCACGTATTTCATCTAAGTACCCTGTATAAAATCCTATTTTAGTTTGTCATCCTCAATTCTGATAAGTATCGTTTCCCCCCTGACGATATCGAGCCGGTCAATTTCTTTCAATGCCTTCTGAACATTCTTTTCCTTCGATTCATGGGTCATCATTACTATCGGTACGGAACCGGCATCATCTTGTTTCCTCTCCTTCTGGATCACGCTGGAGATACTTATGTCATTTTCGCCGAGAATTCCCGATATTTTGGAAAGTACACCGGGACGATCGATGGCAGAGAACCTGAAATAGTAGTTTGTTACAATATCATCCATAGGCATTAATTTGATATCTTCGATAATGTTTTCTCGGCGGGAACGTGAAGGGACTCTCCTTGCTATTCCCTTCAGCATGTCCCTTGAAATATCGACCAGATCACTAACCACGGCGCTCGCCGTAGGCATCATTCCCGATCCCTGACCGTAGAGGAAGACGGAATCGGCGGCGTCACAGAGAATATGGAAGGCGTTAAAATTGCCGTTGACACTGGCCAGGAGGTGATCAAAGGGGATCATCGTAGGATGTATCCTTGCTTCAACGCAGCCTTCCCTCTGAATGGCTATGGCAAGCAGCTTGATCTTGTATCCCAGCTCCCTGGCGAATTCTATGTCATCCTGACTGATTTTCGAGATTCCTTCCATATAAATATCGTCAAAATTTACCCGCTTTCCATAGGAAAGTGACAGTGTTATCGCAAGCTTATGAGCGGAATCAATCCCTTCGATGTCAAATTTAGGGTCAGCCTCGGCAAATCCAAGATCCTGCGCCTCTTTAAGCACACCGTCAAAGTTTTCTCCCTCATCTGTCATTTTTGTGAGTATGTAATTGGACGTCCCGTTTGTGATTCCGAAAACCGATTTAACGTTGTTGGCTACAAGACCCTCCTTTAAGGTTTTGATTATAGGAATAGTACCTCCCACACTCGCCTCAAAGCCGATATCTACTTCTTCCTCCTCGGCAGTTTTGAATATCTCGTTCCCATGGATTGCCAGCAGTGCCTTGTTTGCAGTAACAACATGCTTTTTCTTGTGCATTGCTTCCAGTATGAATGAAAGTGCCGGTTCATATCCGCCCATAAGTTCTATAACGATAGATATCTCCGGGTCGTTTAATATTTCTCCGGCATCCTTTGTAAGGATATCCTTTTCAATCTGCATGTCCCTGGGAGTCGTTAAATCAATATCAGCTATTTTTTTTAAAATAAGTCTTGCCCCAAGCCGTTTTTCCAGTAGCCGGGCATTATCCTGCAGCAGCTTCACAACTCCGGTCCCGATAGTGCCGAAACCGATTAAACCAACTTGTATTTCTTTCATTTGAAGATATCCTCTCTGCCATTGCGGTAAGCTAAAACTTCGAACGCAACGGGTAAAACGAATCATTCTTGACAAACTTCTATAACAGTTCATGTTGATTTGTCAAAAAAAATATAAGATGTGGAAAAATATTGAAAGTTTTGCTCATAAATAGTATTGAGGCACGGGTCTGGGTGAGCTTTACAACTTTTGAAAAAGGAAAAATATGAAATTTTCTCACAAGTGCATTTTGATAGCGGGGGCAATCGTCTGGTTTTTCTTATTCTGGAACCTCTCCGACCATGCTACTTTTAAGGAACATTCTACTATTCTGATTAAAATAGTGAGCGTTGTAGCACCAATCATAATCATATTTTTTGCTTTTACTGCTACTGAAAAAGATCTTAAACCGGTCACATACGATTACGATGAGAGTAAATTCGAGAAGCTCGTAGAAGGAGAAAAAGAGGAAGAAAAAAAAGATAATTCATCTTGACCTGAATCGCCCTGTGCCCATATAATAAAACGTAACATTTTAAATAAGTTGGAAATATCAAATGGGTCTGTGAAAAGGAGCCGGATCGAGAGTGCGAAAGACAGAAAAATATCCCTATTCGCTAAAATCTGCATTACAAGAAAACCAGTTTGAAAATATAATTGACTCCAATATACTTTCCGCGTATATAACGGACGAACTTTCTGTGCCGAAAATTGATGATCCTCGTAAGTTTCAAGTTTCTAAACACGGGATTGAAAGGCATCCGGGGTATGTAAAGACCGCGCAAATAAACCAAATCTTCGCTTACGCAGGTTTTATAAAACGGGTTGACAATAGAGAATATAGAAAATATCTTCCTGTGCTTTTTCGAGAATTGAACCAGTTTCTCAGGGTGTTGGAGGAAATTATCTTTAAACTTGACGTTACAATACCCAGAGAAATATATGCAGAGCAGAAGCAGGGAATGAAAAACTTCCTCGCTTCATTCAATGGACGGTCGTATCACGGAATAGAATGGATTGAAGATATCTGGAGACATCAGAAGAACTATCTTGAAAACATTGATCTGTTGATAGAAACCCTGAAAGTTCGCGGACGTGTCTTTGACTTTAGTGAAAACCCCTTGTACGAAACAATCGTAAAATCCTGCAAAGACCTTTTCAATAATGCCAATTCAGAATACCCCGCAGATAATGATTTCGGCCTTGTGGCAAATTGTTGTTTAAGGGCTGCATATGACAATAAACCCAAGACCATATGGTCTGGAGATTCACATATTCTTATGATATTAAAGGTCCTGTACAATAAATCTGAACTTAAGGAATCGTTTCCCCAGATCTATCTACGCACCGGCTATTTTCCTTTCCATTATGCCCAGTCGTTCCCCCGATAAAAAATGACCGATTACGGTGTTCTTGCCGGACAGTAACAGAATTAAGATATAATTACTTGAATATTGTTAAAATATCGTGTAATTATGTGCACAAAACCGTAAAGGCCGGGTAGATATGACACATATATGGCCAATTGGTGGAGGTAAAGGGGGGTCCGGGAAGAGCTTTCTTGTCGGAAGTCTCGGTGTTTGGCTGGCCGATCAGGGAAAGAAAACCCTCATGATCGATGTTGATCTGGGTGCCGCTAATCTTCATACCATTATAGGTATACCCTACCCCAAGAAAAATATTTCGGATTTTATAAACAAGAAAGTTAAGACCCTCGAAGATACGGTTATTGAGACCTCGACGGCCAATCTTTTCCTGATCAGCGGCGCTAGTAACAGCCTGGACGTGGCCAACCTTCTGTACGCGCAAAAAATGAAGGTTTTACGCGCGATCAAAAAGCTTTCCTACGACTTTATCCTGCTCGATATCGGAGCGGGTACATCATTTAACATAATTGATTTTTTCATGATATCCGATTTCGGTATTTTTGTAACCACACCGGAACCAACTTCAATCGAAAATATATACCGGCTGATTCGGGCAGTGTATTTTCGCAAAGTAAAGAAGATGCTACCCCAGCGGGACTTCAAAAAGCTGGTTGAAACAGCATTAATACGATACGAGGATTCGAGCATAGATTACCTCTCAGCCCTTGTTTTATTAATGAAGAAACAGTATCCCAAAAAAGGTAAAGCCCTGGAACGGTCTGTGCAAAACATGAACGTTCATCTGGTTCTCAATCAGCTCCGGAAAAAAGATAATCCGAGATTAGGGATGCTGATGTGTGAAATCGTCAATAAATACCTTGGCATTAAAATGGAATTCTCAGGAAATATCAGCTATGACGACCGTGTCCATGATGCAGTGTGCGAAAAAGACTCTTTTATTTACCGATATCCGTATACACAAGCATCTCTCGATATCAGGAATTTTTGTAATAATATTCTATCCATAAGTAATCTAAAGTCCAATGTCCGTGATGACGTCCTGACAGAACAGCAACTGTAAAAATTGACTGTCAGATCAAGCTAATGCCATGAAACTATTTGAAGAACATCACTATTACGAAATCCTGGATATTTCTCCCGGTGCCTCCCCTTTTGAGATCCGTAATGCCTATAAAATGGCTTTACAGATGTACGGGGACAGCTCGCCGGTCAGCTATTCTTTTTTCTCCAAAGATGAAAGAGACAAACTTCTGTTCATGCTGGAAAAGGCATTCTTAACTCTGATTAACAAGGAAACCAGATTAGAATATGACAAAAAGCTTGTTGAGCGAGGTATCATAGATGAAGAATCACTTTACTGTGAGGATAGCAAGGAACCGATTCCAATAATAGATTTGAAACGTTCTAAAGAAAGTACAAGTGTAGCATCAATACCAAAGAGCTTGAAGTCAGAGGCGGCATCAAATCCCGTTATCAGAGAAATTCTTGCACAGGATGTTCTTACGGGAGATGATCTGAAGAAGATGAGAGAGGCATTGGGAGTATCCCTCGAAAACATTTCTGAATATACTAAGATACGGATCGGCTTCCTCAACTCAATTGAAGAAGACCAGTTTGATGATCTTCCTTCCCAGTTTCATTTAAGAAGCTTCTTGAAATCTTACTTAGACTGTTTTCATACGGACAGCGAATCCATTATAGATCGATATATGAAACGGATAGATGGCTGAAGAGTCCCCGCCAGGGAGACCGGTTCACCTTTTGGGTGGGGAAGCAGATATCGTCAGGATGTAACTGCCCGGATAAGTATTCCGTATATTCTTTTCTTTCATATACCTTAAGGCCTCTGTCCTGCTGGCAAAGTGCCCTATAAAAACCCTGTACCAGACTCCATATTTTTTCGAATTAAACCTGTCCCAGTGAACATCCGGCTGACTTACACTGCTTTTTCTCAAAAAATCTTTCGCTATTTCAAAATTTCGGATAGAGTGGATCTGAATTGTGTATGGTTTTTTTATTGTCGGTTCGATCTTTTTTCTGTTATTTTCCGACTCCTCTTTTTTTACGGGAGCAGGCGGTGTTCCCTCGTTCTTATCCTGTACGGCCGCGACAACCTTTTCCGTTTCAGTTTCGGAAGGGGTTTTTACATCCGCTTTCGTCGGGGAAGCCGGGGGAATAGTGATAGAGATCCTGTAAGTTGGCGTTTTAACAGTTGTTTTAGCGGTCGGTTTAATGTCCGGTGTTCCGGGGTGTCGGAAAATAACCGTAAGGAAAATGCCTACAAATAAACAAACCGCAAGAAATATTGTGCCATGAAAGACAAGAGCTGACGGTTTTTTGCCCGGCTGTTTTTCCGGTTCTGTTTCGGATAGTTCGTTTAAATCGGCGGAGCTTATCTTTCCTACATCTTCCTCGGCAACCCGCTGGTATATATTTTCCAGTTCATCAAGGATTTCTTCGTCCGTTTTATTGACGGCATCCATATCTGAAATTTTCCTTTTTAGAAAGTGTGTTCAAATAACCATAACATTCTATTATAATTCAGTATTTTCCGGTTAGGAAATTGCATGCGAATTACATAATATTTCTAAAATAAA
>CAZYTP010000045.1:0-19500 GCA_964650385.1 uncultured Syntrophales bacterium | reverse complement strand
CTATAAGGCGGTCAACACCCTCGACTCGATGGTTGGATATAAGAACGAACGATACATGGATATCGGCTGGTTTTCCGCCAAAATGGACGATATATTCAACTGGATACCGGCACGACTTACCGGTGCTCTTATCGTCATCGCCTCATTTATCCTGAGGTACAACTGGAGGGATTCCTGGAAAATCATGATAAGGGATGGCCGCAAGCACTCGAGTCCGAACAGCGGCATACCGGAAGCCGCTGTGGCCGGTTCCCTTTCGATCCAGCTTGGCGGTAAAATTCAATATTTTGGAGAAGTTGCCGACAAACCCACGATTGGCGACAAGATAAAAGAGACGGATAAAAAAGATGTCAAGAAGGCGTGGATTATAATGTTTGCCTCATCTTTCTTGATGCTGGTTATCTGTGTGACAACTTTATGGGTAATTCAATAGCAAATAAGATTGCCACGCCCTTCGGGCTCGCAATGACGGGGCTTAATGCCAGTAATGACGTCCTTTTTGTCATTGCGAGGAAGCCGAAGCAAACCAGGGGATTCCTCGCTTTGCTTGGCACAGGCTCCGCAATCTCTAGAGGAATATTGTGATGATGAAAAGAGACCATGGCGGTAATGTCAATGAAATGTCCAGAATATACGGAATCGACGAATATGCGATTATCGATTTCAGTGCCAATATTAACCCGCTCGGTTATCCTCCCGGCTTGCGGGAATCGGTAACAGAAGAATTTGATTCCATTTTAAATTATCCCGACATTGAGTCATTCGATCTTGTTTCGGGATTGTCGAAATACCACGGTATAGATCAGGATTCTATCATTGTGGGGAATGGCTCGACCGAATTTATCTACTGGATGCCGGTCGTATTCAAACCCCGAAAGGCCCTTATCGTTACGCCTGCCTTCAGTGAATATGAAAAGGGCCTCAGGGTGGCCGGCACAGAAGTTTCATATTTTAAGTCAGAGGATAAAAGTAATTTTTCTGTCGATATTGATCGCCTTTGCGAACGCATCAGGGAAGGGTTTGATATCCTGTATTTCTGCAACCCGGCAAATCCAACCGGCGTTTTGACTCCAAAGGATGAATTGTACAGGGTTATAGCGTGTGCCGGTGAAACCGGGGCACTTGCGGTGATTGACGAGGCCTTCATAGATTTTATAGAGGAGGAATCTGTTAAAGAAGCAATTTTAAGGTTTTCCAATCTGATAGTGCTGAGATCTATGACAAAATTTTTCGGAATCCCAGGTCTTAGGGTGGGTTATGTAATGGCTTCCGCACCATGTGTCAAAAAAATAAGGGAAGATAAACCGCCCTGGACGGTCAACTCGCTGGTGCAAAAAGCAGTCGTCAAAGCCCTTGTTGATGCGGACTACATCAGGGATACAATACAATATGTAACAGATGAGAGAGAGTTTTTAATGGATGCTTTAAACAAAATCCCAGGTCTTAAGACTTACAGGAGTGCGGCGAACTTTCTCCTTGTCTTCATGGACAGCCGGATCAGCGTAACCTCTACGGAACTCAGAGGTCATCTCGCTCAAGGAGGAATATTGATAAGAGATTGCAGTACCTTTCAGGGGATGGGAGATCGTTATTTCCGGGTGGCCGTGAAGAGACATGACCAGAATTTGATTCTCATTGAAAAACTGAAAGAAGCCATGGGTCAATACACCAGTAGATAAGTTTAAAAAACACAGATAGTTAGTTTTTTTGTATTTTTATGTTGATAAGTTGACTATATTTCGGGGGAAAACGATGAGAGAATGTAATGTTGAGGAAAATAAGGCGAAATGCAGCTGTAGTTATGAGCCCTGCAGTAAAAAGGGTATTTGTTGCGAGTGTATAAAATATCACTGGCGGATGGGTGAGTTAGCGGCCTGTTTTTTCCCCAATGATGTGGAAAAGACCTACGACCGCTCCATTGAAAAGTTTATTGAAACCTACCAGGCAAGAGGACGCTGGTGGTAAATATTGGGAGCATGAAAATGAATACAAGAGAAAGACTTGAGGAATTAGAAGAGAAAAACTTGGCCCCGTATGCGACAAAGAGTTCTCAGAGTATGGGCAGAACCCTTCACGGGGATGAACAGGATGATTATAGAGTTTGTTTCCAGAGGGATAGAGACAGGATACTCTATTCGAAAGCATTCAAGGATCTTCAGTACAAGACACAGGTATTCCTGATAAGCGAGGGCGATTTTTACAGGACCAGATTGACCCATACCCTTGAAGTGGCCCAACACGCAAGAACTCTGGCGAGAACGTTCAGATTGAATGAAGACCTGTGCGAGGCAATATCTTACGCGCATGATCTTGGCCATACCCCATTCGGCCACGCCGGTGAAGAAGCGTTAAACAAAATCATGAAGGATAACGGTGGGTTCGAACATAACCTGCAAAGCCTGAGAGTTGTGGATATGCTGGAAAAGAGATACCGGGATTATGACGGTCTGAATCTCTGTTATGAAACCAGGGAAGGGATAGCATGCCATGAGTCAATTCATGATAATCCGGACATCCCGGACGAATTCAAACAATTTCCGATGCCGTCACTGGAAACACAGGTAGTTAATATGGCGGATCCATTAGCGTATTGCGCGCATGATATTGAAGACGCATTGAATGCAGGATATCTCTCTATGGGAGAAATTAAGAACCTGGGCAATCCTCTTGTTGACAGGGTTCTCGCGAAGTGCAGGGAAAGATATCGGGGGTTCGAAGACCTGGATACGACAAAACAGGCACGGCTTCTCGTTAGAACGCTGATAGAAAAAACAAATATTGCCGTAATAGAAAAAACTACGGAAAACTTGACAAATTATAAGATAGCGTCTGTAGATGATGCCCGTAAAATTGATGCCGCAATAGTTTCCGCACCGGCCAAGGATATGGAAGATTTCGAAAAGCTGCAGCAATTTCTCATGGAGAACGTGTACAGGAAACCGCAGGTATGCATATTGAATGAAAAAGGGAAATTGATCATTCAGAGGATTTTTGAGCATCTGGAAAAGAAGCCTGAGATGCTACCAAAGTCATTTCAAATCAGCTACGAAACGGCGCGAGACAGTAAAGGTAACTGCAGGGTTATTGCGGATTACATATCCGGAATGACCGACCGGTATGCGATGGATCTCTATCAGATGATGTTTGCCCCCTACGAAAAGGTGATGTTTGAATTCAGGGAATAACAAACATGGACAACGCCTATTTTTAAGGCACCAAATTGGCATCTTAGAAAAGTGAGAAAAGGTGTTTCGACATACTATGTCGAAATTTTGTCGACATACTATGCTGGAAAATGCTATTATGCTGATACGTAAGCGATGTGTAGCATGAAAACACAAGTGCCTGACACTATTTTGAGGATATCGTTGGATGATTGAGCAAATCAGAAAGCGGATAGAATATGAGGAGTTCGACTATCAGACGCTCATGAACTGTCTTGATGGGTATTCCCGTCCGAGAGACAAGATTTCTGATCTCCTCCGGAAAAAAGATATAGTCAGAATTAAGAAGGGGCTATACATCTTCGGTGATAATTATCGTCGGCGACCTTATTCGCGCGAGATTCTGGCAAATCTCATATATGGGCCATCGTATATCTCCCTTGAGTATGCGCTCCACTATTATGGGCTGATTCCTGAGCGTGTGGAAGCCGTAACATCGGTTACAAGTGGACGTTCCCGCAGGTTTTTCACTCCAGCCGGTCTTTTTGTCTATCGCAAGATTTCCTTGAAAGCATTTCAAACAGGCATGGACATGATTGAGATAGAAGGGGAACGTTCGTTTCTGATTGCCACCCCGGGGAAGGCGCTGGCTGATAAGATTCGTGATGATCGTGGAACCGGAGTAAAAACACAGAGGGAGCTGCAAACGTACCTCGTTGAAAATTTACGTGTCGATCAAGAAGCTTTACTTGTATTGAATCCCGAGCGTCTTGACGAATATGCTGAGCGCTATCATTCCCGCAAAGTTAAACTTCTTGCCGATCTCGTTCGTCGTTTGCGTAGTCGTGAAGAGGGAATAGCCCATGCATGATGCTGTTGCCCGGATGCTTTCAAAGTACGAATGCAGTCGGCTTGAAGATTACACACGTGCGCTTCGAGAAATCCTTCAGGAAATTGCACTGCTCGGCTTGTGGCGGAGTAAGTTTTTCGAAAAAGCGGCCTTCTATGGCGGCACTGCACTTCGGATATTGTATGGTATGGAGCGCTTTTCTGAGGATCTAGATTTTTCGTTGCTTTCTCCAATGAATGACTTTGATCTTTCGAGTTACAGTGAAGCTTTGAAAAAGGAGTTGCGAGCCTTTGGTTTTGAGGTCCGAATTGAACAAAAGAATAAAGCTGTTAAAAGCGCTGTCCAGTCTACCTTTCTGAAGACCAATACTCTCAATCAACTCCTTGTCATCAATACCAGTGAAGATATGACGCGGGAAATCCCGCAGGGACAGGTTTTGAAAATAAAACTGGAAGTGGATACCGATCCGCCTCCGGGGTTTAGCACTGAAACCAGGTATTTGCTGATGCCTGTTCCTTTTGCCGTGCGTACTTTTGGTTTATCGGATTTATTTGCCGGAAAAATGCATGCATTACTATGCCGCCGGTGGAAAAACCGGGTAAAGGGGAGAGATTGGTACGATCTTGTGTGGTACATTACTAACCATCCTGATTTGCACCTTGCCCATCTGGAGCAACGGATGCGACAAAGTAGTCACTGGACAGATGATGATTCATTGAATCACGAGTCATTTTGTACGATATTGCATAAAACCATCGATACCCTGGATGTCAACCAGGCACGACGAGAAGTTGAACCTTTTGTGAGGAATGCCGACACATTGGCGATCTGGTCAAGAGAATTTTTCCACGATATTGTATCGAGAATTAGATTTGTCTGAAAAGATAAGCGCAGGGTTATTGCGGATTACATATCCGGAATGACCGACCGGTATGCGATGGATCTTTATCAGATGATGTTTGCCCCCTATGAGAAGGTGATGTTTGAATTCAGGGAATAAACTGTTATCGGCTGCCAAATGAAAAAGAAAGAACAAGCAAAATATCCTGTTTCAATCCGTAACTGGTCGGAAGATGACCGGCCACGTGAGAAATTGCTTAAGTATGGGGAGCACACGTTAAGCAATGCAGAACTTCTCGCCATCCTGATCAGAACGGGTACGCCCGGCAGAAGCGCCGTTGACATCGGTCGTGAACTGCTCCACAAATTTAAATCCCTTCGTGCGATGAGCGGCATTGATACTTCTGAATTTAAAGAGATTCTTGGTCTGAAAGATGCAAAAATTGCACAAATCAAAGCCGCCATCGAATTGGGCAGACGAATGTTAAGCGAAGAAAAAGCGCTGGAGGGCTCGATTAAAAAATCATCTGATGTTGCGAATTTCCTGATGCCCCTCATGAGGGATTTGAAAAAGGAGCGTTTTATGCTTCTCCTCCTTGACAGACGGAATGCTATATCGGATATGGTGGATATTGACTATGGGACAGTTGACAGGGCAAATCCCTATATTCGTGATATCTTGCAGAGCGCTATTAAATATAATGCTCCTTCCATTATTGTCGCCCACAATCACCCATCCGGTTCGGCAGCTCCCAGTAAAGATGACAAAGCATTTACAAAAAGCCTGATGATGGCAGCGAAAGCGACCGGCATCAGTTTCTTTGACCATATTATTATCGGAGACAACCGCTACTTCAGCTTCGCCGATGAAGGGCTGATTGAGGAATATGAAATGAAGGCGATTCGTGAATTGTAAAAGAAAAACAGAGGAGGGGCACTAAAGTAACTTATATTTTGCACAATAACGCAATGTATGTTACTGTGCGGAATATACTTTAACATTAAGAGAAATGTCGGAATGAAAGATTTAGTTAATCGGCTTAAAAGATATTTATTGGATACGCTTGGCATAACGGTCACGTTATCGAAACCGATAAATCAGGGATCGCTTCCTTTTTTCCTTCAGGATATTTATGATGTGTTCCAGGTCAGGTTGTTGAATGAAGAATTTATTGTTTTGGCTTCAAGAAACGACAGCGAGCTTACCCCTGCGACAATTCATAAACATATCGATATCGTGAGCCAAAAGCTTAAAATGAAAGCTGTTTTTGTACATTCTACCATTTCATCGTTTAACAGAAAACGTCTGATCGAGCACAAAGTTCCTTTTGTCATACCGGGGAACCAGATGTATCTCCCGGATTTAGGTATTGATTTGAGGGAATATTTTATTAAAAAAAGATCAAAGACAGTCATCTTGGGACCATCGACTCAGGCCGTTATTCTCCATGCACTAACCCAAATAATGGTCGAACCTTTAACCCCAACGCAATTAGCGGAAGCGCTTGGATATTCGCGGATGGCGATGACCAGATCTCTTGATGAAATCGAATCCCTTGAGTTGGCTGAGGTATCGATCACGGGCAGGAAAAGATTGGTTTGTTTCGACAAAAACCGCAGGAATCTATGGGGGAAAGCGCTTCCTCACTTGAGATCGCCGGTAAAGGAAAACGTGTGGCTGAAAGCACTGATCGATGAGTTGTCGGTCTGTCAAGCCGGTCTGACAGCCTTGGCCCGCTATTCAATGCTGACTCCACCCCTAAAGCCGGTTTACGCAGTTTTTGCAAAAAACTGGAAAGACATAAAGCGTAAATACCCTCATGAAATTATTTCTTATCCGGATGAGGCAGAATATGAGCTGGAGGTCTGGAGCTACTCTCCGGATTTATTTGCGAACGGTAAAATAGTTGATCCATTCTCTCTGTATCTGAGTTTAAGAGATATTAAGGATGAACGCGTTGAATCCGCCATGGAAAAGATGATGGAGGATTTTGAATGGTAAGAAGGAACCGGGGAGCCCCCTGATTTGAAAAATCTTGGAATACGCAATACATCGCTGGAGGAGATAATCGGTAATCTCAAAAAGATTTACAAGCTTTGATGACAGCCAGTATCCTCAACACATAACGTGCCATTGAGACCAGTATCTTTGTGGTGCACACATTCGTCAGACTCCGAGAGCTGCTATCGACACATAAAGAATTTACACATAAACTTTCGGAACTGGAGCAACGCCTGGAAGGCCATGGATGAACATATTCATTGGGTAGAGGAACAACAATGAAGTTGGATGAGGTAGGCATTTGGTCTGAAATCAAGCTGGACATTATCAAAGAATACGCTGATTCCTTCACAAAGATAATGAAAAGTCAGGAGTGGTGCAAAGGATATGTTTATATCGATGCCTTTGCGGGTCCCGGAGTCCACATTTCAAAACGAACCGGGGAGTTGATTCCGGGTTCGCCTTGGAATGCCCTTGAGATTGATAATCCTTTTACAGAGTATCATTACATTGATATTGATAAAAAGAAAACGGAATTTCTTAGCGGATTGACTGGTGACAGGACAGACGTAAACATATATCAGGAAGACTGCAATGAGATATTAACAGAAAAAATCCTGCCCTCGCTTTCTTATAAAAGTTATAAGAGAGCCTTGTGTATTTTGGACCCATACGGCTTGCATCTTAATTGGAAAACAATAATGACAGCAGCCCAACAAAGAACAACTGAAATCTTTTTGAACTTTCCGCTTATGGACATGAACCGGAATGTGTTGCACAAGGATCTGCTTTTAGCGGAACCGGATCAAATTGACAGAATGAACAGGTTTTGTGGAACCGAAGAATGGCAGGAAATTTTGTATAGAGAACAAAAAGGTCTTTTTGGTGATACATACCAAATGAAAATTGGAGGCAATGTTAAACTGGGAAAATGGTTCAGAAAGGAAAGACTACAGAAAGCTGCGGGATTCGAATTCGTTCCTGAGCCTGTGTTCATGAGGAACAGTAAGGGTGGCCCTTTATTCTTTTTGTTTTTTGCTTCCCACAATGAGACAGGTAAAAAGATTGTTAGTGATATTTTCAATAAGTACAGGGAGAAATACTTGTGATACCCATATCAAAGGAAAATCAAATGTGGGAAACGGAACATGAAAATTTAGTTCGCGAAGAGAGTCCGGCATATTATCCGGAAGAAACACTGGAACCTCTTGTGAAGGAATTGTGGGCAATCCGGAGTACAAGCAATAAAATGAGGGCTGAACAAATAGCAAGCCGCGCCGGGTTACCTTTGATCTGGCTGGATAAGATACCGGGGATCAATGGCGAAAGGGGAATAGAAAAGGTTCGAGCGGAGAGAAACGTTCTTTTATTACGTGACAGAAAGAGTTCTTTTATTGAACAGTTTAAACATCCGATCGGGCGGTGTGCGAAATTTTATAAACTGACAGCTTACAATAGTTGCAACTTCTGGTGCGAGTACTGTTATCTTTATTTGACTTTTCGAACACAGCCTGTTTCCACCCATTTTATAAATTATGAAAAGATGTATGATGAAATTGTCAAATTTGATGGATTGAATATACCAAAATCCCTCAGAGTCCTGAATCTCGGCGAACTCGGTGATCCTCTGGCCGTGGACTACATAACCGGTTTTGCAAAACAGATTATTCCCTTCATGCCCGAACATGCTCTTGGAACACGATTGCTGTTTTTAACCAAAAGTGACTGCGTTGACGATATTCTTTCCCTTAACCACGGTGGGCAATCCATCATTTCTTTCAGTGTAAATACTGATGCTGTTTTCCAACAGTTAGAACATAGAACAGCTTCCCCTGATTCTCGTTTAATTGCTGCGTCTAAAGTACAGAAAGCGGGTTATGAAGTGCGTTTGAGAATAGATCCTGTTATATTCTATTCTACTTGGGAAAAGGATTACATTGCACTGGTTGAGAAGATATTTGAATATGTTCGGCCTGCAAGAATAACCATAGGTGAATATCGGCCATCCAACGGACTTGCCAATCATATCAGTGCCCGATTCCCTGAGTCTGTGTTATTGAAAGTCAACAAAAGCCTGGTCAGAGAAGGAAAAAAACTCCGATATCCTGAAGATCTGAGGATCAGGATGTTCAGAACAATAATAGAAGCGATAAAAAAATATCGAAGCGATATTGATATTGCCTTGTGTAAGGAGCAGCCTGAAATATGGAAGGCACTTGATCTTAATATAAGGGGATTAAAGTGTAATTGCCTGAGTTAAATGGCGAGATATTTCCGGATGCCTTCACCGCTCATATTGAACGGGAGAATGACCGATTTTACAAATGTCGTAATAAGGGTGTGTGTTGTGAGATGTGATGCCAAGTATGCGAATTCATGTTGTAAAAAGCTTATTGGTAGACGAGCGGATTTGGGTCTGATAAGAATTGGAACATCGGGGGAAGTCTTATTATAGGATTGCGACAAAGAGCAGCACAGAACTCAAAAACTTAAAGCAAGTTTGCTGATTTCACACTTTTCATAAAAATTTTCCTTGAAAAAAGTATCGATTGATACTATGCTTCATAAAAGACCATCCTATAAGGAACTTAACAGCAAGATAAGGCAGGCAAAAAATGCAAGATTAAAAAACCGCATTTCTATTGTAAATCCGGCGAGCGTTGCTGCTGATGCTCTCGAATTAGGTTACCTTGTTAAAAACGTTTCGAATATCCTTTCTGATATATTAAAAGAAATAACGCCTCATGATTATATTGGGCAATGTCCTCCGCAGCGTTCTTACGAACCTGATATTTTTAAATCCGAACTCTTTACTTTTAGATGGGTAAGTAAGCGATTAGGATGCAATACCTATTTGAAGTTTGCAATCGAGGAAAAGCGAATGTGGCTCGTATCTTTACATAAGGATCGTAACAACAAAGGAGACTGATACCATGGGAAAAAAGACAATGACCTGCCCAAGTGGGCATGGAAAAATGTCGAGTGAAAAAATAGACAAAACCATGAATTATCGCGGTGTTGATATCACTTTTCAGGTTGAACATTACGTGTGCCCTGTTTGCGGTACAGAAGTAGGCGATATTGACCAAACAACTGCAACGCAGAAAGCGATTTCAGATGCCTACCGTCGTACGGTTAATCTGTTAACGGGCAAACAAATACGTGAAGGCAGAAAGAATCTGAAGTTAAATCAGGAGACTCTTGCAAAACGAATGAATGTTGGCATTGCTAGCATAAAGAGATGGGAGGGAGGGCTTATCCAGACAAAGGTCATGGACAGGGCTCTTCGTTTAGCGCTCCAAGGGCAGATCATCGGAGATAATTATACCGGCAATCGAACATTCGCAATACCAAGGGTAAAGCTGGTTCTGAGACAATTCGAGTCCATTCTGAGCAGAAAAATCCTGAAGAAAAGAGACAAAATGCTCTTCGCAGCCAAGTACTTGTGGTATGCGGATATGGTCGCTTTCAGGGAGTTAGGGGCAAGCATGACTGGCTCAACCTATGCTGCCCTCCCATATGGTCCGCAGCTTAATAACTACCGGGATTTGATTGAAGAGATAAAAAACGCCGATGAGTCAATGGCTGAACCTCTGACACAAGAAGAGAAAAGAGTTATCAGCAGAATCGCGATGGCTTTTCCTGAGGAACAAATGGTATATGATGCTGCCCACAGGGAAATAATTTGGCGGAGAAAGGACGCAGGGGCAATTATTCCCTATTATGATTCGCCTGAATTGACAGGGTTGTGATAATCATACCGCAATCACTTGTGCAAGAGATATTAAACCAAGCATTTCAAAAAGAGAGGCACATCCCATGCAAAAGTCATCAGACCACAAAACTGGGAATGAAAAGTTGAATGATTCCATCCGAGACACAATAAGCTTGGCTTTTCAGCAGGTGGGATACTCTGAAAAAGAAAAGATGCTTCTCCGTGATGTACGTTTTGTCGGGGAGGGAGGAAAATCCCACGAGGCAGACATGGTGGCCTATTCAAGCTCCTTGCGTCAAGATTCAGATACGGCCGTAATATCTGTAAAAGGCACGGAAAATACAGACAAAATTCAATTTGATTCAGAAATATCTCCATTTCGTGCATTAGCTACCCCGATTATTGTACTGGCAGAATATAGGGCTATTCATGGTACGGTTGAGCCCAGAGTGATAACTGTTGGCCTAAGCGGAAATGCGGCTACATTTGATAGAAAAAAAACAAAAAGCGAAATCATTCCCCTTTCCAGGTTTAAAGAATATCTCAAAAGTAACCAAGAGCAGTTCACCCCTCGACGTCTTGAAAGAGCGAAGTTGATTCCCGAACAACTTACGTTGTTTGATGTTGCGCCTAACCTCATTAAACAAGCATTGAAAATCGCTGATAAAGAACTTGTTGATCGATTTGAGAAAGGAGTTGAGGAAATTATAGCATCCACACATGATAATTATAAGCAAAGCGTTATCAATGCAGCTATTGCCGTTCTCGGCGCTCGAATTCTTCGTGACCGATTGGAGGAAGATTGGTCACTCACATCTGGTGCCGTAGAATTATTGTCTTCTGCCAAAAGAATTTTGCCTGAATACTTTAATGTACCCCCAAAAATTGCAGGTATGCTTGATCCGCTTCTTGATCGTTTGCCCTCCGCCTTTGATTTCTCTCAGGTAAGTTTGGATATGGTCGGTAAGTTCTACGCATCAGCTTTCGTTACAAAAGAGCTTCGCGATCAATGGGGAATTCATTATACGAAATCTCTGTTAGCGAAAACACTTTTGCGACGTATGCCTATAGAAGAGCTTCCTCCAAACAACCGGATTTTGGCAGATCCAACCTGTGGATCGGGAAGCCTTTTAGTGGCAGGGTATGAACGACTTGCGAATGCTGCTTATCTCAGCATTCCGCAGGATAAAAGACATCAACGACTCGTTAGCACCATCTTTGGTAATGACAGAGATCCATTTGCTGCCGAAATAACGCGCATGACCCTGATGCTGTTTCATCCACCTCATAAAAACAATTGGAAAGTGACCCATTTTGATGCAGAAAAAGATAACTTCGGGCGTAGATGGACAAAGGAAATTAAAGAAACACCAACGATCATCGTAGCAAATCCGCCCTTTGGTGGGGCAGGTAGGAGTATCTCTCACGTAACCCAACCGAGGACAAGACACCAGCGTGATCGATCTGCTATCATACTAAGCCATTGTTTGAATATTCTTCCTGAAGGCGGTTTATTAGGTATCATTCTTACCGAAACAGTATTAGATCAACAGTTAGTAACAACAACCAGACATAAGATTTTAAAGGAATGCCGAATCTTAGAACAGTGGGATATACCGGTGGGATGGTTTGATAATGTGGCGCGTCCAGCCATTGCATGGGTTATACGCAAGACCGCCCCTTCGTCTAAGATAGTTTATGTCCGTTCCCTTTCCGATGTTCCATTCCCCGGGCGAGAGGCAAAATTACAAGGGACTATCCATGTTGATGTTACCAGTCCTCCTGAAAACCTTGTTCCAACAGTTTTTGATGACATTTTATCGAAAATAGAAACGAGTCCGAATCGCATAAAAGATTATTATGTTGTGAAAAATGGACTTCAACCTCTCAAGGTTAAGATAAAGGATGAAAAATCTAATACGACACATCCATGGAGCGGTAATGCTAAAGGGACTGATCCGTATTCGGATTTTAGCAGTGGTAACAATGGGTGGTTGGAGCTTATAGACAAAAATTTCAAAATAAGAGCTAGGGGGACAAGTTTACGAAGACATCTGGAAGGCAGTGAACCTATGGTGATGCTTCGTTCAAACCGAAACATACCATGGCAAAATAAATGGAGTTCAGTATCTCTTATCGATGTTCCAAATGAAACGAAGAAAGTTGTGGCTCCATCTGAAAATTTTGATGTGACCTTTTCCAAAAGCACTAAAATAGTCGATAAGAAAAAATATATATATGCATTATGGGCAGTTTTAAACCACCCACTATCCAGCCTATGGTTTCATGAGCGACTAAGGGTACAGAAGATACCAATCAAGAATTATCGCGAAAAATTCCCATTGCCAAGCAACTGGAATATAGAAAATATCCGGTTATTGGCATCTATTGCAAAAGATCTTGTAACTACAAAAAGAGAAATGGACTCAAAAACCTTGTATGCTCATCGAGATAGCCAAAAAATCAAAGAGATAGTGAAGAAAATTGATGATATTATCTACCAGATGTATGGAATTAATGAGGGCGAAAGGCGCCGCATTGAAGCCTGGTTTTGCGAAGAGCAGCGCCCTTTGCTGAAAGGTATCTCTCAAAGTAAAAAGCCTGACAAGATAAATAACAACGGCAGTCGCATCAATTACGAAGGACCGGAATGGGAAACCACCTGTGAAGCATTAGAACTCCGCTTTAAAGACAACTTAATAAGACTCGTTATTGATGGTTTGATAGACGATTCTGAAGATATTGAGCCTGCCGAAGATGGGATCTGGCTGAAGATAATTCCTGCAATGCCTGGATGGCTTCTGGAGAAGGGAGCCGTGGGCTGGGTAGAACTTACTACTGATAGCGCCAAAAGATTAAAACAGTCCCCTGAAAAATACATCGTTGGATTTCATCTTCATAAGAATGCATACAAGACTCAAGATGAAATTGATAAAGGCTTGTTCTTTGCCTCTGAAGTGGAAATGAAAAAGGCTGTAGATGAATAAAGCAGAACATGATTATGAAATCATATTTGTCGATGTAGGCCAGGGTGACGCCACAATTATACAGAAAATATCAAATAAGCATTCTGTTTTAGTTGATGCAGGTATTCCCGATCCGGTCTTATCCGTCCTGAAGCAGAATGCTGAACTTGAAGCGATTTTCATTACACATTGGGATAAAGATCATATTGGCGGTATGTCTGCCGTCATCGGGTGGCTATCAAATCAGAACCAAAAAGAGGTTGAAGTTTTTGTAAATCGCCAATTTTCATCCTCTGATATTTCAAAAAGACTGCGCAAGACACTTCATGAAGCGCTACGAAATGGAACAATTATTCATAGCATGGCCTATAAAGAGTTCCCAAAGCAGGTTAAGTTGATAGGGGGAACTTATTTTATTTTGTGGCCTCTTCATGAAACCGGATTGCTTTATATGGATGACAGGAATCTTGACTCAGTAATTCTTCGTTTTGAAATAGGAAAATTCAGTTTGCTTCTAGGCAGTGATGCTAAAGGAGATGTGTGGCCTCAGCTTGACCAGACAGCACTCAAAGCAGATATTTTTCGGTATCCTCATCATGGAGGGAAGCTATATAAAAATAAAGATGACTGGTCTGCTGATGAACTCATTTCAAAAGTGAACCCTAATTGGGTTGTGGTATCAGTGGGCAAAAATAATCCCCATGGCCATCCTTCTGAAGAATTTATTGATGCTCAATCAAGGCATCCGAATATACAGGTTCTTTATACAACCGAAGGTAATATTAATTTGAAAATAGAAAGCTCTACCGGAAATATTAAATGAGGAAAGCAATGGCAAAGAAAAGTACACGAATTGAAGACTACTGTCATGATGAAAAGCGAAAAAACAATCCCCCTGCCGGCATGGTGATTTATGAACCGAAAATCTCCGAGCCGAAAATTAAGCGCTATGCCTATGATCCGCACCTTTCACCCCAACTGGTCTGGGCGGGGAAGCCGGGGCTCACGTCCATCGAAGTGGAGGATGCTTCCGGGGTCGAAGTCGAATCCATTGCTCTCCATATTCACGAAAACGTCAGCACTCAGGCGATTATAAAGGCCGTTCAACGGGAAGACAAACAAACGGAACTTTTTGCAGATCCTCAGTTACCTCTTCATCAAGCTGCAAACCGAGGGGTCAGATACTGTGATGAAAGTCAACCCCCAATCTCTTCTTTTTGAACATATTTTTTACATAGTTATTTCTTAAGCTGGGTAGAATTGATATCATTTATGTTGCCGGTGATACTGCTGATACTATATTTTCCCAGACAAAGCGGTTGTTGCTGCTGGGAGAAATTCACCTTCCTGTAGTGAAACCGGAGCACCTGGTAGCATTGAAGGTCTTTGCCATAAAAAATGATCCCGCACGCCGGCTGAGAGAACTGGCAGACATACAGTATATAATGTCATTGTCGGGGATTGATTTGGAGGAAATTAGAAGCTACTTTGAAAAATATGGCCAGATGGATAGTTATGAGGAACTCTTTCATGAAAAAAAATAAAAAAGAACTGGATCTTGAGGGCGACATTAACTTCACCGAAGATGATCTGATGTCCATGAGGAGACGTCCCGACAATTCAGCGCATGATATCAGAGATTATTTGAACTTTCTCGAAGAAATGGGAACATCGGAGTCAAAAGTAGCTGTTGTGAAACACTACGGGGAAAATTTTGAATTATGATCTGAATATAAGAGGGACAGATGTATAAGTTTCTGTTCAGAGATAAAATTAAAAAGATAGGAAAGAAAAACAATCAAACAAAAAAAGAGAGGTGACTGATATGACGGAAAAGAAAAAACAGCAACTGCCGAAGCCTACGATGAGCAATACAAAAAAGGAAATGATCGATGCCTATAATGAACTGTTAAAACAGTTTCAGGAACAGCGGGAGGCGGAACTGAGGCCGGAGAAGAAGATTGAGGAGAAACGGGCGAAAGAAGTCGTCGAGGCTGCGGAATCACTGTCGTCCGAAGGTGTTGCCAAAGGGATCAGTAATCTTAAGCTCGATATGAGTAAAACATTGACAGAGATTTCAGATAAGCTGGAAGAAGAGGTACATAAACTTAATGGCATCCGGAAGGCCATTGATATCAAGGAGGAGGAATTACAGGAACTGTACGAAATAGAAACGTCAGCGGCCACACTGGCCGTGCTTATAGAGGCTCAGAACCGGAAGCGGCAGGAATACGAATCCGAGATAGCCGTGATGAAAGAAAACCTCATGCGGGAAATTGAAAGTACTCGTTCGGATTGGGAAAAAGAAAAAGAACAGTATGAAATGGAAATAAAAGAGCAGAATGCTGCTGAAAAGAAGAAAAGAGAACGGGAGAAGGATGAGTTCCAGTATGCCTTTAAGCGGGAACAACAGCTTCTCAAAGATGAATTTGAAGATGAAAAAACGAAACTTGAAAGAGAAAATCAGCTTAAACGGGAACAGATGGAGAAGGAGCTGGCGGAAAGGGAAAAGGCGATAATCGAAAAAGAAGAGGAACTGAACGAACTGAGGGAACATGTCAGTGAGTTTCCCAAGGAACTGGAAGCAGCCGTCAACAAAGCCGTGAAGGAAACAACCGAAAGAATTTCAAAAGATGCCGCCGGCAAGGAACAACTGCTGCGTAAGGAATTTGAGGGCGAGCAAAAAGTGTTTACCTCCCGCATCGAATCGCTTGAAAAAACGGTTGAAGTTCAAGCCGAACAGATTTCAAAACTTTCAGGACAGCTTGAAAAATCATATCAAAAGGTGGAGGATATCGCGGTCAAGGCGATAGAAGGTTCATCTAATTTCAAGTCTCTTTCAAATTTACAGCAGATGATGACGGATCAGGCAAAGAAACAGGAGTAAAGAAAACCGGGGACGGGTTCACATTTGTTTGATTTGCTATTTTTGAAGAATAACCAACATAAAAAAGTCTGGTGGATGCTATGAAAGAACCGGAAACAAATCAGAGTTTAGGGGCTGCGGTCTTGAAGATTGTGGAGAGTCAGCTAAGGGAGAATGACCCTCCGGAGACACGACAGACGTACGAGCGTCTTATTGAAGAAGGGCACTCCAAATCTGAAGCAAAACGTCTCATCGCCTGTGTCGTGACATCGGAGATATATGACGTTATGAAGGAAGAAAAACCTTTTAGTCATAAGAGATTTGTTGATGCCCTTAACAAACTCCCTGCGATGTCCTGGGAGTAAGGAAGTAATCAACAAAAGGTCACTTTTCTATTTAAAGAGAATAAAATATGGTTATTTTCGTGACAGGCGGGGCCAGGGGCGGTAAGAGTGATTTTGCCCAAGATCTGGTGGAAAAGTTGGAGGGCAAGAGGCTGTTCTTGGCCACTGCACAGGCCCTTGATGATGAGATGCGCCAAAGGATTGAAAAACACCGAGAGCAGAGGGGAAACCGGTGGGATACTCTGGAGGAGCCGATCCATCTTGGAAGGGCGCTGAGGTCGGCGGCGGGCTCATATGATGCGGTACTTGTTGATTGTTTCACGGTCTGGATGTCCAACCTTATTCTTGAGTATCCGGATCAGGATGGAAAGATATTAGAAATTGTGGATGATTTTTTTTCGAGTATAGATGAGTTTAAGGGGGCGATTGTAATAGTTTCCAATGAAGTAGGTATGGGGATAGTCCCGGAAAATAAATTGGCACGGCAATACCGGGACCAGCTTGGTTTTCTCAATCAGAGGATAGCGAGGAGGGCGGACGAGGTCTATGCTCTTATATCCGGTATCTCTGTCAGGATAAAGTGAGTGTTTGGCTGTCAGCTGTCAGCTTTCAGCACGGAAAAATGATACAATAATGAAAAATCGACAGTCTCGTAAAAAGTCAATTTTTGTCATCCTGAATTTATTTCAGGATCTCTAACTTACTGAAATGATTAGATGCTGAAACAAGTTCAGCATGACAAATAATACATTTCGAGACTTTTTACGAATACATCAAATATTAAATCGGGAGGAGATTTTGAAAGACGTACAGAAGCTACTAAATGACATTCACCCATTGAAGGAAGATTATCTGAAGCAGGCAAAACAAAAACTTGACAGTCTTACAAAACCTCCTGGCAGTCTCGGCAAGCTTGAAGATATTGCACAAAGGTACGCAGCTATTAGAGAAGATTTGAACCCATCCATTGCTAAGAAGGTGATATTTACCTTTGCCGGTGACCATGGTGTTGTGGAAGAAGGTGTAAGCGCCTATCCGGGAGAGGTTACAATCCAGATGGTTTTGAATATGCTTTCCGGAGGCGCTGCCATAAATGTCCTGGCGGGCCACGTGGGGGCGGAGGTCGTTGTTGTGGACATTGGGGTGGCCCATGATTTTGAACCTGCCGAAGGCCTTGTTATCAATAAAATAGGCTATGGGACGAAGAACTTTTTTAAAGGTCCCGCCATGACCTACGATGAGGCCTTGCGGTCGATAAAAGCCGGTATTGTTCTCGCGGACGAATATGCCGGAAAGGGTGCGGATATTGTGGGAACGGGAGAAATGGGTATAGGAAACACCACTCCTTCCAGTGCGATACTGTCCGTATTTACCGGCCTGCCGGCCCTGGAAGTGACCGGCCGGGGCACGGGCATCAATAACGGAGCACTCCGGAAAAAGGCAGATGTTATAGAAAGCGGCATAAAGTTGAATCGACCGGACCCTGAAGATCCTGTAGATGTCCTGGCCAAAGTAGGCGGATTTGAGATAGGAGGGATAGCCGGGCTTATTATAGGGTGTGCCTTTCACCGGATACCGGTTGTGGTCGACGGTTTTATATCCACAGCGGGTGCCCTGATAGCCGTTGCACTGAATCCTGCGATAAATGAATACCTGTTCTGCTCGCATCTTTCTTCCGAAGCCGGACATAAGCAGATGCTTGAGCGTTTGGGGCAGAAGCCGATTTTAGATTTAGATTTGAGGTTGGGGGAGGGGACGGGTGCAGCTATAGCGATGTCTATAATCGAGGCTGCCGTAAAGATCATGACAAAGATGGCGACATTTGAATCGGCAGGTGTGGATAAGGCACTAAAATAATGAAGGGATTTCTTACAGCATTACAGTTTCTCACCATAATCAGGGTGTCAAGAGATCCTGACATTACAGGGGAAGAGCTTGGAAGGTCGATGTCCTATTACCCGGTGGTCGGTTTCCTCATCGGTTTGATACTTGTGGCCGCCAGGGCTGTTTTTAGCCTTTTTCTTCCATTACCTGTCGTTGATATACTTGTCATCGTGGTACTGGTAATACTTTCGGGTGCTCTTCATCTCGATGGTTTCGCCGATACGATTGACGGTCTGGCCGGCGGGAGCGACCGTGAAAAAACGCTTGCTATTATGAGGGACAACAAGATCGGTTCCTTCGCCGTCGTTGGTTTGATACTCCTTTTGATATTGAAGGTATCTGCCCTGATGGAGGTACCTGGAGAAATCAAAAACGCGGCCCTTCTGATAATGCCTGTTTTAGGGAGATGGTCAACGGTTCAGCTGGCATCCGGCTTCAGTTATGCCAGATCCGGAAATGGAACAGCCCTTGTGTTTACCCGGTTTGCGGGAAGAAAAGAATACGTTATCGCCTCACTTATAACTGCCGTCATACTGATCGGTTTATTTCAACTGAGGGGATTGTTGATAATGCTTCTTATCGCAGCCGTGACCCTTCTTCTCGGTTTCTTTTTCAAGAGGCGTATCGGGGGGGTAACGGGGGATATCATGGGTGCGGCGAATGAAATTAACGAGGTTATTACACTTCTAATGATATGCGGACTTTTCGCTTAGTGTTATGTCAACGATACCCTGTCATTTCGAAGGAGTTTTCACGACTGAGAAATCTTAGATTTCTCCCTGCGGTCGAAATGACATTTCTTGATTGACACGATATTAGCAGGTAGGGGGGAATGTGGATATTCATACCAGATTATATTTAGTAAGACA
>CAZYTP010000044.1:4908-19509 GCA_964650385.1 uncultured Syntrophales bacterium | reverse complement strand
TGCTGAAACAAGTTCAGCATGACAAATGGTGCAGTTTATGACTTTTTACGAATACCTCAACCTTTGAAGCTATATTTTTATGGATAAAAACCAATCAATATAAATCCGGCCACAAGGAGAAGGACAAACAGCACTGCAAGAATATTAAAATACCGCTCTATAAACGTTCGTATCTGTTCCCCGAACATATATATCAACCCCGCAACAAGAAAAAACCTCGCCGACCTGCTCACCACAGAGGCCAGCAGAAACACCAAAAAGTTTATCTTGAATGCCCCTGCCGAAATGGTAAAAACCTTATAAGGTATCGGTGTAAATCCGGCTATTCCAACCGCCCATGCATTATACCGGTTATAAAGTTCAGCTACACTTTCATATTTATCAGTCAACCCATAGAAATTCAAGATGCCAAACCCGATGAATTCCATGAATTGATATCCAATCAGATATCCGAACATACCGCCAAGTACAGACCCCACCGAGCATACCAAGGCGTACCGGAGAGCCCTTGCAGGAATCGATACCGCGAGGGCGATGAGGAGAACATCTGGGGGCACCGGAAAGAAACTTGATTCTGCAAAGGCAAGCAGGAAAAGCGCCCATAAACCGTATGGTGTCTCCGCAAAGTGTTCAACCCAATCGTATAATCCTCTTAACTTCCCCACCCATGCTCCCCAATAAGATTAACAAAACGGCATCCGCCGAGATCTTCTTTTTTTATATCTTCAATGTCTTCCGACAGGCGCGTAAGTTTTAAAAGCGTCTGTGAATTTTGACTTCCAACCGGTACAACAAGTTTTCCTCCGACGGCCAGTTGGCTCAAAAATGGTCTTGGAACATCAGGGGCACCTGCCGTAATGATGATCGCATCAAAAGGAGACTCTTCCTTCCATCCGTAAGTTCCATCTCCGACCCTGATCAACACATTGAAACAACCGAGTGAATCGAGTAATGCCCTCGCCTTACTGGCAAGAGAAGCTATTCTTTCAATAGAAAACACCCTGTCAGCAATCTTCGAGAGTACCGCACTCTGATATCCGCACCCCGTTCCAATTTCAAGAACCTTTTCATCGCCTTTCAATTCCAGCGCCGCGGTCATAAGGGCGACTATATATGGCTGGGATATTGTCTGTCTTTCCCCAATCGGGAGAGGATTGTCATTATATGCCTGATTTATCAATCCTTCATCTACAAAAAGATGCCGTGGGATCATTTCCATAACTTTCAGTAACCGTTCATCCCCGACCCCCCTTGACCGTATCTGAGAATCGACCATTCTCATCCTCTGTTTTCTATACTTGTCCATTACATCCTCTGATTAGACATATATCTCTTTTGCGGAGGAATCCTGTATATCTCCTCAACCTGTTTATGTCTGCGAAAACCAACAGCCTCCCTGATTACAATGAGGTAGTAATATCTGAGTTTGGCATATTCCCTTGTCCTGTTATACCTGTCTATCTCCCCGTTGATTTCTCTTACCGCCGTTTCTCTATCATCATACCCGGACCGAATAAACGCTGATTTTGAATTAATTATTTTTTCTATCTCCTCAAGCTCTTTGAGGACGGCAAACAGACGTTCGCCGGCACGTCCAAGGGCTTCCGCTCTCTCCTGGAGCATTTCTTCTTGGGTTTTTTCAAATCCATTTTTCAACATATCAAATACTTCTACAGCAGATCATGCGGCATTCATTCAAAAATCCCCTCAACCGCTACTTTCAATAAAAAGGGGTGGGAGATTACCTGCGCTATTTACCATTTAACAGCTCTGTTTTCAATAGAAAAGCCCCAGTATACTATTTGAAGCGCTCGGCAAGGAATACGCTCTTCTTGCTTTTTCACTTTACAACTGAACCAAGTTTCGTTAGTCTCGTCGGGATCATGGTTGAAAATCATCGAGAATACCGATCCACGGGGGGAAAGAACAATGAAGCCAGAAATCACGATAAACCGCTCCCTTTTATCCCTTATTGAGGGCGATATAACGAATGAAGAAACAGAGGTTATAGTAAACGCTGCGAACACCAAGCTATCCGGGGGTTCAGGTGTGGACGGCGCAATTCACAGGGTCGGCGGCCCATCCATTAAGGAAGAATGTCTAAAAATAGGACGCTGCCCGATAGGCCAGGCAGTTATCACCACCGGAGGGAATCTTAGGGCAAAATACGTAATCCACACAGTAGGCCCCTTATATATAAATGGAACCGAGGGTGAGGCGGAACTGCTGAAGAGTGCATACCTGGAAAGCCTCAAACTCGCCTCAGCAAAGGGGTTGAAAAGTATTTCCTTCCCCGCTATCAGCACAGGTGTCTACGGTTATCCCCTAAGCGAAGCGGCCACTATCGCCATTAAAACGGCTATCGATTACCTCAAGGAACACACCGATATAGAAACAGTTCGTTTCGTTCTCTTCGGAAGCAAGGCATACCATACCTTTTCAGAAGAACTGAAGAAACTGGCATAGAAAACCTCTAAAAGAGTTGAGGACAATTTCTCGTTGACACAAAAGTGTGAAGCTCCCCGGTAAGGCATATGTTTGTTTTATATTGCGCCCGTAAACCCCGCCTACAAGGCGGGGTTTACGGGTGCGCTCCCGGTCAGTTTTATATATTTTATTACCTATAAGGAGTGTTGTCATGCAGATTTTTGTTTCAGGATCTTTGGCCTATGACCGAATAATGGATTTTCCCGGAAAATTTGTTGATCACATCATGCCGGATAAACTTCATATTCTAAATGTTTGCTTTATGGTAAACGGGCTTAGGGAAAATTTCGGCGGTACAGCCGGAAATATTGCATATAACCTGGTCCTATTGGGAAAACTACCTCTGATTTTGGCTACGGCCGGCAAGGACTTTGACCGGTACGAGGAATGGCTGAACAAACAGGGTCTTCCCCTGAACGGGATCAAGCGCATTGATGAGGAATTGACGGCAGGGGCATATATCACCACTGATCTGGCCGATAATCAGATCACCGGATTCAATCCGGGGGCCATGAAGCACCCCTCCCGGTTCCAATTTGACGGGGTCGATCCCCATAGGGCCATCGCCATCGTGGCGCCCGGCAGTCTCGAAGATATGCTTGTCTACAGCCGGACTTACAGAGAGCTTCAAATTCCCTACATCTTTGACCCCGGTCAGTCTATACCGGCTTTCACGGGAAACCAGCTTGTAGAGATGATCACGGGCTCGGATATTCTAATCTCCAATGACTACGAACTGGAAATGATTATAGAGGCCACCGGGCTAGACAAAAACGGTTTACTGGAACGTACCGAAGCGATCATTACCACACTTGGCGAAAACGGTTCCCGGCTCGTCACACAAAATCAGGAAACGGCTATCCCTGCAGCAGCTCCGGTCAGGGTGTCTGACCCCACAGGGGCCGGGGACGCCTATCGAGCCGGCCTCATCAAGGGGCTGGTTATGGGGAAAGACCTGGTGGACGCCTCAAAAATCGGGTCAACGTGTGCCAGCTACACAGTGGAGTGTTGCGGTACACAGGAGCACCGATTCACCGAAGCGGAATTCTGGAAGCGGTACGAGGACAATTTTGCTTGAAACGATATAAAAGATGGACAGATTATATTCCCGGTCATTACGGAGAGTTAAACCGGAAACGTTACATCTCTACCTTCCGGGTGACATCCGTCTTGATCATGTTGACAGCATCCATTAGAGCAGAAAACACGTTTTCCCTGAAATCACCCGCCACCACAACAAACATAACATCATCCCCGGGAAAGAGCTTTCCCTCGTTTACACCAGCTAACACCTCTATTATTCCGGGACGCATCTTCATCTCGGCGACTATCTCTGCCAATCTTTCTCTATCTGCATTAACCACGAGACTGGAAACCCGTTTTCCGTCCCTCGATGTTTCCCTCACCACACCGTTGTGGCAGAGTATCATCCCTGCCTTATGATAGTCGGGATGTTCTTTCACACTCTTGATCATATCAGACAAATTCATACCAGCCCCCTGATAAAAAAGAGGTTAAAGACTAAGGGTGAAAGTCTAAAGCTATAAAAAACAAAATCTTAGCCCTTAGCCGTTTGACTTTGACCTTTGACCTTCCGCCTTTAACCTTTCGCCTTTAACCTTTCGCCTTTTATCCATTGCTCCCTTGACTAAAAGAGATATTTATGGAAAGAAAAGTTATGTATCGAAAACGAAAACACCAAAAAAATCTCCAGAAACTCGGAGATGTTCTGCAAAAAACATTGAAAAATCTGAACATCTCAAGAAATTTTGCGGATCAGAACATATCGAATGCCTGGAATAAGGCGGTTGGTCCACAGATATCAGCCCAGACACACCCTGATAGATTGAGAAAAAATACGCTCTTTGTAAAGGTTTCAAACTCCATCTGGATGCATCAGCTCCAGTTCATGAAACTTGACATAATCGACAAAACTAACAAAATCCTCGGCAAGGAAATGATAAAAGATGTCTACTTCTCTCTCGGGGTGATACCGAGAAATAAAGAAGATTTCATATTTCCTGAACAACACTCATTGAACGAACGGGACAGTAAAACGATCAGAGAGAGTGCCGCCTCCGTATCAGATAAAGAGCTGTCCAATATACTAAAAAGAGTTATGACCAAAGAAATAATCAGGAGGAGAATGAGGGAGAAGTAGAAATCTCCTTAAAAACAGTCTCCATCTCTTCTGTATACCCGCCATCTTCCTGATAAACAAAAAGTGGCGGCAAAACCTTCAGCTCCTCTCCTCCACCTTTTTTACCCTCCACCAGCAAGAATTCACCCTCTGAAAAACGGCTCGAGTATACCATCCGGAGTCTCTTCGGCTCAATACCGCATGTTCTCATCTGGAAAAGCAGTTCCACCATCCTGACTGTGGGATAGACAAGGTATACACTGCCTGCTTCCTTCACTAAATGCTTAGCCGATAGGAGGAAATCGCGGAGCGTGCCTTTTATCTCATGTCTCGCCACGGCCTTCTCCAGATCGGGATTTATCCTTCCCGAATTTAACCTTCTGTAAGGAGGATTGAAGATCACCGTATTGAATGATTGTGGAGCAAAAAGAGATTCAACCTCACCTATATCACCCGAAACAATCTCAATTTTACTTTCGAGATTGTTCATTTTCACGCTCCGTCTTGCCATATCAGCAAGCTCGTGCTGGATTTCTACTCCGACCATCTCCCCACAGTGAAATCGGTGAGAAAGAATCAGCAGTATAACTCCACCTCCTGCCCCCAGATCGATGACACTATCATCTCTCTTCAGCTGGACAAAATGGGTCAGGAGGAGAGAATCAACAGAAAATCGGTATCCACTTTTTTTTTGCAGAATTTTGAGTTGGCCCCCGAGAAGATCATCAATCGTTTCCCCTTCTCTTCTCAGGTTAATATCTACCTCTTTTTGTTGTACCGTATTTACCGCCATATTATTCCAATAGATGAACAAATATGCCGCTCCTCGGTTTGGGTCCAAACCAGGTAGATTTCGGGGGCATTATTCTTCCCGCATCGGCAATATTCATCATTTGAGTCAGTGTCGTAGGATACAGGGAGAACGCCACGGCGAACTCACCTGAATCGACAAGTTCCTCCAGTCTCCCCATCCCTGCCGGTCCGCCGAAAAAGTCAATCCTTTCATCACTCCTCGGATCACTGATGCCGAGCAGAGGACTCAATATATTATTCTGAAGTATAGAAACATCGAGAACACCCTTGACATCACTTTTATCATAACTGCCGTTCTTAGCTTGCAGCCTGAACCAGATACCGCCGAGATACATCCCAAATTCATGCAATTTCCCGGGTGATTTATCTTCAAAATTCCTGGACATCGAAAATTTCTCAGCGACTTTCCCGATAAATTCCTCTTCACTCAAGCCATTCAAATCTTTGACGATCCTGTTGTAATCCATTATCCTGAGCTGATCATGGGGAAAGAGAACGGCCATCATGTAATTGTACTCCTCATCCCCTCTATGATTCTGATTCTCGATCCTGCGCCTCCCGGTAACCGTCGCGGCAGACGCCGCCCGGTGATGACCATCTGCTATATACAGTGAATCTATCTCTAAAAAGTCTTCCTTTATATTCTTGATATCCTCTTCATTATCGACAATCCAGGCCGTATGAGAGATACCGTCATCGGCAGTAAAATCATACTCGGGCCGGGCGTTTGTAATCTTTTCAACAATCCGATCAATTGAATCTCTGCCCCTGTAAATTGCCAGTACCGGTCCTGTATGTGCATTTACCGCAGCTATATGTTTTGTTCGGTCAATCTCTTTGGCCACCCGTGTCAATTCATGTTTTTTTATCAGGCCGGATTCATACTCCTCAACACTCACTCCGGCAATTATTCCATACTGTTCATGTTTACCTTCTGTCTGGCGATAGATGTAAAAACAGGGCACACTCTCCTGGAACAAAACACCATCGTTTAACAGTGTATCCAAATTTTTTCTTGCCGTTTCGTAGACTATATCGTCATGGATATCCACCTCCGGTGGCAAATCTATTTCCGATTTTATTACATGTAAAAAGCTTTTTGGATTTCCTTCAGTTATTTTTCTTGCTTCGTCTGAACTGATAATATCATAGGGATAGGAAGCCACTTCTTTAACAAATTCCTTCTGTGGTCTAACAGCCCTGAAGGGAACAATAACAGACATAAAAATTTCCTCCACATGAGTTCAGGGCATTTTTAACATACCGGCACATTCAAAGCAACGCAAAAACAGGCAAGAAGAAACCTTTTGCTTTTCTTCCGATTGTCGTAATATAAACAGTTGGCTGGTCAGCTCACCTTAACCCCGTCTCCCCCATCAAGAGCGAGGATTTGAAAGTGGGTGAACCTCTGAGGATAACGATATTGCCGAAGACAGACTGTTGACCGGGAGCGCTTCCCGCAAGGGGGCACAATATAAAAAACATATTCCTTACCGTGAAGCTCCCCACCCTGTGGGCGGGGCGCTTCACAACTGAACGCCAATTTCACCGGAAAGGAAATGATGAGCGATGAACACTGGCATTACCAGACTTTTCATCCATGGCCTCGAAAGCAGCAGCGGGGGAACCAAAGGTGTCTTTTTCAGGAAACGATATCCCGATATGATTATAGAAGATTTCAGAGGATCACTTGAAGAAAGAATGGTCAAACTGAACAAAATCCTCTCGGATAAAACTGACTTGATACTGGTAGGGTCCAGTTTCGGGGGGCTTATGGCCGCCATTTACACCTGTAACAACAAAAATAAGGTAAAGAAACTGATCCTGCTGGCACCGGCTCTCAACCAGGAAGGATTTAAATCATGTCTGGATAAGAAAATCGATGTTCCTGTTACTGTTTATCACGGCAGGAATGATAATGTGGTGCCGGTGGAATCCGTCCGAATGATCGCCTGTTCGGTCTTCACAAGGATAACCCACAATATTGTCGACGATGATCATCCCCTCAGAGAAACATTTAAGTCCTTTGACTGGGATGAGATGTTAAAGTAGAAATTTTATTCCTTGACAAGATTTGCCCGCTAACTTAGCATCTAAAAAAAATGCCGGAGATTAAAGAGACAAAATGTATTCAAAAAAAGTGGTTATACGTTATTCTGCAGATATTATAGATCAACCGATCATATATCAACTCGCGAAAAAATATGACTTGGCATTCAATATACTGAAGGCAAGGGTTTTCCCTCGAAGAGAAGGGATAATAGTGTTGGAACTGAGCGGTACGAAGAAAAACTTTGATAAAGGCATCCGATTTCTCAAAGATACGGGGTTAAAGGTAGAACCACTCTCGAAAAGTGTAACTCAAAACACAGATAAGTGCGTCCATTGCGGTGCCTGCACGGCATTCTGTCCGACCGATGCACTCTACTTAGATAAAAAATCGATGAAGGTGCTTTTCGACCCGGAAAAGTGTAACGGATGCGAATTATGCGTCTCAGCCTGCCCGGTAAGGGCAATGGAGGTGGACCTTTTTTAGACGTACAGGGGTTGCTCCAGTTCGTCGATTAATGAGAAGTGGATTTCTTCACCCCTTCCATTAACTTGTCCAAGTCTTTCACAATTTTTTTGCCCTTCTCAACCACCTTCCCGGTCTTGTCTTTAACTTCACTAATCGTGTTCTTGACATTTTCAGGAAATTTTTTAGGGGCCTTATAATAGTAATACCCACAGAGAGCCACCAGGATGAGACCGGCTATCAATACCATTTTTAACAATTTCTTAAGAATAAAGAAACCGATTAGAAGTACAAGAGCTGAGAGTATAATAATGGTAATTGGATTGGCCGACAAATAATTGATGAATTCTTCCACAAAAGACCCTCCTTGGTTTATTGTCTGAGGATTAGCATAAATATTTCTTAAAATCTATCCATTCTTTTACACTTGACAAGGATAAGTCTTAGCCTTAGGGTCTTACATTAAATATCCATCGGAGCAATATGGATCCAATGAACGGGAAAAAAGTACTGGTCGGTATAAGCGGTGGTGTCGACAGCTCGGTTGCGGCATCTATACTCATGGAAAAGGGTTGTTATGTGGAGGGTCTCCACATAATGAACGGATTCCCTAACAGGGGGGAAAGAGATGCACAACTGGCAGCCGCAAAATTACAAATACCCCTCCACAAAATCGACCTGACGGTCGAATTCAAAAGGGAAGTTGTCGATTATTTTATTTCCGAATATATGGCCGGAAGGACACCCAATCCTTGCATTAAATGCAATAGGGAAATAAAATTCAAATATCTTTTGAAAAAGGCAGCGGAGTGGAATTTTGACTATGTCGCCACCGGTCATTACGCACGTATCGAACATGATGATAGTGAAAACAAATTCAGTCTCCTTAAAGGAGTCGACAGGAACAAAGACCAATCTTATTTTCTCTTCTTTTTCGGTCAGGAGGAACTTGCCAAAATTCTCTTCCCGAATGGAGATAAGATAAAAGAAGAGATAAAAAAGATCGCTTCACAAATAGGTCTTGAATCCTTAGCAATAAAAGAAAGTCAGGAGATATGTTTTATCCCCGACAACAATTACAGGAATTTTATCAGGGAAAATGTTGAAGCGGTGTCTCCTTCGCCCGGAAATATAATCGACAGGGGAGGAAACATCCTCGGCAGGCACTCAGGGATACATTCTTTCACCATTGGCCAGAGAAGAGGTCTCAACATCTCTTCAACGCATCCCTATTATGTCCTTGAAATCAACAGGGGGAAAAATGAGGTCGTCGTCAGTAGAGTCGATGATCTTGACTTCCGGGGGCTTACAGTTAAAGATGTCTGCTGGGTTTCCCCTGATTATCCCGGACGGAAAGAAATAGAGGCGACTGTTCAGATCAGATACCGCCACAAAGGCACTATTTCACGAATAACCACGAACCGCTCGGACAAGAGGGCCTCCGTAGAATTCATAAAACCGGAAAAGGCGGTAGCACCCGGCCAGGCAGCAGTCTTTTACCGTGGAGAACAACTACTCGGTGGCGGATGGATTGAGTAAATACCAGTTTCGAGTTCCGGGTTCCGGGTTCTGAGTTAAAAAACTCGAAACTAACTCAGAACTTTAAACTCGGAACTTTGAACTTTAAACTTTAAACTCGGAACTTTGAACTTTGAACTCGGAACTCTCATACAAAATAGCCATAACTACGCTCGGATGCAAGGTCAACCAGTATGAATCTGCCGGTATAATCGAAAAGCTTGCCGGAAGGGGTTTCATCAATGTGCCCTTCAGCAACTCAGCGGACATATATATCATAAATACCTGCACCGTTACCGCCAGAACGGACTACCAGTCGAGACAGCTTATAAGAAAAGCCTGCAGGAAGAACCCGGAAGCCTCCATAATAGTAACGGGATGCTATGCCCAGAGAGCCCCGGGTGATTTATCCGAACTTTCGGGGGTAGCCGCTGTGGTGGGAAACGCAGAAAAAGAAAACATACCCGATATTATCCGGAATATGGTAAAAGGAGAACAGCAAATCCTTGTCGGCACAATCGGTCACGTTAAAAACATTTCAGGGTTCGCTGTTACGAGATTTCCGGAACACACAAGGGCATTCCTCAGGATACAGGACGGGTGCAATTCCTTCTGCAGTTACTGTATCATCCCCTATTCGAGAGGACGAAGCAGAAGCCTTCCCGAAAAAGACGCGCTTGACCAGATCGAGATACTTGAAAAAGCGGGACACAGGGAAATTGTCCTGTCGGGGATTCATTTAGGCGTCTACGGCGAGGATCTCTCTCCCCCTACGAACCTCCTCACACTTCTGAAAAGAATAGAAGAAAAGAAAATGGTGGAAAGGCTGCGCCTGAGTTCCATAGAACCGAACGAGGTAACAGATGAAATTATTTCCCATATCAGGAATTCAAAAATAATCTGCCCGCATATTCACATACCCTTACAGAGCGGAGATGATAAGATATTGTCACTCATGAAAAGGAATTATAATACTAAACTATTCAGAGGCCTCATAGAAAAACTCCTGGACGCAATGCCGGATATCGCCCTGGGTATAGATGTCATGGTCGGCTTTCCCGGAGAAGGAGAGAGGGAATTTGCAAATACCGTTGCATTTATCGAGAAAATACCTGTCGCATACCTTCATGTTTTTCCATACTCTAAACGCCCCGGCACCCGATCATCGGATTTCCCCGGGGAGATTGCAGAAAATGTTAAAAAGGAACGAGCGAAGATACTGAGAATGGTTGGGGAGAGGAAACGGGCAGCCTTCGCTGAAAGATTTATAGGAAAAAGTCTCTCTGTTTTAATTGAAGATAAAAAAGACAGGGATACCGGACTACAAAAAGGGTTTTCGGAAAATTACATCCCTGTTCTTATTGCAGAGAGCACCGTACCTCTTGCCAACAATATCATTGACGTCATAGCGGATAAGAGAGATGGAGGGAAACTACTCGGAAGGAAAATCACACATGGATAAAGAGAGAACTGGAAAATTCAAGGATTTCGAGAAAAAAATTTCTTATACTTTTAACGATATCAGCCTCTTAGATAATGCCCTCACGCACCGATCATATGTGAATGAAAATCAGGAACTCTTGTGCAAGGATAATGAAAGGTTTGAGTTTCTGGGAGACGCCGTGCTTGAACTCTGTATCAGCGATATATTGATGAAAAAATTTCCGGATTATACAGAGGGGCAACTATCAAAACTGAGGGCATCTCTGGTCAATGAACAGGCACTCTCTGAACTGGCAAAAAATTTCCAACTCGGCGATTTTCTCCTGCTCGGCAAAGGGGAAGAATCCTCCGGCGGCAGGAATAAACGCTCCATCCTCTCTAACACCTTTGAGGCGCTGATGGCCGCAATATATCTCGATTCCGGATACGAAAAGACATACAGGCTTATAAGCAACCTGTTCCGGGCATTAATCGAAAACGGGTTTGATCAGACCATTTACAGGGACTATAAAACCTACGTCCAGGAGATCAGCCAGAATAAATTTAAGGTAATACCGGAATACGTCCTGATTCATCAATATGGTCCCGATCACGATAAAATATTTGAGATAGAACTGGTTATTCCAGACATATTGAAAACAACCGGTACCGGAAAAAATAAAAAAGACGCGGAGCAGAAGGCAGCAAAGAAGGCTTTAGAAGAACTGGAAAAACAATGACACAGCTGATAATTCCCATATTTGTCGTTTATCGCGGATGCCCGAATCGGTGCGTCTTCTGCAATGAAAAAATAACTGCCGGTGATTTCCCTGACAGAATAACGGAAGACGTATTCAGGGAAACAGTTTACGGATATCTTAATAACAAGCGGCGAAAGGCAGATAACATCCAGATAGCGTTTTACGGCGGCAATTTTACCGGCATCGACAGAAACTATCAAACCAGACTTTTAGGGTTTGCACAACACTTCATAGAAAAAGGGCTGGTAAACTCCATCAGGATCTCCACAAGACCCGATTATATCGACAATGAAAGTTTGAGACTACTCGAAAAATATCATGTCAGGACTGTGGAGATCGGCGCTCAATCAATGGTTGATGAGGTTTTGAATCTTTCCAACAGGGGACACTCAGCCGCAGATGTGAAAAACGGAATAAGGATTCTCAAAGAAAGGGGGTTCGAGACGGGTATGCATCTCATGGTGGGACTCCCTGGAGACACCGAAAGTAGATTCAAATACACCGTTGATGAAACCATAGCGCTCCATCCCGATACGGTGAGAATCCACCCAACCATCGTCTTCAGTGATACTGCTCTGGCAGAGTCTTACCGCAATGGAGACTACCGTCCGATGACCATCGGCGATGCGATCGAATATTGCAAATACGCCCTTATAAAATTTGAAGAAGCTGATATTCCCGTCATAAGGCTCGGCCTTCAGACGACGCGAGAGATGGAAGAGGACGGCAGTATTGCAGCTGGACCATTTCATCCCGCATTCAGATCACTCGTCGAGGGGTCTATCTTTCTCGACATGGCATCTTCTCTCCTGGAGCGAACCCAAATCAGAGACAAAGAAATAACCTTTATTCTCTCGCCGGGAGATGTTTCAAATTTCCGCGGACTGAGGAATCAGAACATATCGGCACTAAAAGGGCGATTTAAACTGATGGAAATTACAGTAAAAACTGACCCTGTCCAGGAAAGAGGGATGCTTGTATTAACGAATGGTTCTGAGTTCAAAGTTCAACGTTCAAAGTTCAGAGTTCTCAACCCGGAACTCGGAACCCGGAACTCGGAACGATTTTTTAAGTAACGGAGATAAAAATTGTTTAAGTCAGGTTTCATAGGAATCATAGGGAGACCCAACGTAGGGAAATCGACCCTGTTGAACGGTATAATGGGGGAGAAGATAGCCATTACCACCCATAAACCGCAGACCACGAGAAACAGGATAACCGGCATCAAAAACCTCGAAAACGGCCAGTTCATCTTCGTCGACACACCGGGAATACACAAGGCTACGACACCGCTCGGTAAATATATGGTGAATACCGCCGTTAATACCTTAGGGGATATGGATCTCATCCTCCTGCTTGTCGAAACCGGCAGGAAAGTCCATGATGACGATATTTTTATTATAAAATCACTGCAAGATGTAAAAGCCCCGGTCATACTTGCCATCAATAAAATAGACCTCGCCGAAAAGAAAATGCTTCTGCCTCTGATAGATGAGCTGAGGAATCTTTTTCCATTCAGGGAAATTATACCTATCTCGGCATTGAAGAGCGACGGCCTCGACGTCCTCATCGATACGATATGGGAAATCCTCCCCGAAGGGCCAAAATACTTCCCCGATGATATGATAACAGACGTATCCGAAAGATTTCTTGCCGCCGAGACAATCAGAGAGAAGATAACAATCTTAACCCATCAGGAGATACCCTATTCTACGGCCGTTATTGTCGATTCTTTTAAAGAAGATGAAGATAGAAACCTGATCAGAATCCATGCTACTATCAACGTGGAAAAAAAATCACAAAAAGGGATACTTATCGGAAAAGGTGGCTCGATGCTGAAGGAGATCGGAAGACAGGCACGGCTGGAAATGGAAAATTTCTTCGCCACCAGAATATATCTGGAACTCTTCATCAGAGTCAGTAAAGGCTGGACTAAAGACTCGAAGAAGCTGAAAGAATTTGGGTACTGAATAGTTCCGAGTTCGGAGTTCAAGGTTCCGAGTTAGTTTCAAGTCTTTTAACTTTGAACTTTGAACTTTGAACTCGGAACTAACAAGAGGTTATCAAGTGAAACCGATAGTTGCAATAATAGGAAGACCCAACGTTGGGAAATCAACCTTCTTTAATCGCCTGTCCAAAAGGAAAAAGGCCATCGTAATCGATGAGCCGGGCGCCACAAGGGATAGAAATTACGAGGATTGTACCTGGAACGGCAGGGATTTCATACTGATAGACACGGGTGGATTTGAGCCCGTCTCCAAGGAAAAAATCCTGATCCAGATGCGTGAACAGACCAACCTTGCTATAGAGGAAGCAGACACCATAATATTTCTCATGGACGGACGGGAGGGCCTGACGCCGTCGGATGTAGAGATCGTAAATCTCTTACGAAAGGTTGAAAAACCGATTTTCTTTGTAATCAACAAAATAGACGGACCAAAACAAGAAGAGCTCGCTTACGAATTCTACCGGCTTGGGATTGAAAAACTCTACACCATATCCTCCGAGCATGGGGTGGGCGTAGGAGGACTGATGGATGACGTTGCCGAATACCTCCCCGTCCCAGATGCGGTCCATGAAGATGAACAGAGGATAAGAATCGCCGTTATAGGAAAACCTAATGTCGGAAAATCCTCCATCATCAACAAAATACTGGGGTATGAGAGGACTATCGTCAACCCTCTGCCCGGAACGACGAGAGACGCCATAGACACCCCTTTTGAATTGAATGACCGGAAATACCTCCTCATCGATACTGCGGGCATACGGCGGAAAAGCAAAATAAGCATCACCCTGGAGAGATACAGTGTCGTTCAGGCACTCAAAACCATGAGCAGGAGCGACATCGCATTAATACTGATAGACGCGGAAGAGGGAATAACAGACCAGGATACAAAGATCGCAGGCCTTGCCTTTGAACGGGGCGTTGTCTGCATCATCGTTGT
>CAZYTP010000044.1:0-4808 GCA_964650385.1 uncultured Syntrophales bacterium | reverse complement strand
GAACCAAAAGCCGTCCATTTCTCATACCAGCGTTATCTGACCAATAAAATAAGAGAAGAATTCGGTTTTGATCACGTACCAATTAAAATAATATTGAGGAAAAAGAGCAAATAGGATCGTAATTATCTCTAATTTTAGGAACGTTCCGGGAAATTAAACAACAAACTTTGATGCACTCATAAAAAGTGAAGCTCCCCGCCCACAGGGTGAGACTTCCCGGTCAGTTTGCTCCCCTCAAAATCATGAAAGTTGACGGGACAGGCAAGCAACACGATGAAATTACCGGCTAATCTGACAGTAATTGATTTTCCCGCTAAAAATACAAAATGAATCTCAACAGAGTGCTATTCGGAAATCAGTTTGCTGTTAGTGGTTGACATAAAAAGCTTTTTGCCATATTTAATTAAGCTCAGATGTTCAAAGGTTGTTTTCAATTTATCAATTCAGGAGATGCAAAATGAAGGGTAAAACGTTGTTTATATGTTTTCTGGCTCTCTTTTCAATTTTCTATTTTTCCAGAGTTGCTCCAGCCGCAAAAAATTCAAACACAATTATAATCGGAGTTTTCCTGCCTATGACAGGTTCGTCAGAAGTTTATGGGCAGACGGAATGGGCCGGAATCAAAATAGCCAACCAAATAAAACCCGCCGTCCTCGGCAAGAAAGTGAAACTCATTCTGGTCGACACCAAAAGCGACAAGACCGAAGCAGCCAATGCTGTCAGCAGATTAATAAAAAAGAATGGGGTTTGCGCAATAATCGGGGAAGCCATCAATGAAAATACGGTGGCAGGAGCACAACTTGCCGAGAAGGCGAGGATACCGATCATTTCACCTTCAGCCACAGATCCAATGGTTACTCAAAACAGGAACTATGTTTTCAGGGTTTGCTACAATGATCCATTCCAGGGAGAGGTAGCCGCTAAGTACGCATACAATATCATGGGAGCGAGGAAAGCGGCCATTATGATCGATATCGCTCAGGACTACTGCATCAGTCTTTCCAATTCCTTTGTTAAAAGCTTTATCAACATGGGCGGCAAAATCGCTGCAACAACATACTGTCAGACAGGAGATAGAGACTTCACGGTACAGCTTTCAGCCCTCATAGCAGCAAAACCGGATGTCCTTTATCTGCCAAACTATTACACCGAAGATGCTCTGACATGCAAACAGGCCAATGAACTGGGAATGAAAATTCCTATCCTGTCAGCCGATGGTGCCAGGGCCGAGGAACTTATTGAAATTGGCGAAAAGGATGTTGAGGGACTTGCGTTCACCTGGCATTTTACCAGAGAAGGGGCAGAAACTGATCTTGCAAAAAAATATATCAAAATCTATGAAACTAAAAACGAAAAAGAGGCCAGTGCCTTTGATGCGTTAGGGGCAGACGCCTACTTTGTTTTGTTAGATGCCATCGAAAGGGCCAAATCAACAAGAGGAAGCAGAATTAAAACCGCTTTGGCAGACACGAAAGATTTTAAAGGGGTTTCCGGCACCATCAATATTGGTAAAGATGGAAACGCAACAAAAAGCGCGGTAATACTACATGTAAAGGAAGGCGAGTTCAAGTATCTGACAACCGTAAATCCGTAGGCAATCTATCACAACTCTCAAACCAGCTTAAAGGTGAAAGAGATAGTAAACCACCCTCCACCAAGTTCTGTCTTTATGTAATTATAAGTTTTGTCCCTCAGCTTCGGGGGAAGATCAAGAAAAACTTAAGTTGGTTAGATGGGCATCCGATAATATAATATGCTAACTCTGACTATGGGAGTAACCTTAAGGTATCGTTAAGCATGTTATCTTTTCAAGGTATAATTCTTTTTCTCCAAATTACGGTTTTTGGCATACTGTTTGCTTTCCCAATAGAGTGGAATATGCGTCGTATTGCTCCGGGGTAAATAATTGGAAGTTTTATAAAATATCCAATATATCGTCATTGCTAACATCTAAAACATCACAAAAGGATATATAGTACGGTGGCTACTCTCAATGAACTAAAGGAATCAGAACTTAACAAGATCCGACTTGCCTGCTCCTATCTGTTTACCGCTCAACATGCAAAAGATGACGAGTTTATCAAAAGTTTGAACATATCTTCAGTAAAAGATGCTTTCAGAAAAAAAGCAAAATTATATCATCCAGACCTTTATTACAACGAATCGCAAGAAGTGATTTGCCGAAGAAAAGAGCGGTTTGTCAAAGTACAGTATGCCTATCGACTTCTGAGTTATCATCTTCAGGAAAGAACGGAACCGCTTGTCGAACAGGGTACCAGGCGGGCAAAAATAATTGCCGTATCAGGTGCAAAAGGCGGAATAGGCAAAAGTATATTTACTACAAACCTCGCAGTTTTTCTTTCAGGAAGAGGCAAAAAAACAGTTGCTGTTGATCTCGATCTTGGAGGAGCCAACCTTCATCTCTATCTTGGTGAAACCTTTCTTAAGTATAACATTAACGATTTTTTAAGCAAAAAGATTACTACACTTCAACAAATAATGGTGCAAAGCAAATATGGCCCCTTGTTGATCGGAGGCGACAGTTCACAATTGGGCTCGTCAAATATTAACTTCTCGCAAAAACTAAAATTGTTGAAAGCCATACAAAAGATTGACGCCGATTATATCATTCTTGATCTTGGAGCGGGCACCTCATATAATATGATTGATTTTTTCCTCATAGCAGATCATGGAATTGTTTTGACAACATGTGATCCCGCATCTTATTTAGATGCCTACAATTTTATCAAGGCGAGCCTTTTCAGAAGATTGAACAGGCTCTTTGGAGTAGAATCGCCATACCGAAAAAGCAGAGATGCCGGGCTGGAAGAGCTTATCAAAGAGGCTACAATATCACCAAATGGATCAAAAGTTAAAACCATTGATAAATTGATTGAACGGGTCAAAGAAAAATACCCGGAAAGCCTCTCTCTGGTACGCAAGCAAGTCTCCACTTTCAATCCGCACCTGATAGTAAACCAGGCCACTGATCACTGCAATGTAACTCAAGTAGTTAATCGACTACGTGACGTTTCAAAGAAAATGCTTTCAATAAGGATAGAATATCTGGGAAGGGTCCCTTATCAATCAGAGATAGAGAACAGTGCCAGAAGCCTGGTACCTGCAATAAAGACACACCCACAGGGGATTCTGGCAGAAAACATGAATAATATCGCAGGTACGCTTTTAAATACCAACTTCCGTCATTATAGATAAGACGTGAGCAAACTTCTCCCGGGCAGCTTTATCTTTTTGATTTTACACGGAAATATTCTCTGTTGTGACTTTGCAGTTTCTCTACCATCCTTTCAAGCTCCATAGCAGAGAGGATATTTCTTTCTACAAAATGTTCGCCTATAGGGCGTTGCAGTATTCGTTGTTTTCCCAAGAGGGCCATGAGGTTATAAGGAGTTATATATCCTTTTCGCAAGGCACATTCACCGAATTTTTCTCCGCAATCTCGACCTGTTAGAATTCTTTTTATGTCATAAGACGAAATAAAATTCCAATCGAGCGCAATCTGACCGATGGATGGGCGTTGTCTTCTCTGGCAGGCTATCGCTTTTATAAGAGTTCTCCAAGAAATAACGCCGGAGTAATACAGAAATTGACCAATCAACAGTTTTCGTTTTGGGAAAAAACCTTCATAAAAATGATCAACATTTTTCTTTTGTCTTTCACGCCATGTATCTGTTTTAATACCCCCTTCCCTTAGAATATATCTCTTTTCAGCTTCTATGAGCGGACTCAGCTTTTCGTAAGCATGAACAACTTCTCTGAAGCGTTCATTCATTATACCCTCATCATCGATTCCGACCACCTTCGCCCGGTCAGGATGGGTTTCAAGTACCTTTTTTCTAAAGGCGGTTTTCAGTCCTGCCGGCTGTAGATATTTCAAAAAATCAACTGAAACAGAAACGTTGGAACCAAATAATACCTGGCAGGCATTAAAAACTTCTCTCTCGGATGGAATAAATAACAATATCCTGCCTCCTTAAGATACTTTATAATATTTCTAATAACATAACACCTTATACTTTGTCAATATATCGTCTTACAAATTTCTAACTGCACAATATATGGTATGAGTTGTGAAGAAGCAGAATTAAAACCCCTCCGGCAGACACGAAAGATTTTTAAAAAAGATAAGCAAGCTGTCTACAATGTGATAAATGACTATGGGGTTATGATATTGATCTCCTACATACAATTTATGAGCCCAATTTATCCTATTTCCCCGCTTGTTTATAGCTTCCTGAAAGCAATAAAAAAACTATAGAATCAGTATGCTGCAGACTTCAAATACAAGTCAACGCTACAATGATTCCTCTGAATTCATTGACTTCGGAGTGAAAGATGCTAAAGCTTGATAGCTTATGAACGGTTGGGGTAGAGTCCAGACGTCTTCCTGAAAGCAAGGAAATCAATTGGGAATGGTTTATTGAATATTCCGAAATAAGCGTTAATCCGAAGTTGTGGTAAAGCCAATAAATATATAAATTCAAGGTATTGATTCAATTTTGGATTGACGCATGAAGAACGGAGCCACTGCTCCACCTCCCTCTCCCAACCGCATCGCCAGCCCCTGTTTTTCGATGCGGAATATCCCTTGACAATTAAAAACAGCCCCCCCTATACTTCCGATCATCGAAAGCAATGCCTTATCAGTTAAAATCCCACAGCGGCGCCAAGTACGACCCCGAGGTCGTGGCTACCTGTCTGAAACTTTTCAAGGAGAAGGGCTATAAGATGGAAGGCTTATACTACTTGTGCAGCTTACGATTGATAATCCTTGCCTCAATTCGATG
>CAZYTP010000043.1:0-20554 GCA_964650385.1 uncultured Syntrophales bacterium | reverse complement strand
TTATTTATTTACGGAATGTACCTTTTGAGCGATTCGCTCAAGAAATTGTCGCTGACGTATCTCAAGACGTTACTCGAAAAGATGACTTCAAGCAGCATTAAATCAATGTTAGCCGGTATTTTTGTTACATCCGTCATACAGAGTTCAAGCGCAACATCTGTTATTCTTATAGGATTTTTGAATGCAGGAATTATTAGCCTGGCCTCGGCTATAGCTGTTATGATTGGAGCCAATATAGGTACCACAGTAACCGCCCAGTTGATCGCATTTAAATTTACAGCTATAGCTCCTCTTTTCGTATTTGTCGGGGCCGTAATTTTCTTTTTTGCAAAGAAAAATAAACATAAAAACAAAGGGCTGGCTATATTAGGCTTCGGTCTCTTGTTTTTAGGGCTTACAATGATGAGTTCTGCCGTCAAGCCCCTTGCTGATAACGAAGTAACAAGAAATGTCTTCACAAACTTTGGCAGACAACCTTTGGTTGGAATTTTGATAGGATTAACCGCAACAGCTATTTTACAAAGCAGCAGCACAACCACAGGTATGATCATCGCTTTTGCCGCTGGCGGATTACTTGACCTTCCTTCCTCTATTTATTTAATATTTGGAACAAATATCGGTACATGTATTACTGCAATTATCGCCAGTATTGGAGGCAATTTATCAAGTAAAAGACTCGCTTTAGGCAACATACTTTTTAATCTCCTCGGAACAATGATTGCCGTCGCCTGTGTACCTTTTTACATGACATATGTTCCTATGATTACGAGTGATCTTGCGAGGCAGGTTGCCACCACTCATACGATTTTCAACGTGATTAATACAATCGTCTTTCTCCCCATTGTGTCATTCTTTATTAAACTCCTGCACGTAATAATCCCTGGAGAAGATTATGAAAAGAAAGAGGCGTGGTATCTCGATAAAAATCTTTTAAGTGCCCCTATCTTGGCAATGGACGCAACAATTAAAGAATTAGGTGTTATGATAAGTATCTCAATGGAAATGCTGGACAAGGCAAGGCAATGCATAATTTCCTATAATCACAAATTGAAGAACGAAATATCAATCGATGAAGAATCCGTTGATGGTATGCAAAAGAGCATCACGGAATATATAGTCGAAATTACAAAAAACGAGCTTACTGAAAAGCAGGCAAGGTTGATTCCAGCGCTTCTCCACAGCGTAAATGATGTTGAAAGGGCAGCCGATTACTGTGAAGATATCGTAAATTCAGCACAGCGCTTCTATGAAAATGATCTTACATTTTCCGGTGACGCCCGGGATGAACTCAACAAACTGTTTGAAAAAACAAATACTCTAATGAAACACACAAAGAAGGCCGTAGAGGAGGATGATCACAAATCTGCAAATATAACATTGACGATTAACTCCGAGATACAATCTCTTATAGCCGATTTCAGGTTGAATCACATAAAAAGACTTGAGAAGAGTACCTGTATAAGTGATTCGGGACTGGTTTTCTCAGACATATTGAGCTATGTAGAAAGATTAAACGCACATCTGTGCAACATTACAAAGGGTATTTTACATATAGGGAAAAGATAGAAACGATTGTAAAAGTCTATTCCCACCTTGTGGATAAACTCAGGACAAAGCAGGCATTCAGGATTCCTCAACTACTAACCTTTCCAACGGAAAAAAAAGAAAAAACAGTAGACGAAACGAGAAAAAGGGCCAGCTTATATTAGCTAACCCCTTAAAATAATTGGTGGGCCCTGTCGGGATCGAACCGACAACCTACTGATTAAGAGTCAGTTGCTCTACCAGCTGAGCTAAGGGCCCTGAAAGCGGATCTGGCACGCCCGGTAGGATTCGAACCTACGACCAACAGATTCGAAGTCTGCGACTCTATCCAGCTGAGCTACGGGCGCATCATAAGGGTCTATCATGAAATAACTGTTACATTCATGCATCTCATCTTCAGGCTATCTTTGGCCAATCTTCAATCGCAAAATCCTCAACGTAGCGTTGCTACGCCTGTGGTTTTACTCAATTAGATCGACCAAATCTAAACCAAATCTGAGCGCCTTAGTGCAACACTTATTTCATGACAGACCCTAAATTTTTGGGGTGAGTGAGGGGACTTGAACCCCCGGCCTCCGGGGCCACAACCCGGCACTCTAACCAACTGAGCTACACCCACCATTTATATGTTGGCACGCCTGCGGGGATTCGAACCCAGGACCTACGGATTAGAAGTCCGTTGCTCTATCCAGCTGAGCTACAGGCGCATAATAGTCTAGTCCCCAAAAAGACCATCCTAACTAAACCCTTTAAGAGGTTTTGTCAAGTCAATATAAGCATCTAAGTTGAAGATTGCAATCATTTTAATTTTAGCTCACTTTAGACACTTGAAACTTAGGGAACTTATCTCACATAACCTGCTATTCCATCATACTTATAACCCCTTCTGGAGCACCCCTCTCCCTTTGGATCGGTTGTATAAAAGTAAACTCCGGAAGAGAGATTGAACCAGCGATACAGCTCCTTTGTCCTTGAAAGCTCGGTCGTTGCGATGTTCCCTATCGATTTTTCCAAAACGTATCCTGTCAGGAATTTCCCCTTCCCTTCTCTGTCAACAGAATAAAAGTGGCTTTTCTTTGATGGATTATACCACCTGAAGAACTCTGTTGTTCCCGGTGTATCCTTACTGAAAAGCCTGAAGGCAATCTCCTGTTTTTTATATCCTTTCAGGGCATCCGGACCTCCAAGCTGAGGATCTGCCGTAAAGAGATAATCTGACCCACTTACATAACGATAAATATCTATAATTTCCGAAGCTTTATCCTCAGAAACCTGAAGTGTAACTTCAATAATTTCCGTCCCCCCATTAGAGGTGAAGAGGATATTCTCGCTATAATATCCAGGCTTCAATCCCCGGGAGTTGATCATAACATTGACATAATCTGTTTCACTGGTTGTCGTACCTATATTAGGAAAGATTTCTATCCAGTCATAATTTCCCTTAATAATATTAGTGCTGGAAACCCTCACACCTTCAATTACCACACGTCCTTCTTCACTTACAAGTTTCAGGATATGCGGTCCATCTTCAAGGCCTTCCACCACCAGAGATTCTGTTCTTTTATTTTTCTTGGAATAACAATCAATCTCCTTCATCAATTCATCGTCAACATACGTTGTCAGATATCCTCCTTCAAAATCTTTCCAGATAAACAGAGCAATACCTGTTCCTGGAAATTTATACTTTAATATATCTCCTTCGCCATAACTGTAAGGATATCCTCTATCTTCAGACCAGACACCAGAAATATCAACTGAATCCTTCAAATGTCCCGGAACCGCATACTTTTCACTATCACGAACATCCGGATTCAAAAATGAAACATATAGTCCCCTTTTCAGGGGCACACCGGCAAAAGTTCTACGGTTTCCCTGGAATCTGGCCTTCCACTTCAGGACATCTCTACCCTCGTTCGTTAGTTCGACCCTCTTGACCAGCTGTTTACCGGACGCGACAACACCTGAATCTATCCCGAGTGGTCCCACTTTTATGGATGGAACCGATTTTACCTGTGTAATCTCAAATCTCAGAAAAATCCGTCTCATTCCACCATCAGAAGACAACTTTATCATCTCTCTATATCTTCCGATTGGTAGGTTCTTTGTATAGGTTAGAAAATTACCTTCAGATTCGAGTCTCAACTGAACGGGATATAGAGAAGACACATTTTCTTCAGGTTCCTCCCAGTCCTCTTTGCTCTCTTTTTTTAAAGACCTCAGATAAACCCTGATATGACCGGGGGTATTGCGCACAATACCGGACAGACCATCTTCACCGCTCAGAGACCATTCGGAAAGTCCATCAATCGACCAATCGATGAATCCAGAACCAAAATTTTTCAAAGAAAAAGTGCCCCTGGAGCTTTCTCCAGGACCGATTGCACCAAGGTCTATCTCTCTGGGAGAAACAGCAAGCACCGGGTGGGAAATACCTTCTTCAACCTCTACCAGTGCAATATCACTTACTATATCTCCCCTAATCTTTTTGATTTCTGTCTTACCTGATTTTCTCGCAACAAAAACAGGGTTACCGTACAAAAAATTCCCGACAGAAGGGTCGGAAATTACCCACCGGCCATCTAAAGGCCCAGACAAATCCGTCTTGCTTCCATCAGACCAGACTCCTGCTGCCCTGAATTTCCTCCTCTGCCCTGATCTCACTTTGATAGAAACTGGAGTAATGGTTATATATTCAAGGGAAACCACTTTCATGGAAATCTCGATCTCCTGTCTTTCCGCATCAGATGTCACAAAAATTTTTCCATTATACTCCCCATCTGAAAGACCAAGTGTATATGCCGTGATGGTAATGATATCGGCAGCATTTCTTCTGGTTAACCCGCCCTGTAGAGCTCTTCTCTCTGCCATCCAGGCCGTGTAGGAAAGTAGTCCAACTTTCGGTGGGAAGTAATCTATCTTCCCATCGCCATTCATATCAACGGGCTTAAGCATATTTTTCATCGATGTCTTCCGCCACAGGTCATAAGCTTCCCGGGAAAGATCGCTGTTTAGCACTAACCACGAAGAGCTGGTCCGGGTCTCCCACTTAAGATCTCCTTTGCCGATATTATTGACCGTTATGGTAAACTCTTTACTCCTGTCCTTTTCGATATTTCCGAGAGGTATTTTAAGAGGCTGGACTTTTAATACGGGCCGGGTTGCGGGCTCTACCTGAACCCTGAGGCTGCTGCTTCTAATTCTGTTCAAACTTGCAAAGACAAGAGTGTTCCCCACTGCCCCTCCGACAAGTACCCCCTTATCAGCAAACCGCCCTACCCTGTCATTTACTGATATCCACTCCGCTTCATCAGTGATATCCCTTTCCGTACCGTCTGCATACTGACCAATCGCTCTGAAAGAACACTTTGAACCCACTTCCAGAATACTTTTCCCCTCTTCAAGCCTTATCTCCTTCAATCCTATGCCCGAAGTTTCTTCCCTTCCTTCAACAATCCTGACCGAAACACTGACAATCAACAAAATCAGAAAGAAAATACAAACACGTCTAAACATCACTACCCCTTTATTGCAGTCCCATATCTCGGTTTTAAACTTCAAACCGGAAGCTGAATTTTTAACCCAAAAACGTAAAGAACGCAAAGATTTTTATTGACACTCGCCGATTATCCGATATATCTTCCCTGCGAAATGGAAAGCGATATAAAATACTGGATTGCCTTAAAGTTCATTGATGGCGTTGGAAATGTGGGATTTAAAAACTTAATTGAGGTCTTCGGTTCTCCCGAAAACGCATTCAATGCTCCGACTGACGCTCTCAGGGCTATTCCAGGCATCACCAGAAAGATAGCTCTCAACATCAAGGGCTTTAATGACTGGCAGAAAGTAGACAAAGAGCTCGAACTGGCTGACAAAGCAAAGATTTCGATAATAACAGCCAGTAATTCTTTATACCCAAAAAGTCTCCTTAATATATATGATTTTCCACCATTTCTCTATGTTAAAGGAACGCTGAGAGAAGATGACATAAATGTTGCTGTTGTCGGTTCCAGAATTGCCACCACTTACGGTAAATTTTCCACGCAGCGACTCTGCCAAAAACTTGCCCTGCGCGGAATTACCATTGTCAGCGGGATGGCCAGGGGAATAGATTCAGCGGCACACACAGGGGCACTCACCGGAAAGGGAAGAACAATCGCTGTTTTAGGATGCGGTATTGATATAGTTTACCCACTGGAAAACAAAAAGCTCCTTGAAAAAATTTCCGAAAACGGGGCTGTTATTACTGAATTTCCTTTCTCTACTCCACCCAGCGGGCCAAATTTCCCGGCAAGAAACAGAATCATAAGCGGTATGTCACTCGGTGTCGTTGTCGTAGAGGCTGGCGACAAGAGTGGTTCCCTGATAACCGCCAGGCTCGCATTAGAGCAGGGAAGAGAGGTGTTTGCGGTGCCGGGAAGCATCGACTCACCCGGTTCCAGGGGAACCCATAAACTGATAAGAGAAGGCGCAAAACTCATCGAGAGTGTCCACGATATTCTGGAAGAGATAACACCGCAGATTGAAGGCTCAAGGTTAAAAGCGAAAATCAAAGTGACCAGGGAAAGACCAGACAGTATCAAACCACAAAACATGAAAAATTTGGATGATACACAGCACACCGTGTTAAAATCTATCTCCGAAAAACCTACAAATGTTGACACGATAATCACCGGAACGGGATTTAAAGCCGGTGACATTCTAAATGTCCTCTTAACTCTGGAGCTCGAAGGACACATTGAACAAATGCCCGGAAAAATGTTTAAACTGAAAGGATAGCCATGCCGGATAAGCTTATAATTGTTGAATCCCCAACCAAGGTCAAGACGATCAAGAAATATCTCGAGTCCGACTTCGACGTTCGGGCTTCTGTGGGACACGTAAAAGATCTCCCCCCCAAAACACTGGGCATCGATATCGAAAATGATTTCGAAATAACTTACACGGTCATAGAAAAGAAAAAAAAGGTAGTCTCCGAACTCAAAAAAGCAGCGAAGAACGCAAGCGATATATTCCTTGCCCCAGATCCTGACAGAGAAGGAGAGGCCATAGCCTGGCATATACTCGAGGAGATAGATGCCAAGAATAAAAACATCTATCGTGTTCTCTTCAACGACCTGACCAAAAACACTGTACTCAAAGCAATCAAGAATCCTCTGAAACTCAATTACGATAAATATGAAGCACAGAAGACACGGCGTGTACTGGACAGGCTTGTCGGATACCAGATCAGCCCGATATTATGGGAAAAGGTAAAATGGGGGCTTTCCGCCGGGCGTGTTCAATCAGTAGCGGTAAGGATAATATGTGACAGGGAAGAAGAGATACTAAAATTTGTGCCGGAAGAGTACTGGAACATTACCGCACTGTTAGAGGGTTCAAATCCACCTCAATTCGAAGCACGCCTTATAAAGGTCAGTGCAAAAAAGGCAAAAGTAAAAAATGAAGCACAGGCAAATGCAATACTGAAAGATATTGAATCAGCTCCCTTTGTCATAAGTAAAATAGAAAAGAAGGAGACCAAAAGACAATCCCCTCCCCCATTTACAACAAGCAAACTTCAGCAGGAAGCATCAAGGAGACACAGTTTTACGGCAAAGAAGACGATGAGTGTCGCCCAGAGATTATACGAGGGGATAGAACTCGGGAAAGAGGGGCCAGTAGGTCTTATTACATACATGAGGACCGACTCTTTTCGTATATCGGCGGAAGCTATCGCCGAGGCAAGAGCTTATATAGATGAGAATTACGGCAAAGACTTTCTTCCGGCAAAACCGAGGGCATTTAAGTCTCCACGGAAGTCCCAGGATGCCCACGAGGCAATAAGGCCCGCATCGATGCTCCACAAACCGAAGGATATCAAGCAGTATTTAAGCGATGACCAGTTTCGTCTCTATCAGCTCATCTGGAACCGTTTTGTGGCGAGTCAGATGAATCCTGCGATTTTTGACCAGACAACCATTGACATATCTGCAGGAAATTGCATTTTCAGGGCGCAAGGGGCCGTTATGAAATTCGCAGGATTCACCGTTGTTTATACTGAAACTAAAGACGACGCGGAAGAGGAAAATGGCTCCGGCAAGATTCTTCCAGAGGTTCAGGAGAATGAAACCCCATCGCTTCTCTCTCTCACACCGGAACAAAAGTTCACTCAGCCGCGACCAAGGTTTTCAGAGGCAACGCTCGTCAGAGAGCTTGAAGAAAATGGGATAGGAAGACCATCAACTTATGCAGCCATATTGAGCACCATTCAGGAGAGAGACTATGTCAGGCTGGAAAACAGAAGATTTCACCCAACTGAACTTGGAATTCTGGTCACCGAACTTCTGGTAAAAAACTTTCCAAAAATACTCGACATTGACTTTACCGCATCCCTGGAAGATCAACTCGACTTGATAGAAGAAGGAAAGTTAACGAGGCTTGAAACCCTGCGGGATTTTTACACCCCCTTTGAGAAAGACCTGAAAAAAGCCAAAACCGAAATGAGAAATCTAAAGAAGGAAGAGACACCAACCGACAGCATCTGCGATAAATGCGAAAGTCCTATGGTCATAAAATGGGGCAGATTCGGCAGGTTTCTGAAATGTACCAGTTGCGACAACACAACCAATTTCACCAAGGATGAAAAGGGAAAGATCAACCAGACGGAAGCACAAGCAACCGATACTGACTGTAGCAAATGCGGCAAAAAAATGATTATAAAAGAGGGCAGATTCGGCAGGTTCCTTGGATGTTCCGGCTATCCTGAGTGTAAAAATACCATGCCGATAAGTGTAGGAGTTATGTGTCCGGAAGAAGGGTGTACCGGGTACCTCTCTGAAAAACGGACGAAAAAGGGGAAGATATTTTTTAGTTGTTCAAACTATCCGGACTGTACCTATGCCCTCTGGGACAAACCTATACCAGAAAAATGCCCCCAGTGCGGAGCCCCGTTTATTGTCGAAAAATATAGTCGAGGTAAAGGATATTTGAAGACATGCCTCAACAAGGATTGCGGGTATGAAGAGAAGAAATCTTAAGGCCACCTCGCGCCTGATCCGGGTCAGGAAATAACTTTATGCCCGCCTGGCACTGCGAGCGAGGTACAAGCGGGCAGATAAAATGCCACCCAACTGACTGGATGATAGAAACTTGAAACTTGAAACTTTAGACTCGAAACCCGTAATTATAATAGGTGGCGGGCTTGCAGGGTGCGAGGCCGCATGGCAATTATTGAAACGCGGGCTTGATGTTCTGCTCTACGAAATGAAACCAGGGCTATATTCGCCCGCCCATAAATCACCACTCCTCGCCGAGCTTGTCTGCAGCAACTCGCTCCGTTCCAATATCACACGAAACGCAGTAGGTCTTCTCAAGGAAGAGATGCGTATACTGGATTCTATTATTATTGAGTCGGCCGATGCTACCGCCGTACCGGCAGGCAAGGCACTCGCTGTAGACAGGACATTTTTATCGCAATATATTGAGCAAAAGCTAAATGAATGCAAAGGGCTGAAAATCAACCGTAAAGAAATTACGGCAATTCCCGGAGATTCCCCCGTTATTATCGCAAGTGGACCTCTTACTTCCGAATCACTGGCGAAGAGCATTTCGAAGACTACCGGTTGTGAGCATCTCCATTTCTATGATGCAATCTCACCTATAATAGACAGAGATTCAATCGATCACACACTGGTATTCAGGGCATCGCGATACGACAACGGCGATGGTGACTACCTGAACTGTCCCCTTACCAAAAGCGAATATGAACGGTTTTGTAAGGCACTTACAGAAGGCAAGGAGGTGCCCCTTAGAAACTTTGAAGAGTTGAAGTACTTTGAGGGATGTCTTCCGATTGAGGTAATGGCAAAGAGAGGGAAAAATACTCTTGCCTTTGGACCAATGAAGCCCGTAGGTTTGATAAATCCCAAAACAGGGGAACAGCCTTATGCCGCTGTCCAGCTACGCCAGGAAAACAGGGAAGGTACTCTCTTCAACATGGTGGGATTCCAGACAAAATTGACCTGGCCGGAACAAAAACGGATATTGAGGATGATACCGGGCTTAAAAGAAGCGGAATTTGCGAGATATGGAAGCATTCACCGAAACACCTTCATAAACTCCCCTGCCCTGCTAAAAAATACCCTTCAGATCCGGTCAAATGATAATATCTTCTTTGCCGGACAGATTACCGGTGTTGAGGGCTATGTAGAATCTGCAGCCATGGGTCTTATCGCAGGAATAAATATGTACCGTTATCTGAAGGAAAAAGATTTAGCCGCCGTCCCGCCAAAGACAACGGCCATTGGCGCTCTCCTCCATTATATTTCAGATACCGGCATCAAAACTTTTCAGCCTATGAATGTAAATTTTGGTCTTTTTCCTCCACTTTCCAAGAAGGTACCTAAAAAAGAAAAGGGGGAATATTTTGCGGCACGAGCGCTTTCCGACTTGAAAAGATGGGAAGAAGAAATAGAACTATAAAAAGGCAGGATTCATTTAAGCTTTTTAACAGTTTCTTGAATAGATTATTTTGAGTCCTTCAAGAGTAAGCATTGCATCGACCACCTTTATACTCTTCGTTTCAGGAGCTATTATTTCTGCGAATCCTCCTGTTGCCACAACGAAAGGATTCGATTTAACTTCATTTTTTATACGATCCACTATCCCGTCCACAAGACCCGCATAACCGAACATGATACCGGCCTGCATACTGCTCACCGTATCTTTAGCAATAACGGATTTAGGCCTGATGAACTCCACCCTGGGAAGCCTTGAAGCTGCTTCAAAAAGAGCTTCACTCGATATAAGTATGCCCGGTGCTATACAGCCTCCCATATATTCACCCTTTTCCGAAATATAATCGAAAGTGGTAGCGGTACCAAAATCCACGATTATCAGCTCTCTCTTGAACTTCTCATAAGCAGCAACGGCGTTTACTATCCTGTCCGCACCTACTTCCCTTGGATTATCATAAAAGATCGGCATTCCTGTCTTGATCCCCGGCCCAACAATCAGCGGTTCTACATTAAAATATTTCTGACAGAGAGGCCTCAAGATATTCAACATAGGTGGAACAACGCAAGAAATTATAATACAGTTAACTGATTTTGGATCGACCTCACCCGTTTTACACAGATTGAGCACCCTCATTCCGTATTCATCAACCGTATGGTAAACAACCGTCCTGATTCTCCAGTCATGCAAGAGGTTGTCCCCCTTATACAAACCAAGCACCGTATTTGTATTTCCGACATCAATAACCAAAAGCATAATCAATTCTCCACCAAAGAAACATCACCGGCTATCACGCGTTTTATCTTTTCCTTTTCATCAAAAATAAGGAGTGCTCCGTACTCATCAATACCGACCGCTTTGCCTGTCTGAATATCATCGTTTAAAACAACCTTGATCTCTTTTCCAATGATTCCGGCATATTTTAACCACTCGTCTTTTATCGGATTGAACCCCTCCAATAAAAATTCCTTATACCACTTTTCCAGGAAACCATACAATCTTATAGTAAAATCGAAACGAGAAATATCTCTCCCCACCTCTTCAATCAAGGATGTAGAATTATTTCGAAACTCCTTGTGAAAATCCTCTTTTTTCATATTGATATTAATGCCGATTCCAACTATGACAAAATCAACTTTCCCACCGGAGGTCTTCATTTCCGTGAGAATACCGCATATTTTCTTTCCACCTATCTGAACATCATTCGGCCATTTTAAGGTAACATCTTCCGGGCAATATTCAGACAGAAACCCGGCCACTGCAACACCGGCTACGAGGGTTATCTGGGGGGCCACTGCAGTTTCTATCGAAGACCTCAATATAATTGAAGTATATATGTTACTCCCGGGAGGAGACTGCCATACCCTGTCCATACGCCCCTTCCCTTTCGTCTGACAGTCCGCAATGACAACCGTACCCTCCGGAGCACCAGCCCTTGCAAGTCCGGAGGCATATATATTTGTGGAATCGACCTCTTTTAAAAAGTGTACCCTGTTCCCTATAAGCCTTCCTGAAAGACGGCTTGCAAGATCATGTTCATTAAACATAGTTTTAAGTTTGATGGTATCGTAAAAAGTTTTTTCAGTTTGTCATTTCGAGTGAAACGAGAAATCTTTAAAACATAACATGCTGAAAAGATAAGATTTCTCCCTATGGTCGAAATGACATATTCGTCGAATTTCACTTTTTACGAATACGTTAAGTTTTAAGTTGAAAGTTTAAAGCCGGTTTTTAACTTCAGGCTTTCAGCTTCAGGCTTATGTCAGATGATGGTGCTGAATGAGTAAGCGCGCCTATAGATACAAAATCCACTCCGGTCTCAGCAATCTTTTTTACGTTGGATAGGGTGATATTTCCTGAAGCCTCAACTAAAACTCTTCCTTTTATAAGAGAAACGGCCTCCTTCATCTCCTCTACCTCCATATTATCGAGCATTATGACATCTACTCCTGCAGATAACGCCTCCTCGACTTCTTTTAAATTCTTTACCTCAATTTCTATCTTTAAGGTATGGGGAGCGCTTTTCTTGACCCTGTCAACAGCAGGAAGAATCCCGCCGGCGGCGTCAATATGGTTGTCTTTAATCAAGATGCCATCATAGAGGCCGAATCTATGGTTAAAGCCGCCGCCAATCATTACGGCATATTTCTCCAGGACCCTCAAACCGGGCGTTGTTTTTCTTGTATCTAAAATTTTTGCACCGGTTCCCCTGATCTCATCCACATATCTTCGCGTCAGAGTGGCAATCCCGCACATTCTTTGAAGAAAATTCAGCGCCACTCTCTCCGCAGTGAGGATATCTCCCAGGTTTCCTGACATCTTAGTAAGTACGTCCCCACTTTTGACAAGCACACCATCTTCAACACTATTCGTAAATTCAACTTCTTCTTCTGAAAATGAAAAGGCCTCTTTAAAAATTCCAATTCCTGCTACAACCATATCCTCCTTCGCCACGACGCGGGCATTACCAATTTCCCTTCCCGACAGGGCAACCGAGGTGGTTATATCACCGGAGCCTATATCTTCCTTAAGGGCCGACTGTATCAGCCTATGTATGATATGTTTCTGGAGCATTTTGCAAGAGTGAGTAAAATTGAAAGTTAAAAGTGAGCTAAAGTTAAAATACACGTCTTTAGCGTGGTCAAATTTAAACAGGTTGCGCTGAAAGCACATTCTTTAACTTTAGGCACTTTAGTTCACTTTAGGCACTTTAAGCTTTTATTATGACTCTATCTTCTTAAGTCTTTTAATGGCCGCTTCGAGCACGGCATATTTCTCGTTAAGCTCCTTGAATTTTGCTTCTTCCTTACTTATAACTGCTTCCGCAGCCCTCTCCTTAAAATCACGATTGGAAAGTTTTTTAGAAACAACAGCGAGGTTTTTTGTAATTTTGGCAATTTTCTTTTCGAGCCTTGCTTTCTCTGCCGCTATATCTATCGCTCCTTCCAGTAATACAAATACCCTCAAAGAACCTGCAACACCTATTGCGGCACCTTTCGGTTCCTCAATCTCGCCACAAACGGTTAATTCCTCCAGATTGCCCAGATCGACAATGTAATCCCTGCCAGAAGTCACCACGGACTCCATTTCTTCATCAGGAACCGAAACGATCACTTTTAATTTTTTTGATGGGAGAATAATCATCTCGCCCCTTATGTTTCTGATACAGGTAATCACATCCATGATAACCCCCATCTCTTTTTCCGCATCTTCATCACGAAGGTCATCATCCATTACCGGGAATTTGCTTATCATAACAGAATTTCCGTCACCCCCGAGTTTCTGCCATATTTCCTCGGTTACAAACGGCATAAAGGGATGAAGAAGTTTTATGGAAGCTTTTAAAACCATAAGAAGAGTCTGCTGAGCGGCAAGTTTTTTTGCGGGGTCATCTTTACCATACAGGACTGGTTTTATCAGCTCAAGATACCAATCACACAGCTCGTGCCAAACAAAGTTATATATGCTGTGAGCGGCATCATTAAACTTGTATTCATCTAAATATTTTGTCACATCTCCCGTGGTCTTATTGAGTCTGTCTTTAATCCAACGGTCACAAAGCGAATAATCATCTTTTCGAGGTTCAACACCTCCTGCATGATAGTCCTCAAGGCTCATCATGGAAAACCTCGTGGCATTCCATATCTTGGTAACAAAACGCCGGTAGCCTTCGATACGCTCCTCCGACATCTTCACATCCCTCCCCTGAGCCGTGAATGCCGCGAGTGTAAATCTGAAGGCATCTGTTCCATATTTTTCTATCATTTCAAGAGGATCTATTATATTCCCACTCGATTTGCTCATCTTGTGTCCTTCTTCATCACGAACAAGTGCGTGGAGATATACAGCATCAAAGGGAACTTCTTTCATTACATAAAGTCCCATCATCATCATCCTCGCTACCCAGAAAAAGAGGATATCAAACCCGGTAACAAGAAGGGATGTGGGATAAAACGTCTTCAATGCATCTGTCTTGTCCGGCCACCCAAGGGTTGAAAAAGGCCAGAGTGCGGAACTGAACCATGTATCCAGAACATCTTCCTCCTGCCTGAGTGAGTTCCCTTTACACTCAGGACAGCTGTCCGGATCCTTCACCGAAGCAATTACGCCCCCGCAATCTTCACAATACCAGACAGGTATTCTGTGACCCCACCATATCTGTCTGGAAATACACCAGTCGCGGATATTCTCCATCCAATCAAAATAAGTCCCTTCCCATAAGGATGGGATTATCCTGGTTTTACCTTTTACAACAGCCGAGGAAGCAGCCCTGGCAAGCGGTTTTACCTTTACGAACCACTGTCTGGAAACTGTCGGCTCTATAGCGGTTCTACATCTGTAACAATGTCCCACGTTGTGGATATAGGGTTCTTTGCCGACCAGATATCCTCCCTCTTCGAGGTCACGAACAACATTTTTCCTGCACTCATCGCGATCCTGCCCCCGATAAATACCCCCGTTCTCATTAATTACAGCTCTTTCATCCATTATCTTGACAATTTCAAGCCCGTGTCTTTCAGCCATTGCAAAGTCGTTTGGATCACAGGCGGGTGTTATTTTTACTGCGCCAGAACCAAACTCCTTGGACACATAATCATCCGCGATAACAGGTATTTTTTTATTAACCAGAGGAAGGATAACTTCTCTTCCGATCATATCTTTGTATCTTTCATCATGAGGGTTAACTGCAACCGCCGTATCCCCCAGCATAGTTTCCGGACGCGTCGTGGCCACAACAATATCCCCCTCACCATCGGCAAAGGGGTATCTGATATCCCACAATCCACCCTCTTCTTCTTTATATTCAACCTCCAGATCCGATATGGCCGTATGACACCTGGGACACCAGTTGATAATATAATCTCCCTGATAGATTAAACCATCATTATAGAGCCTCACAAAGCTCTCTCTTACAGCCCTTGTCAACCCTTCATCCATAGTGAAGCGTTCCCTTGACCAATCGCAGGAACATCCGAGTCTCTTGAGCTGGTTTATAATAACTCCTCCATATTTCTCCTTCCACTCCCATACCCTTTCAATAAACTTTTCCCTGCCGAGATCATGCCTTGTAATTCCCTCACTCGCCAGTTCCTGTTCAACGACATTCTGGGTGGCGATTCCCGCATGATCAGTACCCGGCATCCACAGGGTATTATACCCCTGCATCCTCTTATGCCGGACAATAATATCCTGCAGAACATTATTCAACGCATGCCCCATATGGAGCATGCCGGTCACGTTCGGCGGTGGGATCACAATTGAAAAGGGACTTTTCTCACTTTTATCATCCGCCCTAAAATAATTATTATCAAGCCAGTACTTATACCACTTTGCTTCAACTCCATGAGGTTCATAAGATTTACTCAACAACTTTTCTTCCATCTCTCGTCTCCATAAGAAAATACTATTTACTAAAACCGATCGCTTGAGGAATACCTGCCCATTTCCGCTCTACCCGGAAAATATGTGGACACATTGTTTAAAAGGCACAAAGTGACATTACTTTTTTCTGCCTCTGAGGCCTTTGTCACTTTATGCCGATCTTAAAGGGAAAACCCCCTCACCCTTCCCCTTTTTTAGTAGGGGGGGATAGAGGGGGATTTTATGGGGGTTGAGAATCATCAAATGATTCTCAATTAAACAGCATCAGCCATAAGCTTTTGCTCTCTTAGAAAAATTTCAACTGTTCCTTTATCTTTCTGATGACTAAAAGGGCATCCACACCTGAGACCGAACCCAGCGGGGCAAACTCGCCGGTAGTAAAGTCTTTTGCCTGCATAATGCCCCTTGAGGTAACAACCATGACGGCATTAAAATAAGGAAGATCAGATCTTAAATCCGGAAACGGGGAAGTACTCCCGATAAATTTAGTCGCCAGATCCTTTTCACCGGTGACCTTGATCAATATATCCTCGATCATCATTGCATAGTTAGCCCTGGTTACCAAATCATTCGGATGGAAAGCACCATCAGGATAGTCCTCCAGGCCACGGACCCCTATTTCCAGAATACCTTCAATATCAACTTTCAGTGGATGCTCCGCAATATCCGTTGCTGCAGCCTCTTTTTCTTTCTTAGCCTTGATCTTACCAAGATATTTGAAAGAAGTATCAAAAGTTTTCTGTGATCTCCTATCATAAAGCACATCTATCTTCAATTCTTCCATGAACAGCGCCGCCACATCAGCCCTGGTAATACTTTCAACAATTGCAATTTTCTTTCCTGTAATTGTACCCGGCGTGGCTCTCTGTATCTTCTGGATTAATTTCCACTGGTTATCAGCTTCTCCTACATAACTGTCATTCAAGTCAAGTACCTTGCTGAACATCTTTCCAGCCAGGTCAAACTCCAGCCCTCCTTTATACGCAAGTCCCATAAAATAATAGGAAGCAGAAGACTTGGGATCGAGAGCAATAGCATATTTAAACTGTTCTTTGGCCCGTTCCAGCCAGTCTTTATGCTCCTTGCTCATCGTATATAGTCTTATTTTTCCAATATGAACAAAGACTTTTTCCTCCTTTGTCTTTGCATACCCCCACCCATTTTTCATTAAATCAAATGCATTTTCGAAGTCCCTTTTATAGGCTTTCGCCAACCCGAGCCCCACATAAGCTTTAGAATACTTCGGATCAAGCTGTATGGCCAACTCAAACTCCCTCTCGGCATGCTGGTATTTACCCTGATTGAGCAATTTCAGCCCCGTATAAGTATGGTGCTCGGGAGTATCAAGCTGGCTTAATGGTTTTCTTGGTTCCGGTGCACAGGAAAAAACAAAAGCACCTATGGCAATTATAATTAATAAAACAAAGGATTTATGACATTTTAATTGGCGTATCATAGTTTCCCCCTCCCTCTTAAAGGTAAAAATGTTCTGAGTAAGAGTTTACCCCGTAATTGATACGGTGGAAACCCATATTCTTAAAGCTTTCTTCACATTAAAAAGATTGTCTACAAGGCTGTTTTAATTTTCTATTTATTACCAATATATTTATACAATTTTGAAGTCAAGGAATTTTAACTTTTGACGGCTTCATAAAAATCACAAAATGACCTTATTTGCCTGTTTAAGCTAACTTTTGATTGACAGTCCACCCCAAAATATGATATTTTTAACTATACTTCGCGTACTGCCCCAAAAAGCAAATTTCATTTCTCTATTTCTAAGCGGTTTGATTATGGTGTTTAATTCTTGAAACTAAAAAGGAGGAAGGAGGACGATATGGCCAGTCAAAAAATATTATTACCTTATAATTTTACTAAATATGATGAGAAGGCTTTAGATTTTGTTATCCGTACTTTTGCCCATCTGAAGGATACCGAAATCACACTATTTAATGCCCACATGTCCGTACCGGCAATTGAGTTGAAAGAATCCCCGATTATGGAAAAAATGAGGGGTAATCTGATTTATCTTTCCCAGCAGGTTAAAGAACAGGAAGCTGCTCTCAATCAGGCCAAGAATAAACTGTTGCAAAGCGGTTTTTCCGGACAACAGGTTCACTGTATATTTAAACCCAGATTGAAAGATGTTGCTAGTGAGATCATTAAGTTTGCGACGAAAGAACGTTTTGATTTAGTTGTCATGAATCATAAACCAGGTGCAATTAAACAATTTTTTACCGGAAGTGTTCACGGCAAAGTCGTGGTCGCCTTAAAAGACACAACGGTCTGCATCGTTTCATAACTGCCACTTCAGGAAAACTATACTTCATGTTCAGACCTCTCAAGTTAAAAGAGGGGTACCATTGAAAGTGAGTAATAAATTTTAACCTAGTGGTTCTTAATCCAATAGAACAAGCGAGGAGGGATTTCATGAGCATCCAAGAAAAAATAGATATAGATATATTTAAGGTAGTTATCAGGGCCATAGGGGAATCTGATAATCTGGAAATCATGAGCAACCGCATGATTCAACTATTAGTAGGAGCCTTGGATATTAAGGGTTGCACGATATTTATCCTGAATTCTCAGACAAAAGAGCTTGAAGCTCTGGCCAGTTGCGGTTTGAGTATCAACTATATAAATAAAGGCCCCGTTTTTATGGATAAAAGCCTCAGCGATACCCTTAAAGGGGAACCTGTTATAGTAAGTGATATTACAAAGACAAAGGCCCTTCAGTACCCAGAGGACGCTAAAGAGGAGGGAATAGGAAGCATTATTTCCATTCCTATCAATTTTTATGGTGAATCAATTGGTGCCCTACGACTGTATCACCGTGAGGCATGGGATATTTCAGATCGGGACGTTGACTCTCTGCTGCTCTTTGCCGAGAATATCGGTCTCGCTATGAGGTATACCCAACTTCTCAATTCTCTGCAGGCGATAAAAGATACCATTAAAGAGTCACCCTTAGACTCTTAAAATGATTAGCAAAACGAACCGCTCTTACCCGTAAAGTACTCCTTCGAAGACCCTCGGAGGCAGATGTTATTTTTTCGGAGAAGTTCGGGAAAACCTTTGTTAAAAGCGGGGCCTTTTCTAAAAGGCCCCACTTTTAAATTTAGCGAACTGACACACTGAGATTGGTTAAAGTGTTACTTTAAGAAGTTGCCTGTTTTTTCCCTCACCACACCAATATTTGAAGGATCGACCCACTCGACATTCTCATCAGCCCTAAACCAGGTAAGCTGTCTTTTTGCATAATGTCTTGTGTTACTTTTTATCATTTTTACCGCCTCTTCAATATCACACTTTTCCTTTATACAATTAACGATATGTTTATATCCGAAAGCTTGCATAGGTTTCAGGGTTTCATCATAACCCATTTTTAGAAGTTTCTCGACTTCTTCCACAAGCCCATCCGCCATCATTTTTTCGACTCTCCTGTTAATCTTTTCATACAGCAGGGCTCTATCGATCATAAATCCTATCTTGATAAAATCATACCGTTTGTCGCCGAAGTGGTGATCACTGCACTTTTTGACAATCGATTCGCCGCTGAGCTCCAAAACCTCAAGCGCTCTTATCGTTCTAAAAACATCATTCGGATGGATTGTCTCCGCGGCGGCCTCGTCCATCTTCTTCAGCTTTTCATAGAGGTATCCCCTTCCATACTCTTCAAGCTCTTTTCTATAGGCGCTTCTCAAACTCCTATCGGCCCCCGGCCCATTGAAGAGCCCCCCAATCAGGGCCTCAATATAAAGTCCCGTACCCCCTACGACAAATATGCTTTTATCTTCACTATTTAGCCTGTCAATTACTTCCCCTGCCTGACTCATAAACATTGCCGCATCAAACTCTTCGTCCGGGTCTACCACATCTATGAGATGGTGTTTTACAAGAGATTGTTCTTCGGAGGTTGGTTTTGCGGTACCGATATCCATATACCGGTAGACCTGCATGGAATCTACACTGATAATCTCGCCACCGTATTCGCGGGCAAGCTTAATGGCAACTTCAGTCTTGCCGACACCTGTAGGGCCGAGAATAATAACAATGCGGGGTTTATGGCCGGTAGAATTCATTACGTTGCTTTATCTTCGCTTGAACATCTTTTCCAGATCTATGATGTTAAGCTGTATATAAGTTGGTCTTCCATGCGGACAGGTTGAGGCAAATGGAGTTGAATCAAGATCCTTACACAGATTTTCTACCTCCGATTCAGTAAGTTTATGGTTTGCCTTTATAGCCCCTCGACAAGACAGGATTTTGAAGATTTCATCCTTTACTTCTTTAATTCTCCGGGATTTTCCCGTCTTTGAAATTTCCTCGACAACATCAAGAAGCAGTGCCTTGGGTTCAATGCCTCCGGGCAGAGCTGCCGGAATAGATTTTATTACGACAGTGCTTCCCCCATACGGCTCGACTTCTATGCCCACATCTTCCAGTACTCCGGATAATTCCATAAGTAAGGCAAAATCATGGATAGGAAGACTGACAAGCTCCGGAATCAATAAACTCTGACTTACAACCTTCTCGTCCATGGATACCTTTCTCAGCCTTTCAAAGAGTACCCGTTCATGAGCTGCATGCTGATCCACCAAAACAATCCCGTCAGGAGAAGAAAAAACAAGGTAAGCAGCAGTGACCTGCCCCATATACTCGAGAGAGGAAAAAGGTAATTTCTTGTCTTCAGAAAGTTCCCATATCCCTGCACGATCAGCAGTACCATCTTCATCTGAAACCTCTTCAATAACGGAAGACAAGGGCAGTTTTTCTCCTTTACTAAACAGGGGTTGAGAAGGCTTTCTCATATCCGAGGAAATCGTATACCTCTTTAGCGCCTCTCTGACCCTTCCCCTATATTCCTGAAGGCCTCTGCCATCTTTCTCTGATATCTCCAATACAGGGGAGATACCGGCCAACACCTTCACAAGATTTTCAACTATAGTTTCATAGATTTCCCTCGGATTTCTAAAACGAACTTCCATCTTTGTCGGATGAACATTTACGTCCACATCATCAGGGGGAAGATCAAGCAATACTACTGCCGTTGGATATCTTCTTGTCTCAATCAGCCTCCTGTAAGCGGTCATAACGGCATGGTTTAAAAAACTATCTTTTATAACTCTTTTAT
>CAZYTP010000042.1:0-20866 GCA_964650385.1 uncultured Syntrophales bacterium | reverse complement strand
TTCTCAGTCGTGAAGACTCCTTCGAAATGACAGAGTATCGTTCACATGACACTACATATCCTCATATTTTTTGAGCTTTTTATGGAGAGTTTTCCTTGTAATGCCGAGCCGTCTGGCAGCTTCGCTTTTATTTCCTTCGACCAATTCCAGTGTTTTTAATATAGCGGCCTTTTCCACTTCCTCAAGGGGCAAATTACCGGACATTTCACCCTGGAGTGATATCTCGCCTTCATCCTTAACGATTAACGATATATCGTGTTCATCAAGATACTCCGACCGTGAAAGGACCACCCCTCTTTCAACGGTGTTCATAAGTTCTCGAACGTTTCCAGGCCATTCATATTTGAGTAGACGGTCCATTGCATGCGGGGTAAACCCTTTTATTTCCTTATGATTCTTTTCGGCAAATATTTTCAAAAAGTGCTGGGCAAGAAGTGGGATATCCTCTTTCCTTTCTCTCAGAGACGATACGTTCAGGGTGATAACATTTAAACGATAAAAAAGGTCTTCCCTGAATCGACCGGCTCCAATTTCCTGTAGAAGCTCTTTATTGGTGGCAGCTATTACCCTCACATCCACTTTTATCACCTCTTCACCGCCAACCCGGGTGATCTCCAATTCCTGTAAAACGCGTAATAACTTTGACTGCATAGCCAGTGACATTTCACTTATTTCATCTAAAAGCAGACTCCCTCCATCGGCTTGGCGAAATTTACCTTCCTTACGCCGATTGGCACCGGTAAATGCCCCTTTCTCATGACCGAAAAGTTCTGATTCAAGCAGTGTTTCAGTGATGGCGGCACAATTGATCTTCACAAAGGGGCCTTCTTTTCGAGGGCTGTTAAAGTGGATTGCCCCTGCAATCAATTCTTTTCCTGTTCCTGACTCGCCTGTGATCAGAACAGTCGCATCAGATGGAGCTACCTGGGCCACTGTTTCCATGAGCTTTGCCATGGCGTCACTGCGGCCAATGATATTTTGTCTGTCAAACCGGGAGCTCAAACTTTCCCGAAGGAGGCGATTTTCCTCGCTTAACTGTCTGTGATCCATGGCCCGTTCCATGGTGAAACGTAGTTCATCGAAATTGAGAGGTTTGGTGAGGTAGTCATAAGCCCCATTTTTCAGTGCTTCCACCGCGGACTCAACCGATGAATAGGCGGTCATAATAATGATCGGAATAGCAGGATTGAGGGTTTTGATTTTTGTTAATGCCTCCAGCCCGGAGACCCTTATCATGCGAACATCCATTAAGATCAGGTCAAAAGGCTGTTTTTGGACCTTTTCAACGGCAGTATCACCATCATCCGCCTCAACGGTAGAGTATCCCCATCCGGCGAAAAGCGTTTGTAACATAATACGGTGGGTCCGATCATCATCCACGATCAGTACAATGTTTTTTGATTTCATGAAAATTGAACCTCATGAACTCGAAAAAGCCGAAAAAGACGTCATTGCGAGCAGAGCGAAGCAATCTCGTGCGCTATAACTGGCTGTATTCATTAGATTGCTTCGTCGCTACACTTCTCGCAATGACCCGGTTCGTGACTTTTTACAAGTACACCATTGTTAGAAAGCACTCGACTGACAGTAATCAACTATCAGCTTTATCTGTAACTGGAGACCCGGCTTTCCCTTCAGAAGCGGGCAGTATAATAGACACTGTAGTTCCCTTCCCCTGTTCACTTTTTACATTCACCTCACCATTGTGGGCTTCGATTATCCTGTGGACAATAGCAAGACCCAGACCTGTTCCTGATGGTTTGGTGGTGAAGTAAGGATCAAATATCTTTTCCAGGTCTTTTTTTTGAATACCGACTCCGGTATCAGAAATTTCTATTTTTACCCGTCCGGGATCATCTCCGAAAAGCCTCACAGAAAGAGTCCCACCATCATCCATCGCTTCGATGGCGTTTAAGTAGAGGTTGAGTAAAACCTGATTAATCCTGTCAGGATCAATAAGCGCCTCATCCATTTCCAGAGAAATCTCCGGATTTATTTTGATATTCTTTTCTCCGGCCTGACCCCCAATCATTTTCAGGGAGTGTTGAATGAGTATTCGCATGGATGTCGGTTTCAACCGAATATTCATCGGGCGGGCAAATTCCAGAAGTTGACCAATCACTCTGTTTAACCGTTCCACTTCTTGAACCATGATTTCAGCTATCTTTTGATCTTCAGGCACGTCTTTATATCGTTCTTTGAAATAGGTGGCAAAGCCCTTGATTGAACTGAGGGGATTTCGAATTTCGTGGGCGATCCCGGCCGCCAGCCTCCCGATGGACGCCAGGCGCTGACTCCGGTCAATTTCCGTCCTGAGGCGTTTAATTTCGCTAAGATCCCTGAAAAGGATGGCATATCCCCCAAAAGTCCCGTCTTCCTCTTCCAGCAGAGTGGCTATCGCTTCCAGGGGAATATGGTTCCCATCCTTCACGGGACAATCTATTTCCTTTTCAATAATTTTTACTTCCGGCTTAAGTTTATCAATTAGTGCGCGTAGTTGTTGCGGCAGTACTTGATCGGCTTTCCTGCCGAGTATCTCATCGGCTGAGAGCTGTAGTACCGACTCGGCCGTCTGGTTGAAAGAGGACACGTTTCCATCACCATCGATTGCAAGAAGACCTATGGGCATATTTTCTACCAGGTTGTCGGAAAATGCCCTGATTCTGGAAAGGGAAGTTCTCGCTGAACGGTAACCCTGAACCAGAAAAAGAGAGATGACTCCCGTAAATCCAATTAAAAGAAGAATAAGCGCCATAATCACCGTATGACGTGCGTCTTCTTTTCTGGCTAATTCAATCGGTTTCATGTCAAGACCGACGAAAATAGTCAGCTGGGACAAAGGTTTACCTTCCCGAGGGATTATACGCGATCGAAACCAGTCATTGGGGACGTTTTTACCCCATGGTCTTTGAAAGTGTCTTTGCGTTGGAGAAAACCGGCGGAAGACTTCAAAAACGTTTGCACCTTTTTCATTTATGACCTCTCGCCACTTCACCTCTTTGGAACGGGGAATTTTTTCAAGGTCAATGTCTTTTCCGTGATATTTTCCAATTTTAGAAGGGTCATTATCTGCGAGGATTTTACCATTCAGGTCTGTTATCAGCAGGTAAACAATATCGGGTTGCTGTGCCGTTTCCATCAGTAATTTCTGCACCTGAAGACCGCCCCAGCGCATCCCCATTCCTGTCCTCGTACCGGCTTCAAAGGACCTTATCAGGGCCGCCCCCTTCTCTAATAAAAGCCGGGTCGTATTCTCTCTTTGCTTGTGAATATTTTGAACGGCAACAAAGATAAAAATAGGCGCCAGAACAGCCACCGCTCCTATTACTATCCAGGGTGATAGAGTAATCCATGATTTTTCTTTTTTTCTACCTGTCATAAACTTATTCCAAAGCAAAATAGATGCCAGGCTTCAGGGGTGATACCCAGCCATCTTGAAGTTTCCCGTTAGCGGGGAGCTTCTCTTTTATACGGCTGGCATAAGCAAAAAAAAGCTGATAGCCGAATGTTCATCATAACTGGATACTTTGTACACAAGAGGATACCATAATTGGATACTTTGTATACATCTTTTTTCTGAAAATAACAACTTAACATACTATCCCAACCAGCACTATCAAATTTATTATGTGATTTAAGCTGGTTATCCAATTATTTTTCGTTTGGCACGGTCGTTGCTCTTTAAGAAAGCAAAAGTGAAATATCCTTAAAGGAGGATTTTAAAATGAAGAAATTAGCAACAATTTTAGGGATTATGTTGTTAGTGGCAGTAATCGCCATCCCAGTATCCGCCCGGGGTCCCGGATGGGGAAGTGATCATGGTATGGGTTATGGTTATGGTTATGGTATGGGTAAGGCAGGTTGTGAGAACTTCAATCTGAACCTGACAGCCAAACAATCGGCTAAAATTCAATCGCTGCGTGAGACACATCTGAAAGAAGTAACACCGCTGCGAACTCAGCTTTTCAGCAAGAAAGCTGAGTTGAAATTGCTGTGGGTTCAGAGTAATCCCGACAAAAACAAGATCTTAGCCGCGCAGAAGGAAATCAGCGATTTACAGTACCGTATAAAAGAAAAGTCGACGGACTATCGACTGGAGATTCACAAGGTACTGACTCCGGAACAGCGAGCACAGCGGTTGTTCAGCAGAAGTGGTAAGAGAAGTTATTCTCGAGCAGGTATTTGTGGAAACCAGTACCATGGAAGAGGATTAAAGGGCAGGTGGTAACAAATTGGTTTTTCGAGACGCTTGCAGGTTTTACAAGCGTCTCGAAAAACATCTCCAATGGACTTCATTTACATTATTAATCTCAAAATAAACCGGTTTTTATTCGATTCCACCAAAAATATCAGCAGAGAAGATATAAATTTTGGTGTTTTTATCCGACCATGCATCAGATGGAAGACCTGCTTTATGACAGGTTTCTTTCAAAAAGGTAAGCCTGTCCCATTTATATTGCGTGGCCACCTGGGGAAGAAGAATACCGGAATAAAAACCTTTTACTATGTAGATTCCATGGATACCGACTTCGATTTCGTTTATATCTTTAATCTCCTTCAACGGGGTAAGAACCGATATTTCAATTGAAAGATCTTTCAACTCTTCCCGGCTAACGGGAGAAAATCTTGGATCATTGAAGGCAGCGGCTACGGCCATCTCTTCGATGGTCTTGTGCAGGGGCTTTTTCGCATCTATAAATCCTATACATCCCCTTAACTGTCCATGTTTATGGAGAGTTACAAAAGCACCCCTTTTCTCTCTAAGGGTGGCTGATTCTACCTGAAATTCGGGATTTTCTTCACCCGATATCCTGCTCTCAATTACGCTCCTGGCAATTTCGAGAAGTTTGTTTTTCTCTGTCTCTGTGAGCCCCATACCGATTCCAGCCGTGGTTTCTTCCTTGACGGTTTCAGAAGGGGCAGCTTTATAAAAGGCTGCAGAAGCATAACCGACAACACCACTCCTGTCTCCTGTAATATCTCCCGAATTGGCATATTTCAAAACCTTAACATTATCAGCACCAAGCTTTTTAGCAACCATCATGACAACAGCCATCGGCCCACCACCACAAGCCTCACAAGTACCTCTTTCCAGACCTTTTAAAAGCTCTTCCGTATCCATTTTATTTATGTGATCTAAAACCACCGAGTCCAACTTCACAGCCCTGTCATAGCTGTGAAAATGAGAAAGATCAGAACTTGCAACTATAAGAACTTTTTTATCGGCTACTGATCTGAAAATCGCGTTGGCCAACTCCCCACAGGTCTGACTGTTCTGATCCCCCATGACTATCGGAACGAAGCTGAATCCGCCCAAGACCGCCTGTAGAAAGGGGAGCTGAATTTCAACGGAATGTTCCTGCATGTGGGCGGTCGGAACATAAGATATCATAGGGCTTTGAGCAATAATCTCATTCGCCAACTGTGCATCTACTGGGACAATTCCCAGAGGTGTTTCATATCCGCCTTTATTGTATATAGAAGCCCCCTGGAAATAGGCACGGTGACTTGGTCCTATAACAACTACAGCATCAAAAGTCTTTCCCTCCACAAGCTTATAGGAATACGCGGCAATCTGCCCGGAATATGTATAACCTGCATGAGGTGAGATCAGAGCAACTACTTCTCCATCTAAAAATTCAGCCGGCACATTCTTAAGAAAACCATCTATATCGGACGACAAAATCGCCGGATTCCCAGGATACCATGATCCCGCAAGAATCGATTTTCTAACATCTTTCATATCTATTCCGTCCCCCCTTTCAGACCACGACACAATGAATAGAAGCGCCAATACCACAATAGATGTTATCCTGATAAATTTCCCCATGATTCATTTTTCATTTTCGCGAAATAAATGCTTTTATGATTCAAAAATCTTAAATTGAAGGGCGATGGCTGATGCCCTCCAGCTATTTTGCTACTAATTTTTCAATTTTATAAAATGAGCTTTTCTTCTGTCAAGTAGCTATTAATAACTCTTTTTTGAGGTCCTCTTTCTCCGGCTTACTTCCCATCTGACAATCTCCTTCAAAGATTGCTCCTTCCTGTATAACAAAAATCTCTGTCTTGACATTTCCCATAAGTTTTCCAGTTGAAAAAATCTCTACCTTTTTTTTAGTTTCAATACTTCCACGAACATCCCCACCTACCAATAAATTATCAACCGAAATATTCGCTTCAATATTTGCGCTCTCTCCAACAATTAATGTTCCACCACCCAATATCTCTCCTTTAAAATCACCATCTATTCTGACAGAACCGCCAAACATTAACTTTCCGTCGAACTCTGTTCCCTTTCCCAGGAATGCCTTTACCTCATTTTCCTTATTTTCCTTAGCCATCCAAAGTCTCCTCTTGTATCAATCGTGAATCTTCCCGCCTACAGGGCGGAGCTTCCCGGCAAAAAATATGCTCGTTTCATATTACGCCCCCGGTCAAACCCTTACTCTTTTTGTTGAAGAATAAATCTTCTCATACTTACATTCATAATCAATCCAATGCCTGCCATCAGTACAACCATTGAAGATCCGCCATAGCTCAAAAAAGGAAGGGGGAGACCCACAACGGGGATAATGCCTAAAACCATACCTATATTTATAAATACCTCCCAGAAAACAAGCATCGTCACACCAAAGACTATTAAGGCTCCCAACAAATCCCTCGAGTTCCGAGCAACATTTAAGCCCCATAACACCAGCACAAAAAATATGCCCATCAATACCGTACCCCCAAGAAAGCCCCATTCCTCCGCAAAAACAGAAAACACAAAGTCTGTTTGCTGTTCCGGCAGGAATTTTAGATGAGTCTGGGTCCCTCTTAAGAATCCTTTCCCTATGATACCGCCTGAGCCAACAGCAATAATGGACTGAATGACATGATATCCCGAGCCTAGGGGATCTCTCTCGGGATTGAAAAAGGCTAAAATTCTCTCTTTCTGGTAATTTTTCAGAACATTCCAGCAGAGAGGAACCAGGACGATACCGCTAATAGCAGCTGAAATAATTGAACTCCACTTTACACCGATAAAAATGGCCATCGACAAAAAAAGTACAATCAAAATCAGGGCGGTACCAAGATCAGGCTGCTTTAATATCAACAGGAATGGGAGCAATGCTATCAAGAAGGGAAGCAGTAGTTTTCTGAGGTTGTAATTCTCATTGGTTTGATTATCATCAAAATACTTTGCAAGGGCAAGTATAACTGTCAGTTTTACTACTTCCGACGGCTGAAAGAAAAATCCTCCTACGACAAGCCACCTCTGGGATCCATGAGCACCACTTCCGTAAAAGAAAACCACTATAAGAAGGATGATGGAAATGACATAAAAAACATATGCATACCTGCCTATAAAACGATAATCTATACAGAAACAGATTACCATAAACATCAAGCCAATCATAATCCAGTACATCTGTCTTACATAAAGGGGTTTACCATTAAGATCGGCTAAGCTGTATCCTGCGCTGTAAAGATTCAAAACTCCGATAAAACTGATTGACAATACTAAAAAAAGGAGTACCCAATCAAAATTGAATAATAATCTACGATCAAACTTCACTTAAAACTCCCCGAATATCAAACTGAAAAGTTGAAAATAATTCCCAATTTTCTTTTTTTGTGCTTTTGTATCTCTGTGCCTCGATCTATCGGCTTTGGCCGATAGCAACTAATTTCGCATTTTCTGTTTTGATGTTGTCAAAGTATCCATCTATAATCTTTCTGGCAATCGGTGCTGCTGCCGATCCACCATGGCCGCCATGTTCAACAACAACGATAACCGCTATCTCAGGATTTTTGTAAGGTGCAAAGCAAACAAAAAGGGCGTGATCTCTCAACTTATATGGAGTTTCCTCCTTTTTTTCATCATCATTTTCCGGCAATCCGACAACCTGAGCAGTTCCGGTCTTTCCGCACACATCCTTTTCCTTCCTCTTTAAAACTCTCCCCGTTCCTTTATTCTCATTGACAGCTCCCCATAATGCCTTCTTTAATATTTCAATGTTTTTTTTGCTGACGGGAATGCGAGATTTTATTTTCGGATTAAATTGCTTGACAATCTGTCCCTCGGCTGTCTCAATCCCTTTTATAATTCTGGGTACATAAAAAGTGCCTCCATTCGCCAGGGCACAATATACATTCAGCAGTTGTATTGGTGTTACCAGCATGAATCCTTGCCCTATCGCTACAGAAATCGTTTCACCCATTTGCCATGGTTCTTTGAATCTGTTTAACTTCCACTCCCTTGTCGGAATCAAACCTTTTTTTTCTCCCGGAAGATCTATACCTGTTTTTGCTCCCAGGCCGAACCCCCTGGCATACTCTCCCAGTTTAGCAATTCCGATTAACTTTCCGAGATTGTAGAAATAAACATCACAGGATTCCACGATAGCACGGTGCAGACTAATCTCACCATGGCCGCGCTTTTCCCAACATCTGTATGTCCTGTCACCCAATGTAAATGACCCATTACAGAAAAAAGACGTTTTCGGAGTTATCAACCCTTCTTCGAGTGCCGCTGCGGCTACTATTAACTTATATGTAGAACCGGGAGGATACATCCCGGAAATAGTTCTGTTTTCCATAGGGTGCAGGGGATTGTTTAAAAGCCTTTCCCAGTTGTCTGTAGATATTCCACGGTTAAAAAGATTTGGATCAAAAGAGGGTTTATTCAACATAACCAAAACCGAACCATCACGAACATCCATCACGACAACTGAACCTGCCTTTCCTTTAAAGGCATCCTGTGCAATCCTTTGCAGATGAGAATCAACAGTAAGAACAACATTATAGCCGGGGACAGGGTCGATCTTTCCAAGGACTTTTAATTCCCTGCCGGCAACGTTAACTTCTATCTGTTCCCCACCGCTTCCCCCCTTGAGGTACTTGTCCAGACATTTCTCGATTCCATATTTTCCCACCATATCACCAGTCTTATAGATACCGTAAATATCTCTTTTCAATTCACTGTGACTGATTTCGCCCACGTAACCGAGAATATGCGCCATCATCTCTCCCAAAAAATACTCTCTGACAGGCATTACATCAATAACTACGCCCGGTAAATCCAGAGAGTGAGTTTTAGTTATGGCAAGTTTCTCCCTGCTTATCTCTCTCTCAAGCTTAATCGGTACAAACGGTTTTCTCCTTTTTTTCTCAGGGAGGATATTCATTCCAGATAATTTCAGCCCTTTACTGGAATACAGACCCTCCAAATTTTTTACGACAGCATTGACGTATCCGGCATCCTCTGGAATAATTGAAATGTCGAAGGAAGCCCTATTGCCTACCAGGATATTCCCCTTAACATCTTTAATCAGGCCCCTTAAAGGTTTAATTTCGCGAAGGCGAACTCTGTTATCCTTGGATCTCTGTCTCAGCACATCCCCCTTGATGACTTGGAGACACCACATTCTGGCAATTAAAATAAACAGTGCAATCGACACAACCCACAACAAAATCTTGAACTTTTTCCTGAACTTGCTGGGATCGTATTTTATTAAATTATCCTGAACTTTGGGCATCCAACAAAACCTCTAATCTGTCAAATATGGAAAAAAGTGCTGGACTGAGCACACCGACTACCAACGCCTGAGGCAGAAAGATCCTTAAAATATTATGAGATAAATCTACATCATAGATGAAATAATAAATTAAAATAGTAATAATCCCTTTTGAAAAAACACATATGAAAGTAAAGCCCATTATAAATGCTATTCCTTCCGGATAAATTCTTGAGGAAACAATTTTAGAAAGGAAAAATATTATAACATATATGAATATAAAAAAACCTGTCATTGAACCGGTAATACAATCGAGAAAAAAACCGAGAACAAATGCCAAGATTCCACCTTTTATAACGTCCAGGTGAAGGCCAGCATACACAACCAGTATCAGTGAAACTTCAAAACCTATTTTACCCAGGAAAAAAAGGTCGAGGACAGTAGTTTGAAAAACGATAAGTGCCAACGAAAATACAGGTAAAATAAGGTAATATATCATTTTTTATCACTCTTATATGGTAATGCCACAATGACCTCTTCGAGCTTGGAAAAATCAACAGCCTGGGTTACTTCAATTTTTTGAAACAAACCGAACTTTTTCTTCTCGACTTTCGTGACGGTGCCGAGAAGCACCCCTTTGGGGAAAACACCGGCCAGGCCCGAGGAAATTATCTTATCTCCTACCTGAACCTCTTCAGATCGATGAACATATTTTAAGATACATCCTTCATAACCTTGTCCCTGCAACACTCCCTGCGTCCTGCTTCCTTGGATAAGGGCATCAATATTGCTGTTGTAGTCTATCAAAAGAAGAACCCTTGACACATTCCATGAAGTTTCTATGACCCTGCCTATAATACCTTCATCGATCAGGACAGGAGATCCCAGTCTTATACCATCGGTCGTTCCTATGTTGATTAATATCGTCTTAAATACAGACGACCTGTTTATGCCTATAACCCTGCCAACAACAGAGGGACAATCAACATTTCCTTTTAGCGCGAGGAGTTTTCTTAACCGCATCCCCTCAAGATACATCTCCTGATAATAATTAACCTCTTTTCCTAAAGCAGCAACCCTCTCTCGGAGCTTCCTGTTTTCTTCCTCCAGGCCCACTAAAAAGATGTATCTTTTCCATATACTGCTCATATATTCTATAGATGAGTTAACAATACTTTCTAAGGGTGTTACTGCTTCCAGAACCAGTTTTCTGGGAAGATATGTTTTCCCTGACTGTCGCAGGTTTAAGGAAAGAATTATAATAGAGATGATTATGAAAATGAGTGCTATAATAGTTGGCTGATATTTTTTAGGAAATAACATTTCTCACATGAGCAAGCGATCATATTTTAGTCTTTTCATATAAGCTTCCAGCTATAAGAAGTCAGCCTTAGATCTGAAGGAAGGTACGACTTGAAAGGCTTTAATAAACTCAAGGCAAGGATAAAGTAAGGACACTTAACTTATTCGTTTTTTAATTCAGAAGCTTATAGCTGAATGCCTGTTATGATTGAACCGCAACTTCTTTCAATAAATTTAACTCATCAAGGGCCATACCTGCCCCTCTAACCACTGTCGAAAGTGGATCATCAGCTATTGTTACGGGAAGACCGGTTTCTTCTCTTATGAGAAGATCCATATTTCTTAAAAGTGCCCCTCCACCGGACAATACAATCCCTCTGTCAACAATATCACCTGCCAATTCCGGAGGAATCTGCTCAAGGGTACTCTTGATGGTATCGACGATAATAATTATCGGCTCCATTATTGCTTCCCTTACCTCTTCTGAATCAATTTCTATAATTTTGGGAATGCCTGATATAAGATCTCTCCCCTTTACTTCTACTGTCCTCAACTCATCCTCCGGATATGCACACCCGATGGTTGTCTTTATGATTTCTCCTGATCTTTCCCCGATCAGAAGACTGTATTTTCTTTTCATAGTCTGCACTATTGCCTCATCCATTGTATCGCCGGCAACACGTACAGACTTTGAATAAACTATACCAGACAGTGATATTACAGCGACCTCGGTAGTACCTCCACCGATATCGACAACCATGGAACTTATCGGTTCCGTTATTGGCAGGCCGGCACCTATCGCTGCTGCCATAGGTTCTTCAATAAGATAGACCTCTCTGGCTCCAGCGGATTCAGCAGTTTCCTTGACAGCTCTTCTCTCAACCTGTGTGATTCCGGAAGGTATGGAAATAATAATTCTTGGACGAACCAGAGTCCTGCGGTTATGTACGCGCAGTATAAAATGGCGTAACATCGCTTCTGTAATATCGAAATCAGCAATAACACCTTCTCTCATCGGTCTGATTGCCACTATATTGCCCGGTGTTCTGCCCAACATCTTTTTGGCTTCCGCACCGACGGCCAGCACTTTTTTCATTCCTTTCGAATCCCTGTGAACAGCAACGACCGAAGGTTCGCTTAATACTATTCCCTTCCCCTTCACGTAAACAAGCGTATTTGCCGTCCCCAGGTCTATTGCCAGATCATTTGAAAGCTTTCCAAAAATAAAATCGAATAACAAGGCCTCTCCTCCTTATTTTCTTATGAGTTTGTACTGAACCAGAACTTTATACTCTTTATTATATATAATCACAAATAACTTGTATATCTTATTTTATCAGTCCAATCAATCCATTTTTCCAGAAAATCATTGCATTTTACACGTTACTGTACTACTAACGCCGGAGAGTGTCTACTCAGGTACGGGTAGTTACAAGAAACAGAGAAGAGGAAACGTTCTATGCTCCGTTCAATGAGAAAACATGCCAGAAACTGGCTCATGAAACTACTTTTAGGCATTATAATAATTGTTTTCATATTCTACTTCGGTTCCATCAGGGGAAAGCAGCAGGCAGAATCTGTCGCCATCATAGATGACGTGATTATCTCCTATACCGACTTTCGGAACGAGCACCAAAGCCTCATTAACCTCTACCGACAGCGTCTGGGAAATAGTTTAACAGAGGATATTCTGAAAAAATTGAACCTGAAGCAACAGGCGCTCAACAACCTGATCGACCGTGCCGTTGCCGTACGGAAAGCCGACGAACTAAAACTGAGCGTGAGCGACGAAGAGGTCAGATCTTTCATCCTTTCATACCCGGCCTTCCAGAAGAGCGGCATTTTTGACAATAATAAATACCAGCAAATACTCAACCACTATAGGATGAGTCCCGAGAATTTTGAAATTTCGCAGAAGAAGGCATTCAAGATCGCAAAGCTGGAAAAACTCATCAAGGAATCCGTTAAGGTCTCTGAAAAGGAAGTATATGACATCTACAGGATTCAAAATGAAAAGATAAACTTAGAATTTATCAAGATTGCTGTCAGCAACTTCAGCGAAAAAGTAAAACCAACTGACGCTGATCTGAAAAAACACCTTGAAAAAAATAGTGAAGCCTTTCGCATTCCGGAAAAGGTACAGGTTCAATACATCGCTTTTTTCGGAGAGGATTTTGCAGATACAACTGAGGTAAAAGAGGCGGAGGTTAAGGATTATTACGATCAAAACAAAACCAAATTTGCAAAATCGAGCGGGGAGTCCCTCCCCCTTCATGAGGTAAAAGATAAAATAATTGCCGAAATAAAGTCAATGAAGGGAATGAACGCTGCGTGGAGTGAGGCCAAAAAAGCACACGACATAATCTACCAGGAAGAAAATTTTGAGGACTTTGCAACCAAGAATGGCTCGAAGATAAGCAAGACAGGATTTTTTGCCGGGAACGATCTGCCTCCGGAACTCGTCCAGATCGAAGATGTTAATAAATATATGTTCGGCTTACAAGAAGGAGAAATAAGTCCAGTCCTGTCATCTCCGAAAGGATTTTACGTTATAAAGTTCGTTTCCAGGAACCCCTCTCATATACCTGCCCTTTCGGAAGCCGAAAAGGTTGTTGAAAAAGATTATCTTGAAAGAGAATCTCAAAGATTATGCAGACAAGAAGCTGAAGAGATTCTCCGCCGTCTGAAAAACAGAGAAGACATCAGCAAACTCTCCCGGGAGAAACGGCTTAAAATATCAGACACAGGGTTCTTTATTCCGAATCCCAACATACCCAAGATCGGTTTTTCAGAAAAGTTTCAAGAAGCTCTTTATCAAATCTCAGAGAATAATCCCTGGCCGGATGATGTTTTTAATGTAGACGGAAGTTTCGTGATAATAAAATTCAAAGAAGCGGAAAAACTGAACGATAAGGACTACGAAACTAAAAAGGCAGAACTCAAAAATCTTCTGCTGAGAATAAAGGAGCAAGAATGTTTCCAGTCATGGATAGAGGAAACCAAAACATCCATGATGAAAAGGGGGGAAATAAAAATAACAAAGGATATTACTGAACTGTAAAGGCAATGGTCGGTATGCAGGACAACTCCCACGATCGGAGTCGGAAACAGGCTTCAGCCCTGCTCGATACCGGGAGCTTATACCTAACCACCTTAAAGAGAAAGGGCTTACGCTTACCCGTAAGCCCTTAAATTTTCTGGTGGAGCTGAGGGGGGTCGAACCCCTGACCTCATGACTGCCAGTCATGCGCTCTCCCAACTGAGCTACAGCCCCACTTGATTATTACAATTAAAACTACAATTTCGGATTAACATGCACCTTGACAAATTGTCAATACATTTTTCTTGACATTCAATCATCAACAAATATAATTTCTTGCAGTGCCGGAGTGGTGAAACTGGTAGACGCAGGGGACTCAAAATCCCCCGGGCTTTAGCCCATCTCGGTTCAATTCCGAGCTCCGGCACCAGCAAAATCAAGGGGTTAGTCGTTTCACAGCTAATCTTTTTATTGCCCAAATCCCTGTTATTAGCGTAATGGTCAACATGTTTTCCCGAAGGCCGCTTAATTTTATTTGACATTTCAAGTAAATGTCGATCTCCAGCGTGAGTATATCGGCTCACCATTGCCAAGGTAGAATGGCCCACTAAATCTTTAATTATCTATGTTGAAGTTTCAGGTGAAGCCAGCCAGCTCGCAAACGTATGTCTGAGATTATGTATTCTAACTTTCCTCAAACCGGCTCTATCGCAGGCATTATGAAAACCCCCTCTGATCTCCCTGTAAGGCTCCCCGCTTCGTTTCCCACTCAGGTGGCAAAAAACATAAGGCGAATGAAGGTGACGGGGTGCGTTATACAGAATTTCAAAAGCCCAATCCGACAGGGGTAGCCTGACAGCCAGATTCTCAGCCTTTTTATGAAAGTCAAAACAAAAAACCAATATCATTTTAAATTTCCCTTGACAACCCGTCGCAAAATTTATAGAGTGACTGTTCAGTTCAAAAAATGACCAAGTGGTTTTCTCGTATGGATGGCAACAAAAAACAGGAACGAAAAAAGGCCATGGAGGCCCTGACACGGCAGGGGATTCTCGATGTCGTTATCGGTTTGCTGATGTGCGACGGTATTCAGGGCCTGACGATGGACAGGGTGGCACTGGAAGCCGGTGTTGCAAAGGGAACGCTGTACGTATATTTTGAAAATAAGGAGCAGTTGCTGGAAGCGGCCGTTGAGGTAAGTTTTGATCCCTTGATCAGAGAATTATCTGTCCTGCTGCTGGATAACGATCGTGCCCCTGAAAGGAAACTGGAGGAATTTTCTCTCTGTCATTTGCGGTTCTTCAACGAGCAGAGGGATCTGGTCCGTGTCCTCTTCTTCGATCGGGAGCGGGTGCGTTCCGAAAAAAACTACTATACCAACAAGAAGTACAGAACCATTGTGCAACAAGTGGCCGATGTCCTGGATGAAGGTATCAGACAGGGTTTGATCATCCCCCTGGACTCGATGAAGGTCGCCGCTATGTTTATCGAAGCCCATATGGGAATGGTGATGCAGCGTATCCATGACGGGATTTCCGGCGATGTTGAAAAAGACGCAAAGCAGATTACAAACATATTCATGGAAGGATTAAGGAGGAGGAAGTAAGGGGTACCACAATGTCTCCATGCGCGAGATCCCGAACGTCATTCCGGATATTCTCGGGCTGGTTGATCCGTGATTATCCGTGGGATTTTGGGAATTTAATTTACTCGTCATTAAATATATTAGGAGAATTAATGCAAGTCAATAGAACTGTTTATGAACCCCTTAAGAGGAGTGTGGTCTTAGTGGCCCTGTTGGGCGGTCTTTTGTTGGCAGGTTGCGACCGCCAGCAACAATCCCCACCACCACATGTTCCGGAAGTAGCCGTGGTAACGGTCCGACCGCAAAAGGTCGTGCTGACCACCGAATTGCCGGGCCGCACGTCTGCCTTCCGTGTAGCGGAGATCCGTCCACAGGTCAGCGGCCTCATACAGAAACGTCTGTTTACGGAAGGCTCTGATGTCAAAGCCGGCCAGGCACTCTATCAGATCGATCCCGCTCCCTTTCAGGCGGCGCTTGACAATGCAAAGGCTGCGCTCAGCAGGTCCGAGGCCAATCTCCTGGCGATCCGGTTGAAGGCCGAGCGCTTACAGGAATTGCTGGCCGATAAAGCGGTCAGTCGCCAGGACTACGACGATGCAGCTGCCGCACTGAAACAGACGGAAGCGGATATTCAATATTGGAAAGCAACGGTGAAAACGGCCCGTATCAATCTGAGATACTGTCATGTCACCGCACCTATCCCCGGACGTATCGGAAGATCCAACGTAACGGAGGGTGCTATTGTGACGGCGTATCAGCCCGTGGCCATGGCAACCATTCAACAACTGGATCCCATTTACGTGGATGTACCCCAATCCACCACCGAACTATTGCGATTGCGGCGACGCATGGATGAAGGTCGCCTTAATGACGATGGAACCAACCAGAACAAAGTCAAACTTATCCAAGAGGACGGCACGGTATATCCACCACAAGGCACGCTGCAGTTTCGCGATGTTACGGTGGACCCGACGACCGGTTCCGTAATCCTGCGAGTTGTTTTTCCAAATCCGAGAAACGTTCTCCTGCCGGGCATGTTCGTGCGGGCCATCCTGGAGGAAGGGGTCAATGAGAAGGCCATCCTCGTTCCCCAGCAGGCCGTTGCACGCAATCCGAAGGGAGATCCCATTGCTTTGATCGCGGATGCCGAGGGCAAGGTCCAGCAGCGGATGCTCACGCTCGATCGTGCCATCGGCAATACATGGCTTGTTTCGTCGGGGCTGGTACCCGGTGATCAGGTGATCGTCGAGGGGCTGCAAAAAATTAGACCCGGCGCTTCCGTGAAGGTTGTTCCTTTTGAAGCCGGCAACGAAAAAAATAGCGGTGAGCATAAAAATATGGCCCCGCTGCCTGCAAAATCGAATTGACGGAGGCGCGAGATGTTATCGAAATTTTTCCTGGATCGTCCGGTTTTCGCGTGGGTCATCGCCATCATCATGATGGTGGCGGGCGGGCTGGCAATCTACAACCTGCCCATATCCCAGTACCCCCCCATCGCTCCACCATCCATCGCCATTGATGCCTTCTACCCGGGGGCTTCGGCGGAGACCGTGGAAAACAGCGTGACCCAGATCATCGAACAGAAGATGACCGGCTTAGACAAGATGCTGTATATGTCCGCCACCAGTGATTCGGCGGGCGGTTCCCGTCTCGAGCTGACCTTTGCCCCGGGGACCGATCCGAACCTCGCCTGGTCCCAGGTGCAGAACAAACTCCAACTCGCCATAACGAGCCTGCCCGAGGTGGTCAAAAGTCAGGGGATCACGGTCAGCAAATCCACCCGGAACTACCTGATGCTCGTGGGACTGATCTCGGAAGACGGCAGCATGGACGGCAATGACTTGCGAGACTATGCCCAATCCAGCCTGGAGAAAATCCTCGCGCGGGTGCCGGGTGTGGGCGAGGTGCAAATCTTCGGTGCCGGTTATGCCATGCGCGTCTGGCTCAATCCCCACAGGCTGACGGATTACCACCTGACGGTGGAAGATGTGATCGTAGCGCTTAAGGCCTACAATGTGGAGGTTTCCGCAGGTCAGTTCGGTGGGGCGCCGGCAATGGCAGGCCAGCGTTTGAACGCATCGATCGTCGTCCAGAATATGCTCAAGACCCCTGAGGAGTTTGCCGCCATCCCCATTTGCATCAATCCGGACGGCTCCACCGTGCGGATCGGGGATGTCGGACGGACGGAATTGGGGACCGAGGCCTACGATATCGAGGCTTTTTACAACGGAAAACCTTCCGCCGCCCTGGCCATACGGCAGGCTGCCGGCGCTAACGCGCTGGATACAGCCGATGCCGTCAGGGCGAAGCTGGAAGAGATGAGCCGGTTTTTCCCCTCGGGGATAAAGGTCGTCTATCCCTATGACACCACCCCTTTTGTCAGGGTGGCTATCAAAGAAGTGGTGAAGACCCTCTTCGAAGCGATCTTCCTGGTATTCCTGGTCATGTGGCTTTTCCTGGGAACAATACGGGCCACTCTGATCCCTACCATCGCGGTGCCGGTGGTGATCCTGGGGACCTTCGCGATGCTTGGGCTTTTCGGATATTCCATCAATATGCTGACCATGTTTGCCATGGTGCTGGCGATCGGTCTTTTGGTGGACGACGCCATCGTGGTGGTGGAAAACGTGGAAAGGATCATGAGCGAGGAAGGGCTCCCACCCCGGGAAGCCACGGCCAAGTCCATGGAACAGATCACCAGCGCCCTGATCGGCATCGGACTGGTGCTTTCGGCGGTGTTCGGCCCCATGGCGTTCTTCCCCGGCTCCACCGGTGTCATCTATCGCCAGTTTTCCGTAACCATCATCGCCTCCATGCTCCTGTCGGTTGTCGTAGCCCTGATACTGACGCCGGTTCTATGCGCATCGCTTCTCAAACCGGTGGCAGCGGGACACGAGGCAGACAATGCTATCTTTTTCCTGCGCCCGTTTTTCAGATGGTTTAACCACGTCTTTTTTAGCTTCAGACGCCTGTATGTAAGGCTGGTTGGGCATTCCCTTTCCAGGAAATTCCGCTACCTGATCATCTTCCTTGTGATTGTGACGGCCATGGGATTCCTGTACCTCCGTATGCCCACCTCTTATCTCCCGGATGAAGACCAGGGCATACTGCTCGCCCAGGTGATCATGCCGGCAGGTTCCACACTGGAGCAGACCGGAGAGGTAACAAAGCAGATCGAGACCTATTTTCAGGATAATGAAAAAGAGGCGGTGGCGTCATGTATGACCATTTCCGGGATCGGATTTTCCGGAAGGGGGCAGAACAACGGCATGGTGTTTGTCAAACTGAAAGACTGGGAGCTCCGCAACCGGGGTGACCTGAAGGCCAAGGCCGTTGCGGGAAGAGCCACAAAGGCCCTGTCCCATATCCGCAACGCCCTGGTGTTTGCTTTCCCTCCGCCGGCTGTCACCGAGTTGGGCATGGCCAAGGGGTTCGACTTTCAGCTGCTGGACCGGGGAGGTCTCGGACACCAGGAGCTGATGGCGGCGCAAAATCAGCTCCTTGGGCTCGCGGCTAAGGACCCGAGATTGACCGCTGTTCGGCCCAACAGTATGAATGATGTGCCAGAATACCGGATCGATGTGGACTGGGGAAGGGCTGGCGCGCTGGGGGTTCCCATTTCCTCCATCCACAGGACGCTCTCGGCGTCCTTCGGCAGCGCCTATGCCAACGACTTCATTCAGGGCGGCCGGATCAAGCGGGTGTTTGTTCAGGCCGACGCTCCCTACCGCATGTTACCCAGGGACCTGGAAAAACTGTATGTCCGGAATACGGCAGGAAAGATGGTTCCTTTTTCCTCTTTCGCCACCGGCCGCTGGACCTCCGGTTCTCCCAGGCTGGCGCGCTTCAACGGGTTTCCTTCCATAAACATCTGGGGGGAGTCTGCGCCGGGAAGGAGTTCGGGAGAGTCCATGCAGGCCATGGAAGAAGCGGTTGCGAAGTTGCCCCTGGGATTCGGTTTTGACTGGACCGGGCTTTCCTACCAGGAGCGGATGTCAAGTTCTCAGGCGCCTTTGCTGTACGCATTTTCCATTTTTGTGATCTTCCTGTGCCTGGCGGCGCTCTACGAAAGTTGGCCCATTCCCGTTTCGGTCCTGCTGGTACTGCCCCTTGGGGTGATCGGTGGCATTATCGCTTCCAGCATGCGGGGACTCTCCAATGACGTCTATTTCCAGATCGGTCTTTTGACCACGCTGGGTTTGGCTACCAAGAACGCCATCCTGATCGTCCAGTTCGCCAAAGCCGGGCAGGAAAAAGGAATGGCGCTGATCGACGCCACGTTGGAGGGGGCTAAATTACGATTTCGTCCGATCATTATGACCTCTCTGGCCTTTGGTTTCGGCGTCCTGCCCCTTGCCGTAACCACCGGGGCTGGGGCCGGGGCTCAAAATGCCATTGGCACCGGCGTACTGGGAGGGATGGTGACCGCCACCGTCCTGGTGGTTATTTTTGCACCCCTCTTCTATGTGTTGATCGAAAAGATCTTCGGCAAACGCAGACAGCGTGAAGCAGCCAAGACAGATGATGTAAATCCATCAAAGGATCGATGATATGAATAGAAACTGGTTTCTGCTAATGAGTACAATAATCACCCTTTTGGTGGGTTGCACGCTGGCCCCTGAATACACGAGACCTGCATCTCCCGTCCCTGCCGATTGGCCGACCGGTGATGCCTACAAAGATACCCGGGCCGCGACCGTTGCCCCGACAGGCTCGGAGTTGAAGTGGCGGGAATTCTTCACCGACAAGCGCCTTCAAAAGATCATCGAGACGGCCTTGAACAACAATCGCGATCTGCGACTTGCGGCCTTGAATGTTGAGAAAGTGCGGGCGCTTTACGGCATTCAGCGCGCCGAACTGTTGCCGACGGTCAATGCGACCGGCAGTGGGAGCAAAGAACGTGTGTCCGCTGATCTTTCGTCTACCGGGAGGGCGATGACCTCCGAACGATACGGTGTCAATCTGGGTATCAGTTCCTGGGAAATTGACTTCTTCGGCCGTATCCGCAGCCTGAAAGATCAGGCGCTGCAGGAATACCTCGCCACGGAGCAGGCCCGCCGCAGCGCACAGGTTTCGCTGGTATCCGCGGTTGCCAACGCGTACCTGACCCTCGCGGCGGATCGGGGGAACCTCAAACTGGTCCGGTTCACCCTTGAGTCCCAGCAGGACGCCTACGCATTAATTCAGCGGCGCTATGAAGTTGGATTCGTGACCGAACTGGATCTGCGTCGAGCACAAACTCAGGTGGATGCGGCCCGGGGGGATGTCGCCCGCTACACACAACTGACGGCGCAGGACCAGAATGCCCTGAACCTTTTGGCTGGCTCTGCCGTGCCCGAAGATCTCCTGCCAGCAGACCTGAGTAGCGTTACCCCTCCGAAAGATATTTCTCCGGGGCTGTCCTCCGAGGCGCTTCTCAACCGGCCTGACATTTTA
>CAZYTP010000041.1:4983-20956 GCA_964650385.1 uncultured Syntrophales bacterium | reverse complement strand
AGGTTTTTTCAATCATTTTCCCGCTAATTCAAACCTTAATATCGGATTTAGGGTGCATAGTGAACCTCCCCGCCTACAAGGCGGAGCTAGCCGGTGTGCTCCCGGTCATGGCAGATAAGGATTGAAGGATTAATCTTTCTGATAAAAACCTTTGAAAAAACGTATTTTAGAAGGGTTAGAAATGCTGTACGCTTTTTAATTGATAAGCATGGTGGAAAGTGATAGCTTCAATCAGATTACTTTTCCGGAGACTCCACTTATGAATGACTACAGGGAATTTACAATAGATATTGCAAGGGAAGCAGGGAACTTTCTCAAAGAGAGACTGAATGACGAACATACGATAAATTACAAAGGTGTAATCGATATTGTCACAGAAATCGACCAGATATCCGAAGATATGCTTATATCCAGAATCAACAAGAAATTCCCGTATCACGACATACTGGCGGAGGAATCTTCCGAAACGGACAGAGGATCTGAATTTAGATGGATTATAGATCCACTTGATGGCACCACCAATTATGCTCATGGGTATCCGGTTTTCTGTGTGTCCATTGCCCTGGAACAGGAAAATCAGATTATCCTCGGGGTCATTTATAATCCAGTGACGGGAGAGATGTTTGTGGCTGAAAAGGGTCGTGGTGCCTCTTTAAACGGTAAAGAGATTTTTGTTTCAAACAACTCCGACCTCTCAAGGAGTCTTCTGGCTACCGGCTTTCCCTACGACATCCGTGAAAACCCGGACAATAATCTCAACTATTTTACTGAGATGGCTACGAAGGTACAGGCTATTCGCCGGGCGGGATCGGCTGTGCTTGACCTCGCGTATGTGGCAGCGGGTCGCTTTGACGGATTCTGGGAACTGAGGCTGAAACCCTGGGATACTGCTGCCGGGTGGCTCATGGTTAAAGAAGCAGGTGGTACGGTTACCGATATTTTCGAGGAAGATTATTGTCTGAAATCCCCTCACATACTCGCCTCAAATGGAAAGATACATGATAAAATGATTGATGTGTTCCGGTCTTGCGCTTCCAAGCCCTGAACACAGGAGCAAAAAATGTTTTTTTTCATCGGCGGCATTCAACCAAAAACCAGACGAATCAGCAATAATCCGAGACCATGTCCTTCCTGCGGTTACCATGCAGCATATCTAAAAAGGGTTGACAACTATCTAAGTCTCTTTTTTATTCCTGTTTTCCAGGTCAAGCGGGGTGATACGGTTCTCATGTGTGAAAGATGCGGCGTGGTTCTTGATGAGGAAGGTAGAACAGTGAAAGAAGGTGGCATCCGGTGCCGCCACTGCGGACAAAATTTGAGCGGAGATTTTACTTTCTGCCCCCACTGCGGAAATAAGACGGCATTGTAACTCTGTTTGCTTTTTTATAATGACGATTATGACAAGTTCGTAAAAAGTGCATCAATTATTGGAGACGCAATATATAAACTTCCGCGTCATCACCTTCGGCCGACGGGCCAAAGAGGATAGCCTTGGGTTCGCCCTTAATCCTGACATAATAAGATGAACCGGAATCCAGTTGATTTTGAACAGCCCAGGCTACGTATTCTTCCTCCCCCACAGTAAGTTTCAATCCCTTCATCGGATATTCCAGTACAGCTTTATCCGGAAGCTTACCCGCAGGGCCTGCTCCGTGGGCATCTATTTCGGCACCGCAAACCCCAAGCATGGCACCTTTCCATGAAGCATCAAAAGGACCTATCTCAAACCACTGACCGAGCTGTGCCATGGCATAAATGTCCAGACGATACTCGGTGGAGACCTTTTTGGGAGGCATATTTGCTTTGGCCACCAGCTTGGCTCCAATGGCGGGATTGTCAACGGCCAGAAATTCGGCACCCTGAAGCGGTGTGGGCAGGGTATCAATTGACGGAATCTTGCCGTCATGCAGAAAAACAATGGGGAAACCGTGGCCTCTGACGGCCTGTACTGATAGTGTCAGCATGGAGAGGCCGTAGCGTACCGAATCAGAAGCAAGCTCTTTATCCGACGAAAGGATTATCCATAAAGCGATATCATCCTTAATCAGTTCTGCCCTTGGGCCGAGCCAGGCCATCTTTTTCAGATCGTCCATCCAGAAATGTCCGTTGGCTTCCATGGCATAGGTCTTGAGCATGGTCATTACTTTTTGAACCTGCGCTTCTTCATGTCCCAGTGAGGTTATCCATACTTTTTTCATTGCCAAATCCTTTCAATGATGATTGTATCGTTATCCTAAATGAATCTTTTCTGCGTCGATCTTGACTTTCTTCTCGGCTATCAGGCTGGAACGTTTACCTTTCATCAAGAGAGACTCTTTCGCGGAAAATAGTAGTCGCCCCGCCTCTGTCTTATCAAGACCCTCAATCCAGCGATACGATTGTCTCGCTTTCTGGGTAAGTCTTTCCGTTATTGAACTCATCGTTTTCGATATTATCGAAACAGCGTTGATATTGCCTCGAAACACCCGGCCAAGGAATGTAAAATCTGAAATACTGGCCTTTCCGCGCAATGATCGGATATCAAGATCTTTCGAAACGAGATCAATATCATTTCCTTTAAGATCAATTTTTTCAGCCACAAAGCCCAGATCGCCGTTTTTGACTTTTACTGAAACATCACCCTCGAAGATTATGTCCGATTGTACATCCCGCTCTCTTTCTAATACGGCTAATATGTATGTATTTCCGTTATGGTTAGATGAAAGTAAGACTTCATCGAATACAAGCGGCTCAATGAGACAGCTTACTGATTTTCTGGCCTTATGGAGCCCTTTGAACGTTTCGACCCAGAAAAAATCGCCATCCTTTATTTTTACTCTACCATCGAGCAACTCAATTTTTTCACTTTTCATATACTGGGCTACTTTTCCCATTTTTTCACCTCATACATATTTTTCTATCCGCCGAGTAAAACCTTTGTCTGGCTCGGGTCGAGTTGATTTCCCACAGGGCAGTTGGCATTGTTACCGTTATGAGCGGACTGACATCCGAGATAGATGGCGGGATTACCCTCAATTTTAACCTTGGTACTGCATGATGTAAACTTAACAGGGCCCTTAGTCATACTCGATATAACACCTCCGGCCGATCCGGCTTCGTCTCCCGAGCTCTGGGGAATTTCAGTTTTTTTCGTCAATACTTCCTTCATACAGACCTTGACTTTTTTCGAACACGTAGCGCCATTAGCCTGATTGCACATGGCCATATTGGGAAACGGAGTCGGAATCGGACCAGCCGGACTCGGCACTTTGCACACATCAGGCATTCCCATTAATTGTCCACCCGCCTTCGTTGAAACAAACATTGTGTCATTCCTCTCTTTCTTTACTGCGGTGCTATATGTACATTTTCACTGCGCGGAAAGCTTATAATAATTTAGTCTCATTAATAAGTTGGCTTCCACTCCTCCGCTTCGGCAAGATCGAGATCCGTCCCGTATGCCTTACGTTTATTCGACCTTTCCCAGATCGTGTCTTTTTCATGAACGCGGTGTAATTTTGCCCGTGTCACATCGGCACCGGTAAAATCGGCGAATTCGAGATCAGTATGCGATAAATCGGCAAAGGTTAAATCGGAGCTGATAAACTTCGTGCTCCTGCAAATGGCCAGGGTGCAGATACAGGTTTTCATATCACTTTGTGAAAAGTCACACATGGTCAAATCGCTTTTTTCGAAAAAAGCACCCTGAAGATACGCATCGCGGCAGCTAACCTGTGTCATCGTGACTCCGGTAAAATCGGCAGCTTGAGCGGTAACACCGTCGAGCCTAGCTTTTGTCAGCACGGCCCCGGTAAAATTAGCCTGAGTAAGATCGGCCCGTGTAAACTGTGTTTCCGTACAGTTGCTTCCGCTCAGATCGGCATTCACCATGGAACACCGTGACAGATCCTGACCGCTCAAATCAGCGCCTCCCAGATCGGTTTTTACAAAGGTTGCTCCTGAAAGCGTACTTCCCGCGAAATTGACACCGGCACAATCCGCCTCGGTGAAATCTGCTCCGGTAAAATCAGAAGCACTGACGTGACCATCCGCCAAATCGGATCTGGTCATATCAGCACCGGACAGATTGGATTTTTCAATTGTCGCCGACGTGAGATCAGCCCACGACAGATCGGCATTTGTTAAATCGGCATTTCTGAATACCGCGCCAGCCAGTTCCGTTTCAATAAATTTTGCTTGTTTAAACGAAACGCCATCGAAAACCGCACCGGAAAGGTCGTCACCGGAAAGATCAATTTGTGACAGGTCTGCCGAGCGAACTTCCTCTCCCATCCGTATCAGCGCAATTAACTCTTCCTTCGTCATTTAGGCACCCACCCGGCAAGTTTCGTCCTCTTCAGGTTTGCATCCTGAAAATTGGTCTCTTTCACTGTTGCCCTTAAAAACTCTACTTCGAAAAGATTCGAACCTTTCAAATCGGTTCGTATGAGTTTTGCTTTGCTCAGGTCTCCCCGGAAAAGGTTGATCGACGTCATATTCACGTCGGTCAGATCGGCCTTGCTGAACTTGGCCTTTTTCGCCACAGCCCTATAAAAATCGGAACCCTCCAGGTTGCAACTCGATAGATCAGTCATATTGAGCGTTGCGAAACGGAGATTTGACGAAGTCAGATTAGCACCCTCCCAGTTAGCCTCGGAAAGATCGATGTCCTGAAAATTAGACCGCGGAAGGGACGTGGTTTCGTCGGCCCGGCTTTCCCGTAAATCACTGTTTTTAAAGGTGACCCTTCGCCCCGTTGCACCATCAAACGTGGCCGATCGGCCCTTCACTCTCGAAAAATCGGCATTTCGAAGAATCGTTTCGGAAAAATCGGCTTTGGAGATATCCGCCGCCTCAAAGACGGCATCGGTCAGATCGGCGCCGGTAAAATCGGAATTACTGAGCGATGCTTTCGTGAACCGGGCTTCTTTCAAGCGGGATTCTTCAAAGGCCGAATAATCCATCCGTGACTCCGTAAAGATAGCCCCTTCAAAATCGCCCTGACTCATGTCCGCTCCGCTCACGTCCGCGTGCGACATGTCAACTTCATTTGCATGAACCCCGGTCAGATTACAACCGGCCATACGGGCGTGCGATAGACGCGCTCTCGTCAGGATCGCTCCTGTCAGAATTGAACCGGTAAAATAGGCGAATTCGAGATCGGTATGCGATAAATCAACATTTTCAAGAACGGCTCCACTGAAATCAGCGCCGGAAAGTTCAAGGCCGGATAAATCGAGTCCCGAAAAGTCCTTCCCGGCAAAACTTTTACCCTGACCGTAATCGTCGACAACCTTTTCCCAGGTTAATGCTTCTTCCGCTTCCGGTTCGAGCCCTTCTTTTGCCTCTTCCTTCTCGGGCGGCTCTTCTTTTCTCAGTTCGGCTTCCCTTTTTTCGTCTTCTTCGAGTAAGGCAGCGATTTCTTTTTCAACTTTTTCCTTCTCCTTTTCAACTTCCAGAAGGTGTTTTTCTATCTCGGGATCGCTGATGCCCGATTCTCGCATTCTCTTTATAAGTTCCTCGGTTGAAGGAATTTCAGCTTGTTCCATTGGCTTCGAGGCTGCCATGAGCTTTTCCGGATCGACACCTGCCTTTTTCAGCATATCGCTCACTGTGGCTTCTGCCCGGGCAAGCTCCTTCTCAAGATCCGGAAGCGATAATTCCCCCGGTGTTTCAGTGACTGCCGGGATAGTCACACCGGCGGCAACAGACAATCCCTTAATAATTTGATCGGGATCGACGCCAAATTTTTTTAATTCAGCCGTAATATTTGCATCGGCGGCAGCAAGATCACTGTCCAGTTTCTTGATCAGCGCTTCAGCTTCGGGATCCATAGCTGCTTCTCCAGCAGGCGGCGCCTTGGGCTTGGTTATTATTGCAGGCTCTTCCTCCTCGGGCGGTTGGGCTTCGGGTTCCTCAACAGCATCTTCCTCCACAGCATCGAAAACGTAGACGTCTCTATAATATTCAATGGGCTTTTCCGGCTCCGCGAGAAATTCATGGGTAACATAAGCGGAATTAACATCTGTGGCTTCATCGTCACAAACCTGAACGGTTGCCCGCCAGATGACCAGACCCATTTCATATTCGGGAAACAGCCACACCGTATCCAGGCGCGTTTTCAACTCCTTGAAAATCTCTTTAGCGTTCTCTTCCTGCCGGACGAAACAACGCATTCGCAGTCCCGGTAATAAGGTTTTGATGGCGGGCCGCTCGGGATGCATATTCTCTATGACAATATTTTCATCCCCGGTGAAATATCCCCCAATCTGCTGATCTCCCGGGGCGGCATTGAAATATGTCCAGTCCATATCCTCCGGGTACCAGGGCCACCGTGTCTCGAGCCATTTTCGGTCATAGGTGCCGAGCTTTACGGATCGCTGCTGCCAGTCCGGTCCCAACGGTCCTAAACCGGCCGGTTCGGGCCGGTCGGACGGAGATCCGATCAACTGATCCGGATACTCTATGTTTGGCAGGGAAATGAGTGCCTGACCTTTCTGAGTCAGCACTGGGTCAATTCCCTTGCCCAAGGGATTTCTGTCGAATTCCTTTCCTCCGAAGGCATTCTGCCAGGAAATTTCCATTTCGGTCATCGGCTGCGGATCCGAAATGCCGCTCACCACACCGGCCTTTTTTATCCAGTAACGATTACCAAAAACATGTAGTGTTTTATTAACAGACCCAACTGAAATTCGCGCACTGCCTGCCGGAGCGGGCTTCCTGCCGGGGCTGAAAAATTTTCCCGCTGCCAAGATCTCTCCCTTCTGCTTGGGCATAAACATGTCGAGCACATCATGGCTCGACAGGGCGGAACCGGCGGCACTCCAGAGATCGGTTTCGTCCAGCAGTTCGGACGGGCGGTCGAACGGAAAGGCGCTCATTAGCGTGATAGCCAGGTAATAGTTGCTCTTTGCCTGAAAGACCTTTGAAAAGGCTGAGTGTGATTCTTGTTTATGTATGTCCATCGTGAACAGTCCTAACCAATATTAACTTTGGCAGCTTTCCACTTAGCTTTTTTCCCCAAAAGCGTCATGTCCGTATTTGAATTGCCGATAGTCATCTTTTTCGAATCGGGACCAACATTGACAGTAGGAGCTTTTATATCTATCGTTTTATCGGCTTTTATTTCTATCGATTTTTCAGATAGCTCCATTAAGATATGGGCCAGAGATTTAGAATCCTTGTTTTCTCTTACACCGAGTCCCAAATGCTTCTTACCGCTGTCCAGTTCTACGAGGCATGTTTCGTTTTCCATGATAATTGCCGTCGGATGTTTACCCACAGCGTTCTTGAAATTCGGGCTTATCATCTGTATCGTGCCAATAATATCATCCGGTTCATAAGGAGCATGCAGATTTAATTTTATCGACTCTGCCCCGGTAGTTTGATCAATTCCTGTTGTTTCATCGAGGGTGATTTTAGATGGCTTCATTTCAAGCACGACTCGGGGTGTACCACCTTCGTTTATAGCAACATGTCCATACACATTACCTGCCGTCGGTCCCGGAACAATACCGGTCAATGACACTTCTTCGGCGTTAATAAATATCTTTTTACCATCAGTATGTATTTCGCCATCTGTCATCGTATGAATATTCTCTTTAGCAATGATATCCACGTCACCATGAGCCGATGCAATCAACACATCGGGTTGATTGCCCAGCACTATTTTGCCGGCGTTAGCCGGACTTAGAAACCTCTTAAGTCCTGTCACCGGTGTATGGGCAAACATGGCTGCACCGTAATTGTTAAATCCTCCGTAAGTCAGCGCCGATGCTATGCTTGTTGCTAAGCCTGCTATTCCTCCCCCAAGAGCCTTAATCTTGCGCGTTATCCACCAACCGCCTCCTCTCTTATTCTCTTCAGGGGGTTTTTTCATCAATTTAGCTAACCTGCTTGTAAGCATCGTTGAAATAATAATAGAGAAGGCAAGATCCACAACCTTAATACCCAAAAGTTGCATCGTTGCTTGCCACGCCTCCCCTCTTTTACTCCCTGAAGCCTTATACGCGCCTACCTTATGACCAAGTTCATCCTGCTTTGTCAGATCATTTGACCATGCTTCAAAAAAATTAAGTGTCGCAGCCGGTAACATGCCGCCACCCGCTGCGCTCCAACCACCGGATGTCGCTAATGACATACCACTCTGTGTGGCATAGTAACCCCATCCCCTGGCATAGGTTGCGTTAAAGTCGGATTCAGAAACAATGGAACTTGGACTTCCCGAACCGCATATGAATCTTGCCTTTCCGTCTCCTGAATGAAGGGAGATACGCTGGCTCCCTTCATGATCCTGCATCACTATCTGGTTGCCACCGGCCGTTTTGATGCCTGCTCCGGTAGCATTAGCAGAACCGATGACACTCGGTGTTTCCGGATTGGGCACCGCCCCCTGAATAATAGGTCGATCCGGGTCACCGTCAGTGAAGGTAAGAAGAACCTCAGTCCCTTTATGCAGCGGAAAGTGCATGCCGTGGTCCGACCCTGCATAGGGCTGTGCCATGCGAAAGTATGCCGAAGCCTTACCGTCCTTCCTCCCGCTTACATCAAAAGGAAGAACAATCTTATATCGACCATGCTCATCGACTTCCGCATATTTGCCGCTTCCTGCGGCATCTACTCTGGCGTTCATGGTGCCGTAGAAACGGGCCTTTTCAGTATTACTTTCATGACGGTACTGCACACCGGCCGGGATGGCCATAAAGCTGTTCCTATAATAGGGCTGCTCTTCAACTTCGGAGAGCCCCTTCTGGATACCGGACAGAAGAAACGCTGTCTGGCTGCCCTCGTGTTCCAGATCGACGGTCAGATACTTCTGGTTGAAGTCGTTCCGATAGTGATCTTCAAGATCAAAGAGATATCCCGGTCGCAGGTAGGGAATGGTGCTATCCCCGTGAAAACGCCTTTCCTGGCAGAGGAGCTCTTCCGCCCGGATTTTTGCGAGTGCATCTCCCTCCTTAGCGGTCCTGAAATGATTACCGTACATATAGACATTCCCCCTCCCGTCCGGGGAAACATCAGCCTTACCTGAAATTTCCATGGAAGGTTTCATATAATTGTAATCTTTAAGGTTTAATGTCCGGGGGAGCATCTTCTGCCGGCAGACAAAGGCCTTCATTACTTCCTCCCGATGCGGTTCATCGAGACCGGAGGTTGGAGAATAGTACATCGTCCTCCCTTCGGACATGTCAGTATGTGCTATCTTCGTATCGGTAATGATCACCTTTTCTCCCTGTGGAGTCTGTTCAAAGTAATAATACATCCCTTCCCGTTCCATCCACCGGGAGACAAAACTCAGATGGCTCTCCCGGTACTGGCAAATGTACTCCCACTGGGGATAGTCTTTCTGAAGTTTGAATTCAAAATCGAGTGATGTCAGCCCACCATCTTTTAAAACTTCCTCAATGATTTTCGGAACGGTCTTATTCAAAACGACTTGATTGTGATGGGTCAGGGAAAGCCACCACAGTTTAGGTACCAGAACAGCTCGGTAAAAGATGTGCTCATCCACCTCATGGAGTTGTTCAAACTGTGCCAGGATACCATTGAAGGGAATGTCACCATCTTCACGCAAGATGGTGAAGGTGACCGGATTTTTGAGGACCGTCGTCAGGTCTACCTCCGCGTCCTTGGAGACCAGATCTATCTCAAACTCATAGCACATGGAAAAGCCTTCGCTTCCTCTGAACCGAACCACGCCGAAAGTATTAGCAGGCAAGGCATGGGACACAAAGTCAAAATTTTTTTTATGTAAGTAATCCATCTCATACCTCTCTTGTTTGTTAGCTGAAAATTCTTATCTACCCGAGCGTCAGAACGGTAACCTGACTCGGCACGAGACACATGCCGGGAGCGTTCGGCAACACACCCATGGCATTCTGTCCGGTCACACTGGTCATGCGTTGCGCCGGTACGCCATCTACGAGGATGGTGAAACAACCGACTACGTACGTGGTCTGCCCGGACATCAGGTGAGACGCAACACCCCCCTGAACACCGGTAGTATCCCCCACACTCACCATGCCTTTGGTTAGCAGATTTAAAGAAGGCATACAGTCGACCAAAACGTTATAGGCAGCAGGCACAGACGTGGCCGTCATCGCAGTATTGGGATATGGTATGGGCGTCGGCACCGGACCGGCAGGACTGGGGATGGGGGTAATACAGACGTCAGGAAATCCCATATCCATTCCCGCTCCCATGGTCAGCATAAACATAATCTTTCCTCCTTAAACTCAAAATTTGCTTTAACCCAAATGAACCTGTTCCGCGTTGATTGTTACGATCTCTTCAGCCATATGCACGGCATTTTTTGAGTGCATGGTCAAGGTATTTTCCACCAGATAGCGGGTTGATTTGCTTTGAACCTCATCGTGTTCCTTAACAAACCTAAAAGAATCATCCAGCCGTTGGGTCAATCTGCGGAAGATGTTTTCCACACTGTGGGCGACTACGTTAATCTGTTTGACCTGGCTCCGTAAAACCTTGCCGACAAACGATAGCCTTTCGATAGCTGCTTTTCCCTTCTCGGCATGGATCGATATTTCCTGCGAGGCGAAGGCAAGTCCTTCACGGGATGCAAGGCTCATATCCTTGTCTGAGGTAAGAGACAGTCCGCCGTCTTTAATGTGCATGTTCACCTGACCATGAAACACCAGTTCGGTTCGGGCTTTTTCGCATGCTTCTCGCTTGAGCACGGACAGTATGAAGCAGTTGCCCGTTGTATCCATGGACAGAAGCACCGTGTCGCCCGTTCTGGGCTTTACCAGGCAACTGACGGCCTGTTCGGACATCACATTACCGAACGAAGTCAGCACCATGTAAGCATTTTCCCCCTCCGCCAGAATTCGCCCATATTCAAGACAGGGCTGGGGGTGTTCAGTTTCCTTTGCTAAATTTTGCATAGCTCCTCCTCGTCAGACAAAAACAGTTGTCAGTTTGCAGAGATCAGGAACAAGTCATGAAATCAGGTACGTTTTCCTATCGACCTTCGCAAACCATTAAGTATGTTTCCTATTTCTGATGTTTTCTCCAATATTTGTTTCACCTGACCCCGGACCCCTGTTACACCGTCGGCTCCCAGTTTTCAGCTTCCTCAAGGTCTTTATCCGTGCCACGAAGCGGGGTCGTTATGGCTCCATCCCAGATGGTATGTTCCTCGATAGTCAGGTGCATCTTGCCCATGAACAGGTTTACCCCCGAAAAATCCGCGGCCGTCAGATCTGCCTGGGAAAAGTCGGAATATTTGCACAGGGCGTTCTTGAATACGGCACCACGGCATACGGCCTTTTCAAACACGCTGTTGGTTAGATCGGCCCCGGACAGATCGGCCAGTGAAAGGTCGGCCTCACCAAAATAGGATTCCTTCAGATCGGCTTCGACGAATCGAGCTTCTTTCAAAACAGCACCCATGAACATGGTGTGTCGACCGGAAACGCGATCAAGTTTCGCGCCTGTCATATCTGCATTCGAGAAATTGGAAAAGGTAATGTCCGCACCTGTAAAATCGGCCCTCTGCAAATTAGCGCTGTCGGCATTGACCGTGGAAAACTTCGCACCTCTGAAGTCCTGATCGGCCAGATTGCATGATCGCAAGAGAACCTTGGAGAAATGTGTTCCCTTGAACACGACGCCGGTCATATCCGCATCATTGAACACGACCTTGGTCAGATCGGCTCCCGACAGGTTTGCCTCAACAAGCGTTGCATGACTGAGTATAACCTTCTCAAATTTAGCGCCGGACATATCTGCCTTGTCCAGTTTTGCCCCCTGCAACAAAGACCAGCTGAAGAATGTGCCGGAGCAATCGGCACCGGAGAGATCCGCGTCCTGGAGAAGGGTCATGTGAAGCTTTACATTTTTCAGGCTCGCCCCGCTCAGATTCATCTCTCTCAAATCGACCTTTGTCAGATCCGTGCCATCCAGTTTAACCCCGGAAAAATCGCAATTTCTCAGGCCGGTCTTCAGGATATTCACATCCCTCAAATCGGCATCCTTGAAGGAGACATTCTCAAATCGCCCGCCTGTGAGATCCGCGCCTGAAAGATCGATACCAGTCAAGTCCATATTTTCAATTGTCTGGTTGTTCTTTATCGCCTGAAGGATTTCTTCTTTCGTCATGGGAGAAACTCCGTTTTTTTATAGAGCTGTGTCATCTTCATATTCGCATCATCAAGCCTGGTGTTGCCGAAAACGGCCTTGTAAAAATCAACCGCAAACAGATTGGAGCCCCGAAGGTCGGTATCCACCAGCCGTGCCTTACGAAGGGAACCCTGAAACAGATTCAGGCCCTTCATATCCGCGCCCTCCAGGTTTGATTTGGAAAAACGGGTTTTCCTTGCCGAAACCCGGTAGAAGTCCGCGCCGTGCAGATCGCAATCTTCAATCATGGAGGATTCAATTTCACTCCCCTGAAAAGATGTCCCTGAAAGATCCGACTCCCTGAAACAGCCTTGAACCATCTTTATGTTTCTGAAGTCCGCTCCGGAAAATATGGCATTGCCTCCCATTCGTGCTTTGCTCATATCCGCCCCCGTGAATTTCACCTTCTCTCCCTTTGCTCCATTAAACATCGTGGAATTCACGACAGCGCCCGAAAAATCCGCCCGATCAAGGATTGTGTTCTGAAACAGGCATTTGAACAGTTTGGCTCTTCCAAAATCGGCATCCGAGGCATCTGCGTCTGAAAAGACTGACATATTGACATCGGCGCCGGCAAGACTGGTCTGGTTTAACCTGGCTTTTTGCAAAATGGTCATGTTGAATTTAGCTCCGGCACAGTTGGCCTTGGTCAGATCAGCCTCCTGAAGTAAAGCCATATGTAAATTCGCCCCGGTCAGTGCCGCCTCCTTAAAAATGGCCTTGGTAAAAATGCCCCTTTCGGCCTTGATGTTCTTGAGAGACGCCCCGGAAAAATCGGCTTCCTGGGCGAGGGTCTGGTTAAAGATAGCCCCGTCCAGATTGGACTCGCAAAATTTCGTCTTCCGACATTGCGCCTTGCTTAAATCGATGCCATGAAGATCAAGTTTAGAGAGATCCAATCCCGACAGGATAGCGCCTTCAAGTCTCTCGCCTCTTTCGTGGCGCTCAATCACCTCTTCACGGGTGAGTTTCTTCATCTTCTCCGGATCAATGCCCGCCGTATCGAATTTTTCCTTCAGTGAATCGGGAATTTCGCCGGCCTTTGCCTGTTCTATCTCTTTCTTCCCGGCGGCAAGCTTGGCCATGCCCTCCTGATATTGCTTTTCACCGTCACGCCCCATCTGGGCTGCCTTGGCGGCAGAAGCATTCATCTTGCTTTCAATTTCAGGCGTCAAACGCCCTGCGGCCCGGAGCCGTTCTCGCTCTTCCGTTATCTTTTTGGCTATATCATCGCCAACCTCCCCAAAGGGCTTCCTCGGCTGATCTTTGGCGGCGGATAACACGGCGTCGGGATCTTTGCCCGCTTTTATAATTGCGTCTCTTGCTTTCCCCTCCATTTCCTTTTTCATGGCCATGGCTTCGTCTATTTTCGGCTGGTAAAATGCCCTGATCTCCTTTGTGAGCTTATCGACCATACCTTTGATATCCAATGCGGGAATGACCAGCCCCGCCATGGGTGATTTTTCAGGCGGTTTGCCCGGTTCGGGCATCGCCGGTTCGATCTGGTGTTTTCGTGCAAAATCGGAAGGCAGCACCTCCATGATCCACGTTCGAATATCCGTTCCGTGCTTTCGGGCCTCAAAAACAGTATTACCTTTGGGCAAGGGAAGCTTTTGGGCATTGGGATACGCCTTTTCCCAGGGTTCCCAGTCTTTTTCGGACTCCGCCGGCTGTTCAGGAAGAACAATTAAGAAAACGGGTGCATCTTCAATGTTTTTGGCAGCATCCTTATCCGGCTTTTCTTCAGGGTTCTTGAGGGCGATTACGGAGCAGGCGTCACCTATCTCCTGCTCCACAAGCCGGGCTTCGAGTTCGTCCGCGACCCGTATGACCGGAGCACCTTCAGGATCAACAGAAGGCAGGAAAAGGGGTGTCTCGTCTGAGTCTTCAATCAAAACGTCCCTGCCGGAATCGTCATAATCGCCGGGACGGATCAGTATCCTGTTAAGTGTGGCTTCATCGAAGCGCGGCATGACAAGTCCGGCCGGGATAATAAGTGCTTCCGGCTGTCCCTGGTCGCCCGTTTCGGGTTTCAGGCCCCACGCCGTTATATCATCTGCCTGTTCTTCACGGTTGATGCCAAGCCAGGCGTGTTGAATAGTCCTCTTATTAAAACCGAGTTTGTAGAGGGCGTTTTGTGCCTCCCGGTCCTGTTCCAGGTTCTTTCGCCACTTAATGACCATCGGAAAACCCCGGTCATGCCAGGGGTTAACAGATTCCGGTTTCATCAGTTCATCCGGGTCGATTCCCGCTTTCTCCAGATCCTCGGGACTTACGTTTTTCCTGAGGTCATCGGATATCCCCTTTTTAGCCTCTTCACCTTCCTTCTGAGCTTTTTGGACCTTGGCCAGTGTATCGTCAACGCGCTTTTCCGTATCTTTGAGCTTTCCCCTTATCTCATCGAATTTTTCCAGGGGAATCTTTACCATATGGCCCCACTTTGCGTGCATTTCCCGCGTCTGGCCCTCCAGACCGGAAAGGAGAACCATGCTGTTCGCGATGACCTCTTTGGATTGTGCCGCCATCTCTTCCGGGGAGCGCTGCATCCTGGGGGCCTTGCCCATGGCCTTGAGCTTCGCGGTCTCAATATCTTTCGGGATATTCTTGACCCGCAACATGGCCTCCCCTATTTTTTTCTTGGCAGCCTCAAGGGGCGCGGGATCAATAGGAACCATCCGATCCAGGACCTTTTTCTGTTCTTCAAGGTAATATTCTATGGATTGAGGTTCGTCCGCCATATTTTCCGAGGCCAGAAATATCCGGCTGACATCGGCGTATTCGTCATCCAGGATCTCCGTCGTGCCGCGGTACATGACCACGCCGCGCAATATAGCGGGGAAGAGCCATACCGTATCAACATGGGTCGTGGCCTCCTGAAAGATCTCATCCTCTTCATGACCCGCCTTGAGAGATTTCTTTTTGGTAACAAAGCAACGCACACGGACCCGGGGAAGACGGGAATTGATGACCTGCATATCGGGGTGCATATTTAGGATTTCTATGGTTTCATCACCGGCAAAAGATCCCGTGATAAACTGATCTTCCGGCGCTGTATTGAAGAATTCATAGTTCATGTCATCGGGAAAATGGGGCCAGCGCTCCCTTTGCCATTTCTCGTCGTAGGTGCCCTGTTTTTTGAAACGCTGGGGCCACATGAGATCAATAGGCCCTAAGCAGGCAGGCTCAGGCCTGTCGGAGGGAGAACCGATGAGATGTTCGGGATCTTCGATATTCGGAAGCGGTATGAGGGACTTGCCGTCTTCCATCACGACCGGTTTAATTCCTTTACCCAGTGGATTTTTCTCAAATCCCTCTCCGCCGAAGGCATTCTGCCAGGAAATCTCCATCTCTTTGAATGGCCTCGGATCGGAGATGACACTCACGCCGCCGGTCCGTTTCCAGTAACGGTCGCCGAAAATGTCCAGGGACTTTCGCACGTCCCCTACCCGAAACGACACCTGCGCTGCCGGGCGGCTCGTATCCCTCGGCGCGAAGCATTTTCCGGTGACAAGCACCTCTCCCCTCGGTTTGGGCATGGCCATATCCAGGACACCCCCCTGACCCAGTTGATCGGGGATGGTCTTCCAGAGCTCCTGCTCAGTAAGCGGGTCATCGGGATTGGTCAGATCGAAGAAAACAAGAATCGTCGTCGCAAGATAGAGGGTATCCTTTATCCCGAAGGCCTTGATCAAAAGAGAATGATCGTTTTTTTTGAATATTTTCATGGTGATCCTAAATCATAGTAACAAGTCCAGATACAGTAGTAGTTCCCCCGCTCACCGTGGTATCGTCCCCGGTCACGGTGGTAGTTCCCCCGCTCACCGTGGTAGTGTCCCCGCTCACCGTGGTAGTG
>CAZYTP010000041.1:0-4883 GCA_964650385.1 uncultured Syntrophales bacterium | reverse complement strand
GCTCACCGTGGTAGTGTCCCCGGCCACAGTGGTAGTTCCCCCGCTCACCGTGGTATCGTCCCCGCTCACCGTGGTGTTATTACCCGCGACAGTGGTTGTGCCACCGGTAATATTCACGCGATCTCCACTTATTTTAACCGTTTGCCCGTTAATTTTAATCGTCTGTTCCCTGAACTGGGTGTGCAACGGTTTGAACTCAACACTTCCGCCCATCTTAAAAATGATCCCCATTCCGAGTGTAGCATTCAATGCTCCTCCCATAACGATTTTGTTATGATCTATCAAGAAGAGTTGAGTATTTATTCCAGTAACAACTTGATTACTCATTCCACCGACAACGTGATTATAATCTCCCCCGACGATGTTATTTTCCAATCCAGCAACACTTGCCATTGAGTTCCCCAAAAGAACCGTGCCCCGAGAACCCGCCTTGATATCGAGATCTCCCTTCGTATACAAATGAACGCCCTCGAAACCTGCATTCCCATGATCCATCGGTGGATCGTTAACCGAACCCAGGCGAAGGAAAGTATTTGCCGAAGGAGTCTGGAGAAGTATCCTCTGGTTGCCCTCTTCATCCTCCATGTGGATTTTATTCCCGCCGCTGGTGGTGATCTTGCTCATGGTCTGGTCGCCGGATGTAACCTGGCTCGGGTGTTCCGGATTGGGTACGGCCGCATTAACAATCGGCCTGTCTGGGTCTCCGTCGATAAAGGTCAGCAGCACCTCGGTATCCTTGTGAAGGGGAAAGTGCATTCCGTGGTCTGTCCCCGCATAGGGCTGCGCCATGCGAAAGTACGCTGATGCCTTGCCATTCTTTCTTCCGCTTTCATCGAAGGGCAAGACAACCTTGTATCTACCCTGGTCATCCAGTTCCGCATATTTGCCGCTCCCTGCGGCATCTATCTTTGCATTCAAAGTTCCATAAAACCGGGGTTTTTCTGTTTTACGCTCGTGGCGGTACTGGACATCGGAAGGAATGGATACAAAATTGTTCCGATAATAGGGCTGTTCTTCCACTTCGGAAAGCCCTTTTTGAATACCGGCCAGGAGAAAGGCTGTCTGGCTCCCATCGTGTTCCAGTTCAATAGTCAGGTACTTCCGGTTGAAACTCCTACGATAGTGGTCTTCAAGGTCAAAGAGATATCCAGGCCTCAGGTAAGGGATGGTGCTCTCGCCGTGAAACTGTTTCTCCTGGCAGAGGAGTTCTTCCGCACGGATTTTTGCAAGACTATTCCCTTCATCCGGGGTTCTAAAATGTTCCCCATAGATATAAACTTCCCCCCTGCCTTGTGCTGAAACTTCGGCATTGCCTGAAATTTCCAGAGAAGGTGTACGGTAGTTGTAATCTTTGAGCCGGAGTGTTTTAGGAAGCATCTTCTGCTTGCAGATAAAAGCGTGGATCACCTCTTCACGATGAAGCTCGGACAAACCCGACGGCGGGGAATAATACATGGTCTTCCCTTCGGGCATGTCCGTATGTGCTATCTTCGTGTCGGTAATGATCACCTTTTCTCCCTCCGGAGTTTGTTCAAAGTAATAATACATCCCTTCCTGTTCCATCCACCGGGAAACAAAATTCAGATGGCTCTCCCGGTACTGGCAGATGTACTCCCACTTGGGATAGTTTTTCTGCAGTTTGAATTCAAAATCGAGTGATGTCAGCCCGCCATCTTTTAAAACTTCCTCAATGATTTCCGGAACGGTCTTATTCAAAATGACCTGATTGTGATGGGTCAGGGAAAGCCACCAGAGTTTCGGAACCAGAACGGCTCGGTAAAAAACGTGTTCATCCATTTCATGGAGCTGTTCAAACTGTGCCAGGATACCATGGAAGGGGATGTCTCCATCCTCACGCAATATGGTGAAGGAGACCGGATTTTTGAGGACCGTTGTCAGGTCTATCTCCGCATTTTTGGAGACCAGATCTATTTCAAACTCATAGCACATGGAAAATCCCTCGGTTCCCTTGAACCGCACCACGCCGAATGTGTCTGCCGGCAAAGCAGAAGATACAAAATCGAATTTTTTCTTATGTAAGTAATCCATCTCATGCCTCTCTTGTATAAATTATATTATGCAGGACCAAGTCTTCGATCCTGCAAAGGTGAGCTAATGTAGGGCGAGACCGGGAGCGCACTCGCAAGCCATGCCTTTTAGGCGGGGTAAGGGGCACAATACAAAAGGAATATATTATTCGCCTTCGGCTCATGAATCTTCGATTTCCTTACCGGGAAGCCCCTCCTTGTGGGGCAAGCCCCGCCTTGTGGGCGGGGAGCTTCACTTTAGCCCTGCGTTAGTAATACAAAGATAAAGTTTTGTTCTGCTGTTTGCACTACTCTGTCTTAAACTTCATCTTGAACGATCCGTCCTTGTTCAGATCGAGGTGAACCTCCGAAGGCATGCCCTCTTCCGTCATATGCGACAGAATTTCCTGGGACATACGGGGCATGATATTGCCACTCAAGATATAATCGATATTTCTGGCTCCGGTTTCTACTTCCGTGCACCGATTTGTGATCTGGTCAACTACTGCCGGAGTGTAGATGAGTTTCATTTTATTATTTTGCATAAGTCGATCGGCAAGCTTGTCTAATTTGAGACGCACAATGCCCTTCATGGCGTTGGCCCTTAAAGTATAAAATGGAATCACTGTCATACGTGCAAGGAGTGCCGGTTTAAAGTGCTGTGATAATATCGGTCTTACCGCACCCATGATTGCATCGTCAGGCAGAGTTTCATCTCCTTTGGTCATTTCCGTAATTACATCCGTACCCAGGTTGCTTGTCAGAAAGATAACCGTATTTTTAAAGTCAATGACCCTACCTTCACCATCAGACAGGACACCTTTATCAAATACCTGGTAAAAAAGATTCATCACCTCCAGATGGGCCTTTTCCACCTCATCAAGGAGTACAACGGAATAAGGTTTACGGCGTACAGCCTCCGTCAGCATGCCGCCTTCTCCATATCCCACATAACCTGGGGGTGAACCGATGAGGCGGCTCACGGTATGCTTTTCCTGAAATTCACTCATATTAACACTTACGACTGAATCTTCCCCGCCAAAAAGGATATCGGCAACAACGAGGGCTGTCTCAGTTTTACCCACGCCGGAAGGACCGACCAGAAGGAATATCCCCAGTGGCTGGACGGGATCCCTTAAACCGGACTTAGATGCCTTGATGACTTCATCCACAGAACTGAGGGCGTGATCCTGCCCCTTAATTCTTTCTTTGAGCATATCCTGAAACTTCAGTATATTCTGTGCCTGGTCACGCAGGACCTTACCCAGTGGTATACCGGTCCAGTCGGAAACAACTTTGGCAACCACGTCTGGATTTACCTCAATGCGTATGAGCGGGGAATCCCCCTGAAGTTTTTCCAGGGCCTGATCAGCTTTTTTCATCTCCTTCTTCAGACTCTTTTTCTTCTTCTTATCCTCGCCTGTCTCGCCAATTTTCTGGAGAGCTGCTCTCAATTCCAGAACCTTCCCGACTGCCTCCTGCTCTTTGAGCCACCTTTCTTTCAGTTCCGATGCCTCTTTGGTCAGGCTGTCGATCTTTTTTATCGCCTCAGCCAGTTCGTCTTCGTCAATGGGAACCTCATTGAGTTGATCCCGCTCTAAGGCGGCCTTTGCACGCTCCAGAGCCTGGATACTCCGTTCCTTGTCTTCGAGTATGTCCGGTTTGGCCGTGATATTAATTTTGACCCTGGCACAGCTCGTATCGAGAAGATCAACGGCCTTGTCCGGCAGATAACGCCCGGAGATATAACGGTCGGATAGATCTGCTGCCGCCTTAATCGCATCGTCCCTGACGATTACTTTATGGGCCTTTTCGTAATTTTCCTTGAGGCCTCTCAAAATCAGCGTGGTAGTTTCAACGCTCGGTTCTTCCAGCTTTATGGGTTGGAAGCGGCGTGCCAGGGCGGCATCTTTCTCAATATATTTCTTGTATTCACTCCAGGTCGTCGCCGCTACGGTCCGCAGCTCACCCCGGGCCAGAGCCGGTTTCAAGAGATTCGCGGCATCACCACCGCCTGCAGGGCCGCCCGCACCGATGAGAGTATGGGCCTCATCAATAAACAGTATTATAGGTTTTTCCGAGGACTTGATCTCGTTGATCACTCCTTTGAGGCGGTTTTCAAACTCGCCTTTTACACCTGCTCCTGCCTCAAGAAGCCCCATATCGAGATTCAATATGGTTACATCCTTTAATATGTCCGGTACATCATCTTGGGTAATGCGCAGGGCCAGACCTTCTACTACCGCGGTTTTTCCCACACCCGCTTCACCGACGCAGATAGGATTGTTTTTGCGCCGCCGGGCAAGGACATCAATCATCTGGCGAATCTCATGATCCCTGCCGAAGACGGGATCGATCTTTCCATCCCTTGCACGCTGGGTAAAATCCGAACAGAACCGGCCGATGGCCGTACCAGCTCCCGCTACGGCTTTCCCTTCTGCCTCCTCTTTCACTCCGGGAGATGCCGTCGCTGTCTTCTCTTCAACAGACTGCTTGGTAATATTCCAGAATTGTGCCGTCAGGGCCTCCCGGCCAATGGTCTTTAAAAGATCCACATACCGGCCCGAGGCAAAAAAAGTGGGTTTTGATAAAAAGGCAAGCAGAATGGCCCCGGAACGTATCGTTTTTTCACCGAGGTCAATTGAGGCAATCATCCAGGCATCCTGTACAAGTTCTATCAGGAGGGGAGAAAAAACCGGCTTCGCCGCATTTCCGGTCTTGAATTCCTCAAGGGTTTCCTCCAGCGCCTTCTTGACCCGGCCCGGGTCCAAATCAAACTGACGGAAGATGAGAGGTAAATCAGACTGTGGTTCATCAAGAAACTTGGACAGAAAATGCTCTATCGTAACTTCATAA
>CAZYTP010000040.1:0-21118 GCA_964650385.1 uncultured Syntrophales bacterium | reverse complement strand
AGGTTTTTTCAATCATTTTCCCGCTAATTCAAACCTTAATATCGGATTTAGGGGGATGAGTCGTGAAAGTTAAATCTATCCTCTCTCGCCCTCTAAAGCTGAACATAACCTTCACCACCGTAAAACGAAGTTCTTTTTAACCCGGATATATCAATTAACAGAATGTAAAGGGCGTAGACTTCGAGGCCGAATGGCAGATAACCGAAATACCCCAAGACGGGCATTTCAAAGATATGAAGTACATCCACAAAAGGAATCGTATAGACCCACTTGGGAAGGGAATAAAAATTCCACATCTCCCAGAAGAAACCGCAGGTCAGCGCCCCTAAAGCGAGTGAAAGGACGGGACGCCAGTTTCCCGCTTCAAGGTACCGCAACAGAGAGGGCGCTCCGAGTAACGTGTTCAGTGAATCAAAAATAAGATAAAGACTCACCCATACAAGGGGGAAACAGTAGCACGGAAAAGCGATAACTGAAACGAGCATCACCATACCGGCGAGAATAAAGGCAACAAGTCTCCGGTTAGTGACGGTAAGCATCCGCCACCGTACCGAACCGGCAAGGCGGTGAAATGATCCCCATAGTTCCGCAGTAGAGAGAACGGCGGGAATAACAATACTGAAATGGATAGAAGACCGAACGGCATATTCGAGCGAACCCACGGGGCGATTGTACAGGTAGTGCCAGTTCTGAAGAAAAAGATTCAAAAACTCAAAGAGCCACCACCCCGGAATGGAAAGCAGAAACATACAGACAAAGGCCTTCGGACTCCGGCTGAAAAGCGATGTGCCTCTACGTTTCCAGTTATACGCATCGACAACAAGGATATATCCTATCCAGAGGAAAAAGAACGCATTTTCCCACAGATACCGGACACCATCAGGCCTCACCCAGGCAAGGGGCCAGCCGACGGCAATTAACGCTAATCCCATGTACCCGCGCATTGGAAACCTGTACACATTCGCCATGACCATACGTCTCCGGGAATGAAACAGTAAAAAAAGAAAGGGTTAGCAGGCACGCTAACCCTTTTCTGTTGTCACCAGATAGTCATTGAGATAGCTGTTTATTCCATCTTCTCTTCCAAAATAGAAATGGTCAGCTTCATTAACTATCTCAAGCCTGCAACCTATTTCTTCAGCTATTCTCCTTAAACGAGTAACCGGACAGAACTGATCCCTGTCTCCACAGATAACAAGGCCTACCTTCCCTTCCAGACCGGAAAAATCAAACTCTACGAAATCTATCGGTGGAGATATCATGATTGCATCGGAGAGGAAATCCTGATTTGCAAGCAACCTTGTATTGACCCACGCCCCAAAGGAATAACCTGTTAAAAATATATTTTTTTTGCCTTTCTCAGCAAGAAAATCAATCGCCCCTTTCACATCTTCCCTTTCACCAATACCATCATCGTAGGCACCCTCACTTAGCCCCACACCTCTGAAATTGAACCTCAGGGTTGAAAATCCGTTTTGATAAAAGGTCGAAACAAGGGTATCAACTACGTTATTTCTCATGCTTCCACCCATCTGAGGATGGGGATGCGTAATAACCACCCCCTTCTCCCCATCGGAAGAAGCATAAAGACCCTGGATACTCAGCTTTCCACTTCTGAAAAATACCCTTTCTTCTTTCATTAGAGTCACATCCTTGGGGCCGTTGCCCGAATAATTCTTATATGCACTATATGTTTGACGTATTAAAATGTCAAATCAAGATGCAGTTTAAGCTCTCTGAAAAAGGTCTTGTGACAAATCTGATCCACAAGCTTCATAAGAGGCTGTCCGAAAACACGCCAAAGTTGTCATTTCGAGCGGAGCGAGAAATCTTATTATATCGAAAATACGTCGGTTTTAGATTTCTCCCTTTGGTCGAAATGACATGAAGACCTATTTTCGGACAGCCTGCTATGACATCTTTCTATTTTTTATTGAGTTTTAAAGAGTTGTTTTCTACTATGGAAAATGAAAGTTCACCCGAAAGCAGCACCCAGCAATCATTAGAAAAGGAGGATCAAAAACATGGATCTCTACGAGGCCATCAAAGAAAGAAGAAGTATTCGCAAATTCAAAAAAGTCCCGATTGCGAAAGAGCTTATGGAAAAAATATTTGAGGTTGCGCTATGGGCGCCTTCCGGTATGAACAGGCAAAATTGGAAATTCTATGTTGTGGCCGGAGAACCTAAAGAGGAGCTTGTCCGTATCTGCTCCGGCAGCATCCAGAACCTCGAGCCATACCTGAAGAAAATTTTTACCGAAAAACCCAAGGTCGTCAAGGCCACCCGCAGTTTTTTCCAGAAATTGGGCGATGCTCCTGTCGTGGTCTGCGCCTACTTTGAGCCATCGAACTTAAAGGACGCCACCGGTTACCAGAATGTGTCCGCAGCCATTCAAAATCTGCTCCTGGTGGCCCATTCCGAGGGACTGGGAAGCTGCTGGATGACAGGTCCGGTGTACGTGGCCCCTGAGATTAATCGATTTCTGGGAGTGGATGACCTGAACCTGGTGGCGGTGATACCGATGGGATATCCCGACGAAACCCCGTCGGCTCCACCCCGCCGACCGGGCCGGGTAGTCTACCGGGGCCTGTAATTTTTTAGCGTACTCCGGCACCACTGAAGAAAAAACAGCTCTATGCACTGTAATTGCCATATAACTAACTCCACCTAATTTTTCTTGATTTCCACATTTTTTCAGTTTATAACGTAAGACAAATGGGCCAGAGAAAATTAATATAGAAATCTTTTTGCACAGCCTCACTCTGCATTCGAACAGTCAGATCTTCCATACATATCGGACGGTATCACGACGAACCTTGTTGTTCTTTTCCTCTTAAGCCCCGTACTTCGCTCTACTTAAAAGCAGTTTTTGCTGTTATCCATGCTGCCGGTAAAGGCCCGCTCGGCGATGACTCTTTGCCAAAGATGCCATAAAAGGGGGGCTGCCCCCTTCGTCGAATGCGCATTATGTCATCCGTCCGGCCCCTCGGGACCTCCGTTTTTCAAGCCCGTCGTAGCCAAATCAATGCCGGCTCAACATCTTCCGGTTACCTCGCCTTGACCGGGAGCGCACCCGCAAGCCCCGCCTCGTAGGCGGGGTAAGGGGCGCAATATAAAACAAATAAATTCCTTACCGGGAAGCCCCGCCCTGTGGGCGGGGAGCTTCACATACACCGCCATTCCCCTATACTTATCTAAAGTAAGAGCAGATTCTTACTACATGGGGGAGGAATGGAACGGTACCTTATGAGACGATTTTTCTTCATAATTTTCTTTGTATCCGTGGCATTCCTTACCACCGCCGCTTATCATGTATTCAAGCCGCAATGGGTTCTTTTCCGCAAGGGAGAAAACCATTTCCTCAAAAAAGAATATTCAAAGGCCATTACATACTATGAACCTTTGACAAACTTCGATTTCAAAAAACCGGAAGTTTTACGGCACCTCGGAATTTCATATATTGTAACCGGACACTACGATAAAGCATCGTCAGTTTACGAAAAATTAATAAAAATCCAACCTGAAAATCAGGAAGCCGTAATAAAACTGGCTTATGTTTACGCGGAACAAGGTCAATTCAATACGGCAATCGATCTGCTTAAGCTACTTCTTGAAACGGGACCAGATACACGTCTGGCTCGAATATATCTGGCGAGAATCCTGACGTGGAGCGGACAATTCGAGGACGCCATTAATGAATACAGGAAGGTGCTGGGGGAAAAGAAATGAAACTATGTATAGATAAACCTTTACGTATCGGCTTTGCAGCAGCTTTACTCATCTTTACATTAATTATTTCAGACGTGTCGTTGATAAACGGGTCCGAGAACGCGGTAAATCCTGCCCCACAGAAGATGTTCTCCTCAATGCGGACAAAGGGTTCAATACCGGAAACGGGGAACATTACCGGAGAAATCCCGGATTGGATGGCCCGATGGGAGCTTGCCAAAGTTTTGAGTTATGTTAAAAAATATGACGAGTCGGTCGCGGAATACAGAAAAGTCATCCAGGAAAAGCCGGCCATTCATAAAGTAAGAATAGAATTGGCCAATGTACTCTTCTGGTGGGGAAAGCCGGATGAGGCACTGATTGAATTAAAGCGCGTCCCAAACGATGCGATTGATGAAAAAACAAAAGTTCTTTTAGCTGATTTTTATATAAGTCAAAAGAATTATAAAAAAGCAGAACCGCTGTATACCGGATATTTAGAGAAGCACCCTGAAGATGATAGAGTAAGGCTGAGGCTGGCCGAGATGTTAAGCTGGTTGAAACGCTACGATGAATCCCTTGCCGAATACAAAACAATTTTAAAGTCGAGACCTGATGACATTCAAGTCAGAAGAAAGTATGCATTTGTACTGAGCTGGGCAGGCAGGTATCCCGAAGCGATAAAAGAATTGAGGAAAACCCTTAAGTAATGGAAGATACTAATTTTTATCCCATGAAACCTGATAGTAACATGCATAATTCGCTGCAAAAAGGGATGTTACTCTTTCTTTGTTTTTGTTTTTTATGGGTACTCTCTTATCCAGGCCAAGCTGCTATAGCATCGGAATACCGGGCAGCCTTGACTTATGCAAATCAGTCACACGGATCAAGCTCAGAATACCGGGCAGCTTTGAACCTTGCAAATCAGTCACACGGATCGAGCATTGTTTCTCCTTCCTACATGATCAGTGATTTTGACGCCAGACTGGCTCTCGCGCGAATTCTTTCATACAACAATGAAAATTTAAATGAAGCTGTCAGCGAATACAATATCCTCATTAAAGAAAATCCTGATAATCCCGAACTTCTCGTGGAAGCAGCGAATATTGAAGCACAGCTGGGACACGCAAAACAGTGTCGTGACCTATATATTAGAGCCTTGGATATGAAAAATCATGACGAAGAACTTCTGCTTCGTTTCGCCGATCGCATGAATAGTTGGGGTGATTTTTACCGTTCAGAAAAAATTTACAGAAATTACATAAAAAATCATCCCGAAGCACATGCAACAGTCTTAAAGCTGGCTTCCATTCTGGCTAGTTCTCAGCGATACGAGGAAGCAGAGGGAATTTATCGCAAACTTCTCCTCCAAAATGTAGAAACGGAAAAAGTTCTCCTTGAGCTGGCAAAACTTAAACTTCAGGAAAAGAAATTTAACGAGAGTATTTCGTATGCGAGTAAAATCACCATGGCCGCACCCGATAATACTGAAGCGTTATTCTTACAGGGGCATGCACTGGTATATTTAAAGCACTTCGACAAAGCTTTAAAGATTTATGAGCGTTTAGCTACCGTACACCCTCATAGAGCTTCGGCTTATCTGGCCACCGGTAAATTATACATGAAAGAGGGAAATCCCGAAAAGGCCGCGGCATACTTTAAAATGGCGTACGAAATTGACCCGGAGAATCCGGAAATTCAATTCTACCACGCAGGATTCGACAGGGTGGTTTCAGATGAATTCGTTCATAATTCTTTGAAGTCAAATGCTAAATCTCCCAAAAACCTGGAAACATGGGCACGACTATATGCATCTAATGGATACAACAAGGAAGCCATTGCCTTTTACAAGGCGGCGATGGGGAGTGACCCTGAATATTTTCCTGCCATTACAGGTCTGGCCGAAGTGCTGGCCATAGATAAGCAATATGATGCTTCGATAAAACTTTTCAAATCTCTTTCTGAAAAATTCCCGGATAATTCAAAGATTTTAATAAACACGGCACGTGCTCTGGGGTGGTCAAGAAAGTACGGCGAATCGATTGATCTTTATGAAAAGATCCGCAAGCTGAATCCGGCGGATCCGGTTCCTCAAAAGGAAAAAGCCAGGACCGCGATGTGGGGAAAAATGCACGGCTGCGCAATGGAAACTTACAAGAATATGCTTACCCCGTCTGTTGATAAAAAGCTTGCCACGATCCTGTCTCCCATATCCGACGTTTTAAAAATCAAAGCCTTAACAAAAGAAATTGAGGGGTTAAAAGAGAGTGTGGAAAAAGAGAGTGTCTATGAGGGATATGAAATTTTCACCAATAACTTCAAAAACATAAAGAAATCTCTTTCTCCGGATAATAAAAAACAGGTTGAACTGGCTGCTGTTGATCTCATCCCGTTATTTAAGATTCAAAAAGCCGTATCGCTGGAGATGAAGGCAAAGGATCTTGGATGGAATAAAAGATATACCCAGGCAATGGACATTTATGAAAAGCTCCTATGTTTTGAGCCGGGCAACGAAGAGGCACTTTTTGATTATGCCCAGGTCGAATGCGCTCAGGGCTTATGCGACAGAGAGGCACGGACTTACAAACATTTGCTCAACATTGATCCTCGGCACAGCCTTGCGGGCCTGGCATTAAAGCGGCAAGAAATCAGGAGCAATCCATTTTTACAGCTCGATCATTCATACTGGAACGAAAAGGGGCGGGGAGATCTGGCCGGAATTACCAGAAACCGGACTGACCTTATCTTTGATATCCCCTTTTACTGCCGTAATCATGCGACATTCAAAGTACATAACTGGATAGAACACCCTGCTTTCACAGGTGAATCATATAAGGCCCATGGTTTTTCCCTTCAATTAAAAGGAATCTTTAACCCCTATATGAAAGGGGAAGTAAGCTGGACCAATAAAAATTATAATGACGGTAACTTCGGCACAACAGATACGGGGCATGCCAGTCTCTTTTTTAACCTGAGCGATTATGTAGAGACAGGTATTGGTTACGTTAAAACTGACGAACTGTATAATTATTTCGGTATCAAACAGGGAACCCGGGCCGATACGTGGTGGATTTCTGCTCAATCGAACCTGAACCGCAAGCTGGAAGTAAGCGGTAAGGCCAGATATATAGATTACAGCGACAACAACGACGGCCAATTTCATTCTCTTGGAATCGGTTATGCCGTTACGGACCACCCCGGGATATTCAAGGTCATCTTTTCCGGAGAATACCGTGATACAAACGAGCAAAACGTATACCGATACAGCGGTAACAATCTGATTGATATTACTCATCCGTACTGGACACCTCAAAACCATCTGGGTGGCGATATTACCCTGGAATGGTATCATGATGTTTCAAAACTCTTCTTTTGCGGCAGTGAGCTCCATTTTTATGATGTCCGTGTGTCATTCGGATCAAACTCAGAGGGAAATTCTTCAATACAGTTGAAAGGAGAATGGCACTACGAATTTTATAATCACTGGACAGTTGGTATCGAAGGAATGATTCACCGTTCAGACGATTGGGATGCTGAAGGTGCCTGGGGTACTATTAAGTACCAGTTTTAAAAGTTATGAATAAAATGCAAAAGAAAATATCTATCAAATCAATGGTGTTCATAATACTGCCTTTTGCAGCTATAATTCTCGCAATCTCTTATCTTATGGTTCGAACATTCCTGTTCATCATTGCTGATTATTTGTGGTATGAAAAAATACTTGCTCTGTTTCTTCTTCTTGCGGAAATTTTTATCCTGATGCACGGAATCGGATATTTTCTGGAAATTGTTCATGTTACCAGCGGTAAAAAATCACCGGTGGTGCCGGAAGACCCGTTACCCCCGCTGACATCATTCCCTCCGATTGCAATTATTGTATCCTCGTTCAAGGAACCCCTTGACGTTATTGAGGATACGTTAGTCAGCTTTTATAATCTCACTTACCCGAACAAATATATCTATTTCCTTGACGATACTCGTTATGGTCTGCCAGGTGATGACCAGTTGAAAACGCAGGATTACAGAGAAGAAATCAACAAACTTTGCCGGAGGATTGGCGTAAATCTTTTCAGGCGAAAGTGGCGTGGAGCGAAGGCAGGTATGATCAATGACTTCCTCGACTTTCTTGAAGGCAATCAGAAAGAGGGATTCGAATTCCAAAACTTCGCAGAAGACAAGCATCACGAAAAGGAAAAATACATCATCGTTTTCGATGCTGACCAAAACCCCTTTCCCAACTTTGCGGAACCTCTGGTTGCTATAATGGAGCATACTTCAAGGCTTGCCTTTATTCAAACTCCCCAGTACTACTCAAACTTTGAGACAAATCGCATTGCCCGTGCATCAGGTCTCCAGCAGGCGGTATTCTATGAATATATCTGCGAGGGTAAAAGCACTCAGGACGCCATGTTCTGTTGCGGCACCAACGTTATCTTCAGACGGGAGGCACTCATGGATGTTGGTGGATTCGACGAAACATCGGTAACGGAAGACTTTGCGACTTCTTTAAAATTCCACCTAAACGGCTGGAGATCCGCCTATCTCAACAGGGTTATGGCTTTTGGAATGGGCCCGGAAGATTTAGGCGGTTACTTTAAACAGCAATTCAGATGGGCACTTGGAACAATTGGTCTTCTCCGACAGGTTATCTCACACTTTGCGAGGCATCCGGGGAAACTTACACCCGTCAAGTGGTGGGAATATTTTCTTTCGAGCACCCATTATTTCATTGGCCCTGTTTTTCTGATTCTTGCACTCTGTCCAATCCTTTACCTCTTTACAAACGTACCCAGTTACTTTGCCAGGCCGGAAGTGTACATTTTGTTCTTTCTTCCCTATATTGCCATAACTCTTTCAACCTTTTTCTGGACTCTTAAGGAACGTAATTACACTATAAAAGATATCTTTACCGGGCAGCTCCTCATGGCTGTTACCTTCCCCGTTTATATCAAGGCTTCAATACTTGCACTGCTTGGAATAAAGGGAAGCTTTGTCATCACGCCAAAAACAGGCAGTGTAGCTCTTCCACTCAAAGATATCTGGGCTCAACTTTTTCTCATTACCGTCAGCTTCGCCGCAATTATCTGGGGTTTGAACAGGCTCTATTACGAACAGAATCCAACTGGAGCTCTGATCGTCAATATGCTATGGTGCTTGTATCACCTGATTATCTTATCGTCCGTATTTTACTTTAATATACCCGATGAAAGTGGTCAGAAATGAACACAAGACTTCTTCATAATATTACAACCATATTCATTATACTGATGCTGTTTTTGTCACTGGTCTGTCATCAGGTGCAGGCATATCAGTCATCAATGGAAGCACCTCTCTGGGGATTTGCCCTTGACGGGCACCCAATCACCCTTGAAAAATTGCAAACCGTCAAGAAAGAAACGGGATTGAATGCTTCGATCATTGTTTTTTTCCTCCAGTGGCCCTCCCAGGAAAAACAGAATACGGCGGACTTCCCCGGTGAAACTCTTGAGGCAATATATCAGGAAGGGGCCATCCCCTGCCTCACATGGGAACCCGTGTATTACGAAGGTGTTACGGAAATTACGATTTCCCACCATGCGATTATGGCCGGCCAGTATGATTCATACATTGCTGAATTCGCAAGGCAGGCAAAATCATGTGGCAGGCCCTTGATGATTCGATTTGCCCACGAGATGAATATTGAGCGCTACCACTGGGGCACGGAAAAATCCGACTACGGACATCAAAGCCCCGCTGTTTACAAAAAGATATTTCACTATGTTGTTAATATATTCAGAAATATGGATGTAAAAAATGTGCTCTGGGTCTTCTGTCCTAATGCGGAGTCTGTTCCGAATACCTCCTATGATCCGACAGCCGGCTGGAATCGTGCAGCCAATTTTTACCCGGGTGATGATTATGTCGACATAGTAGGAATAGATGGTTACAACTGGGGTACGACACAAACAATAGAAAAGGACGGCTGGAAAAGCCAGTGGAAATCTTTTGAAAATATCTTCAGGAATGTTCACGCTGAGCTGGCAACCATAGCGCCCGGCAAGCCTGTCATTATCTTTGAAACAGCAAGTGTCACTCAGGGTGGAAACAAGAGTCAATGGGTCAGGGAGGCGCTTGCAACCGCCCGGCAGTGGGGTCTACGGGGGATCGTCTGGTTTCAGGTAAAGAAAAAGTTGGATTGGCGAATCAACAGCGATAATGATATAGAATATATCGATAGCGTGAGAAACAATAGTTCTCGTTCCCATGACTGGATACGGAACCTAACGCGATGAGAAAAGAAGAATTGCTCAAGTGCATCCAGGAAAGTATAAGACGGGAAGAAAGTGCTACGAATGTTTACTTTGGACATTTAAAGGTGCTCATCTTACGAAGCGGTCTCTCCGAATCGGACATTGCGGAAGCAAGAAAAACTATCGAATTTCTCGTTAAATCCAATATCGTACACAAGAAATTCATGGAGGCCTTACTACAGAGAACCGAAGAGGACCCGAAAGATGTTTACTAAAGAGACCTTCAGTGACTATTTTCAGCAGATACTCACCATGGAAAAAGAAATGGAAAAGGGTTATCTATATGTCCTTGGCAGGATAAATCATCCGGAATACAAAGCAATTTTTGAACGTTTAGCGAATGAAGAGCGATTCCACCAATCGAAAGTTCAAGAATTAATCGATCTTTTTGAAAAATAAATCCCGTTTTGAAAGCCATCTGGGCTAGTTGACCTACAATTAACGTTATGCATGATTTATGGATAGTAGCTCTTTCGGTTTTGCTTCTGAACCTTCCGTTTGGCTTCTGGCGAGCAGGGGTTAAGAAATTTTCGCTGCCCTGGTTTCTGGCAGTGCATATTCCCGTTCCTTTGGTCGTCTGTATTCGTATTTTGGCAGGGATTGGATGGCATTTTACTACATTTCTGGTACTGATAAGCACATTTTTAATAGGACAATTCCTCGGTGGTAAAGTTCGGTACTTGCATCAAAAGGGGCTGTAGTGCCGGCGCAACATCTTCCGGTTAACTCGCCTTGACATACAATACCCATTTTTCCTTACTTCCTTAAAGCTGAGGCAAGTTCTTATAAATAATTAGGATATACTTGATTTTAAAACATAGAATATAAAGGTAAAAATTAAGCGGGTGATTATGCCTAAAACTGCATCAAGGCATACTCAAAAAGGAGAAGATTGATGATTCTTAAAGGGAGTAGAACCGAAGATGTTTTACGAAAAGCGCTTTCCAGGGAACTCCATGCGTATTTTAATTATCTGTCTTTTGGTAATGCCGCCCGTAAAGCAGGCATGGAGCAAATTGCCCAGATTTTTTTTCAGATCGCGAAAAACGAAATGGAACATGCTGAGCAAGAACTGGCGTTCATCGGCAGCGTCGATGACGTGAAAGAAAATTTGCGGGCCGCTATTTCGGCTGAATATTCAGAGGCAACAAAGTATTATCCGGAAGCAGCAGAGATTGCGGAAAAGGAAGGCTTCACCGAAATCGCAGCATTCTTTCGTAAAATGAGCGGGGTAGAAAAAAAGCACGGGGAGCAACTGGCCGAGCTTGCCGATGCCCTGGATGCCGGTGCGGAGTTACAGGGCAGGACCGTCGGTCACTCCGAAGTAAACATGGCGCAATGGATGTTGCCAGATCAGGCCAACCCTGCCGGATATGTTCATGGCGGTGAGTTAATGAAATTAATGGATAATGCCGCCTACATAGTTGGAGTTCGCCACTGTAATTCAAATGTAGTTACGGCAATGGTCGATGACCTTCATTTTTTGAAACCTGTTCGTGTCGGAGATTTGGCATTAATTCATGGTAAAGTTGTTTTTATCAGTCACTCCTCCATCAGGGTTAAAGTGGAAATTGAGCGTGAGGATCCTATCGCCGGGACAAAAGAAAAGGCATTAACCGCTTATTACATTATGGTGGCATTAGATCCTGAGGGAAAACCCATGGAGGTTCCTCCTCTGATTATTTTTACTGAAGAAGAGCAAGAGCTTTATACTGAGGCGCTTCAAAAGTATCAGGCCAGAAAAGAGGTATTTAAGAAATAAGATGACAGTGATGACGATACCTGTTTTTACAAGCTTTCTTAAGCCCTGCCTCCGACAGTTTCACCATAACAAACATAGTGAGGTGAAAATGCATAATACGAAATCCCATACCCGTTTGATTCATGAAAAAAGCCCATCCCTGCTTCAGCATGCAACCAACCCCGTTGACTGGTATCCCTGGGAAAACGAGGCGTTTGAGAAAGCGGAGAAAGAGAATAAACCGGCTTTCCTCTCCATAGGATATTCAACCTGCCACTGGTGCCATGTAATGGCTCACGAGTCATTTGAAGACTCCGATGTTGCTCACCTATGGATTAAAGCGTAAATATCATGTAAGGAAAGGATGCTTTCCATATTTTGTGTCGTAGAAAGGCGGTAATGTGCCATGGACGTTCTTTCAACATTATTTGATTCGGAAACATTCAAATGGATTGTTCTTCCACTTCTCATTTTCAGTGCCCGCATTATTGATGTGACCCTTGGAACGATTCGTATTATTTATATTTCAAGGGGCATGAAATATCTGGCTCCGCTGTTTGGATTCTTTGAAATTCTAATCTGGCTTCTTGCCATCGGTCAGATTATGCAAAATTTAAACAACATTCTCTATTACATCGCATATGCAAGCGGTTTTGCTGCAGGAAATTTTGTCGGGATATATATTGAGGAAATGATGGCTGTGGGTTCCGTAATGGTTCGGATCATTACTCAGAAAGACGCAACCGAATTGATGCGTTTTTTAAGATCACAAGGGTACGGCATAACAAGCATCGACGCAACGGGTGCCACGGGTCCGGTGAAGATTATATTTATCGCCATAAAACGGAAGAATCTTGGAGATGTTGTTCGCCATGTCCAGAGATTCAATCCGAAAGCATTTTACTCTGTAGAGGATGTCAGATTGGCAAAAAAGGGAATATTTCCGACACCGAAAAGTGTGGGCAGGCTTAATCTCGCAGGATTGCTCAGATTAAGGCGAAAAGGAAAGTAAGAATCGACACGTTAAAACACATCGATGAACAAGGAAGGTGAAATCATGAAAAAAGTATATCCTTACGGTCAGGGAATTGTAAAATGGGTCTCCACGGATTGGCTGGATGAACATTTATATGATAAAAATATAATGGTACTTGACGTACAACCGGACGTTCACGATTACTTTCAAGAGCATATACCCGGAGCTGTATATATGAATCAGGGAATACACCGTGTGCCCTTAAAGGGTTTGCCTGCCCGTTATGCACCGCCTGAGGCTGTTCAGCATTACTTTAGACGGGGAGGTCTGAAGCCGGACGTACTCGTTGTCGTCTATACGGGTATCGGTGCCTTCAAGGGGTGGGGTGACGGGCTGGAACAAACAATGAAAGCATACAGTCTTGCCCGTTTCGGTCATAAGAATGTCTATATTCTTGATGGCGGTCTTGAAAAATGGAAAGAAGAAGGCAAGTCGCTCACGCAGGTTTTTCCCGTGGTGGAGGAAACCGATTTCACCGCTGAAGTGCAAGAACAATATTTTGTAGAGTATGAAGAATTCAAGACTGTTAAAGATCGGAAAAATGTCATCCTTCTGGACGCACGTCCGCCCGAGATCTACGAAGGGCAGGGACCCTGGATTAAACCGGGTCATATACCGGGCGCGATAAATCTGCCGTGGAAAAAGCTGATGGATGAAGACAACACTCGTCTTCTCAAGCCGGATGAACAAATACGGGAAATACTCGATGACCATGGTGTGAGCCCTGGTAAAACGGTCATATGTTCTTGTGGCACCGGTCGGGAGGCAACCAATGAATTCCTCCTGCTCAAATGGTATCTCGGTTACCCGAATGTTACGATCTATGAGGGAAGTTTTACCGAATGGTCTTCATATCCTGCAAATCCCACGGTGATTGGGAAAAATCCCCGATAGGCAAGGAAATGAAATAACACCTTTATAAAAGATTTACTATTATAGCAAGGAGGTCGAAATGTTATTTGAACGGATAGAATCAAAAGGACTGGCGCATTATTCATATCTCATTGGTGACAGAAACGAAGCTGTTGTAATCGATCCCCGGCGTGATTGCGACATCTACGTTGATAAGGCTTCCAGGGAAGGTTATCGCATAACTCATATTCTGGAAACACATCGCAATGAGGATTATGTTGTCGGGTCTACGGAACTGGCCTCGCGCACAGGTGCTGAAATCTGGCATGCCGATGAACAGCTGGACTATCGCTATGGAAAACCTGCAAAAGACGGACAGACATGGAAAATCGGAAATCGCAAGCTTGAGGCTATACACTCGCCCGGACATACTCCGGGAAGCATGAGTTACCTTTTATATGATCATGGTGACGCACCCTGGATGGTCTTTACTGGAGACACACTTTTTGCGGGCGATATCGGCAGGGTGGATCTCGTGGGAGTGGACAGAAAGGAAGAAATGGCCGGGCTGCTTTATGACACCCTCTTTAATAAACTTCTTACACTGGGTGATTATATCATAGTTTGTCCCGGCCACGGCGCAGGTTCCGTCTGTGCCGCTGACATCGCTGATCGAACATTGACGACTATCGGATTGGAGCGAAGGCTCAACCCTAAACTTCAGTATACCCATAGAGATGATTTTATCGCCAATGTTGCCAAAGAACTGGAGCGCCCTCCTTACTTCAGACGGATGGAAAAATTAAATGTTGAAGGTGCGCCACTTCTGGGAACACTTCCCATCCCCACTCCTTTGTCGGCGAGTGAGTTTGCGGAAAAATCCGAAAACGGAATTGTTCTTGATACAAGAATGGAAGTAGGTTTCGGTGCCGCACATATACCGAACTCCCTTTCTATCTGGCTTGAGGGATTGCCCAGTTTTGGCGGGTGGTTTCTTTCTTACGATATGCCTCTTCTACTTGTAAATGAAACGAATGATCCTCTACAGGCAGTTCGCTACCTGATCCGACTGGGATATGATAATCTCGCCGGGTACCTTTCAGGAAGTATGCTGTCGTGGCATACAGCAGGAAAGGAGAGCAATTCCATTCAGACATTAGCTGTAGAAGCATTGGGCTGCCACCTCGATGAAAAAGGACCTGCCTGGATTTTAGATGTGCGAAGTGAAGATGAAATAAAGAACTCCGGGGCACTGCCTCACACTCATAATATTCACATTACGCAGCTTCCGCTCCGTATGGACGAAGTACCGAAAGATCATCCGGTCTATATATTCTGTGGAAGCGGATTGAGATCTATGATCGCTGCGAGCCTGCTTCAGAGGCAGGGATGGGACAATCTGATTGTCGTACTCGGAGGACTGGCCGGCTGGAAGTCCGATACCTGTCCCGTTATCCGGTAGGAGGTGACGTATCGAGACCTTTGAAAAATGTTCAATTTCGTTCAAGTTCAAGAAAGTTCTTATCAGAACAGAGGAACTCGTCTTTATTCCACCTTTGAGATCCGGCACATAAAACTTCGGCCCGATGGCGTACCGATGATCGGGTTGCGCCGGTCATCGTCGGTCAGGCGATTCAGGCTGTAATCCGGATTCAGATCACCCCAGCCCCAGGCGATTCGGATCGAGCCCGGATGAACGACTTCGGAAATTTTGGCCGGCATCACAATCCGGCCCCGAGGCGTCTCCACCCTGACCTTGTCGCCATCGGCAAGCCCGTAAGTTTTCGCGTCACCCCGATGGATATCGATGGCACAACCTTTCTGGTTCAAGGACAGCGATGGAATCCGGTGAAACTGGGAATGGGTAAAGCGGTTGTCGCGGGCCCCGCTGATGCCCAGGACCGGGTACCGGTCCTGCTGATCGCTAAAGCTGATCGGTTCCGCCAGAAAGCCATCGGCGTAAGGTACCGGTACAAATCCGTTTGCCTTGAGCTTGTCGGAATAAAATTCCACTTTCCCCGTGGGAGTGCTGAATCCATTGTTTTTGTACTTTTCAAACTGCATGTCTGCGGCCCGAACACCGGCGGTACTTTCCCGCAGCATCTTCACCGTGATACCGGCCGGTTCCAGTTGGTAATTGATCGCTTCCTCTACAGTCCGCCAGGGGAACTCTTTCCCCAACCCGATTCTGCGGCCCAGTTCAAAAACGATTTTCCAGTCCGGCCAGCTCTCCGCCAGTGGCTCAATGACCTGTTTCTGAATACGGACCAGACTGTTGCGCAGGTAGGCACGATTGAGCTGGGTCTTTTCAAAACAGCTGCTGGCGGGCAGTACCACATCGGCCATTCGGGCAGTTTGCGTCATGAACATATCGATGACAACCAGAAATTCAAGTTTTTCCAGCGCACGCGTCACCCGGCTGGCATCCATCAGCGACACGACCGGATTGCCGGACTGCGACACAAGCATCCTGACCGGATACGGTTTTTCATCCAGGATCGCGTCCACGACGCAGGATTGCACGTGATTGCCCCAGGTTGCGTTAAATCCGTTGAACAGCGGGTAATCGCCGGTAACGGGCCTTACCCCGCTGGGCAGACGGTCTTTGAGCTGAATATTGCGGGCCGGCACCGGCTGTGGGAGGAAGTCGCCGCCCTTGACATCCAGATTGCCGGTCAGGGCCCTTAGCATACAGACCGCGCGGGTCGCATCGAACGTATCCAGCTGCATGTCCAGACCGTTGCCGTCGACAATACAGGCGGGTCGGGTCGTCGCGTATACCCGGGCCGCCTCTTTAACCGCTTCCGGATCCAGCCAAATATCTTTGGCGATCTTTTCGGCCGGAAACTTTTCCGCCGACTGCTTCAACTGTTCGAAGCCGACAGTCCATTTGTCGACAAAATCCGCGTCGTATCGTTTTTGCGATATGATTTCATGAATCATGGCCATGGCCAGCAGGCCGTCATGGGCCGGTTTGATCTGCAGCCAGATATCGGCATTGGCGGCCAGGTAGGTTTTGATCGGGTCGACCACAATGAGCTTGGCGCCGTTTTGTTTGTCATGCAGAATCCCTTCGGCAGCGGCCGGATTGGTATCCCGGTCGTTCTTGCCCCAGACCAGGATACAGCGGGCGCTTTGCAGCAGCGGGACGGTCATGGCGCCGCAGGTAATCGTATGGGCAAATTCACGCCCCACGTGACACACCGAACCGTTTCCGATGGCATTGGGCGAACCGAAGGCGTTCATCAGGCGATTGACATAATCCCAGGGGGCACCCCAGTCTGCTGCCATCCCTCTGAGCCAGCAGACGGATTGGGCGCCGCTTTCCTTTTTAAAGTAATGAAGCCGTTCGGCAATTCTGTCGAGCGCTTCGTCCCAGGACGCTTCCTGAAAGTTCCCGGCATCGTCTTTTATCAGCGGTTTTTTCAACCGCTCAGGTGAATAAACGATATCGGCCACCGCTTTTAATTTCGGGCAGATCAGTTGTTTGTCGTCAGGCAAAAACGATTTTCTTTTTGCGGAAATCAACCGGTTATTTTCGATTTCGGCTTCAATCGGGCAGCAAGAGGAACAAAAACGGCAGATGGTATCTGTTATCATCGGGTTTATCTCCTGTGGCTTTGTTGAATTGAACAGCGAGCGCATTCCCCGCTGCTTGCGGCGGGGTAAGCGAGCAAATACAAAACAAATATTTTCCTTAACAATAGGAGCTTCCCCGCAACTTGTTGCGGGGAGCTTCAACTACCTGCTGGCTTTTACATAACAGCTGCGGATTTGTTCAAAGTGGTTCGCGTGGGTACGGATCTTCCACCATACCTGACCGTGCGACTTTATGTCCCATCTGGGCGGCAGCCGGTTCTGGTCGCCGTTCAAAAGGGCCATGACATTGTCAAGACCTTTGCCGGTATAAGGGCCGCTGGTCTTGCCGCCCAGCCAGTCCGCTTCACCGGCGGCCTCCTCGGACCATGAAAAGGGATCGGACAGAAGAAACTGAGCCCCCTCCTTGCGGGTCACCCGGTTCATTTCCTCAAGATGCAGGATGGGTCGGAGTACTTTATCGACCAGGTTCAAAGAGGACAGCGACGTGACACTGTCAGCCCGAAAGGGCAGCGCTAAGGCATCGGCGACGATAAATTCCACCTTTTCGCTGTCCCATTCCGGCGGTAATGACAAGGTGACGTCTCTGGTAATATTTCCCTCCTGTTTTAGCGCCACCGTCATTTCACGGTGCTTCATCAATTCCCTGGCCGTTCGAATAAAGGCCTGCGAGTTGTCGAGACCAACAGCGAGATCACTTTTTTGACCCATTTCGAAGGTAAATCTTCCCACCGCGGCCCCCGCGTCGATAGCGACTCCGTCATGGGGCTGCATCAGATCCGCCCACCGGCGATATGCGTCTGAAGCGTTTTCATCGTTTAAAATATCCGCGTAATGGCTCCACAGATAAGAGGATACCACCGGCGCGGTTTCATATTTGTTTTCGGACGAAACCCTGCCGAAAGACGCGTTCGGGTCCAGATTGGCGACCCCGTTTTCGATGGGATAGACCTTGCGGCATTGCGGGCAAGTCAATTCCCCTGCGAGAATGTCTCCCCCTGAGGTCTCTTTGATGGTTTCTTTCAATTGATTTTCATCCGGCCGGCAGGCCGGACAGATCAGCAAATCCAAAAGGGCTTTCTTCATTTATGCCTCCCTGATACGGCTTATTTTTCAAAGCTATGACGGGCCGTCGGTGTAAACAACCCCTGCGTGAAACAGTTGGCATTGGCTTTACTGTATAGCGGGAAACAACGAGAAAAGGGCATGTCCTGGCTCCCTGCACTTCACCGCCGTACATGGCAGACAGGAAGTTTTTCCTGTATAAAGTGTTTTTTACCAAAGAACAAAAGTAAAATCAACTGCCAAGGCTTTCCCCTGTCGATCGAAATTGCCACAATGTAGCGCTTTCTTTCGCAAATGCGCGCCGCTTCTACGGTCAGGAAAATGCCCGTCGACACGGATAGCGGAAAAGGAAGTTCTTATCAGTTATGTTGTCAGTATAGTTATGTTGTGAGTATAATTCCCATATAATTCCATTTCCTTCCGAAAGATTAAAAAAATCCTTTTAATTCTTCTAATTCTCTTTTATTTTTTTGCTTCCCTTGCTATCTTACTATTATGGTGGAAAGACGATAGCCATATGATCAAGTGGCTTGACTTCCGCACCATTGAAAAATCCCTATTATTCAGTGCCTCAGGCATAAGGAGGGAAAAAATAATGGAACCAGGTTGCCTGAGAAACAGAAACTCCCTTTATCTGATCGTGTGGCCTTTAAGGCTTTATTGTCCGCTGGAGGCTTAACAGCAGACGTGCTTAGCCGATAAATAATTATGTTGTGAGTAAATTTTGAATTATGTTGTGAGTCCTTATAACGTATTGTTATTAAATCAAATATCCATTTCCATGCTCTTGGTGAATATTCCAATATATTTCAGGTGGATAGATGAGCTCGCAACATAATAGCAGGTATCAGATTTTTAAAACCAGCACTCGGGCACTCAGGCTTTCTATGCCCAAAATCCCAACATTTCAGGCGGTTTGGAGAAAAATATCTTCTTGACAATACGACCGGTATCCGGTACCTAAATCCAAGTCATCGGTCGTCGCAGTATGATTGCTCCTTGATATCAAGCTCTACTGCATATTTGGGATGCTTCCCGCTACGACACACAACTTCAAATTATCCCCTTGCTCCGAGATCAAAAAGGGAATTCTTGTTCTTAAAGAATGATGTGCGCAGTGAACAATTGCAGGCATACACATTAGCAATCCTTAATTCATTTTGTCTGAATTATATCATGAGATTCATGGTGAGGCTGCATTTGTCCCAGCATATTATGGAAATAACCCTTTTTTAGATGCTCTGCAGTGAATGGTACTTATAAATCGTTGGCGGCACGAACTGCGTGATTGGTTGCAACCCAAAAACCGCTTGAGGAGTTTTGGAGAACCTGCGTTACTAATGACTGGAAAAGCCCCTTCTTCTGGTATCCCGAGTCTGTTCCTATAGACAACTATGGCCCGAGCCACGAACAGGAAATCCGACGCCGGTTACGGGACGAAGCCAGAACGCTGACTCCCGAGTGGGGCCCGCATTGCAGCGTGCACGACCGGCTTGGGGAAATTTTGAGTAATTAATAGGAGAATCCGAATGATGCATATCAATACTAAAAAAATCCAAGAAAGATTCAAGAAAGCGCAGGACAGTCTCGTTCTCCAATCGGCTGATCTGTCATTGGAAACAATGGCGGAGATGATAGCGAAGGGAGCTATTGAAATAGATCCAAAATATCAAAGGCGTGAACGTTGGAGCAGAGAAAAACAATCGGCCTTGATTGAGTCGTTCATTCTGAACGTACCTATACCTCCTATATATCTGGCGGAAGATGATTATGGGAACTACTCAGTTATTGATGGCAAACAGAGACTGACAGCCATATATCTATTTATGAAAGATAAGATGAGACTTCAGTCCCTTGATAATTTCAAAGAAATGGAGGGAGCAACATTTGAAGACCTTCCTAGCTCTATTCAGAATGCTCTAAATATTCGGCCTTATGTCCGTGTCGTTACTCTATTGAAACAATCCGATCCCAATATCAAATACGAGGTATTCACACGTTTGAATACTGGTGGGGAACCACTCATACCACAGGAAATTCGCAACGTGGCATATAGGGGCCCAGTTAACGATCTCGTTTACAGCCTTGCCGAAAACGATTTTCTAAAAAAACAGCTTAAGATTAAAGATAATCGCTCGAAACCATATCGAATGATGATGGACGCTGAGTACGTGCTACGTTTTTTTACGTTGCAGGAACGATGGAGAGATTTTTCGGGAAATATGCGTGTCTCGATGGATGTTTTCATGAAAGAACATCAGCACAAAAACAAAGATTTTGTGGATAATTTGCACAAACAATTCGACACTTCAATTAAATGTTGTAAAGCTGTATGGGGGGACAATGCCTTTAAACGGTACACGAATGGTCAGTGGCGCAATCTGGTACTGGCAGGAATGTACGATGCCCAGATGCTTGGAGTATCAATGCTCGGAAACGTTGAACGTAAGCGGGCCATCCAGAACAAAGAAAATATTATTGCCAAGACAGTCGATCTGTTGAAAAACGATGAACAATTTGAGAATTCTGTACGGCAATTCACATCGAATCCAGAGCGAGTTCGATACAGAATTGATACTATGGTTAAAGCATTGAAATCGGTTTAGAATATATGAATGCACAAAATGAATTTCTCAAAGGGATGCATGGGTTTCGTTTGGCGCGACAACATAAAGATCTAATTGAGAGGACGCCATCCGAAAAAGATCATAACCTTCGTTCAAAGGCTTTAAGGAACGGCATTGCAATCATTGGGTTCTCTATTCTCGAACATTTTGTTCAAGTAAGCCGCTGACGCGGCAGAATTGACGCCTTCAACCCCATCTTTT
>CAZYTP010000039.1:0-21771 GCA_964650385.1 uncultured Syntrophales bacterium | reverse complement strand
CCCGATGACTGGAAATGTTACCGGTGTACCTCCTGCCATCCGGATGCCTGCCTTTGCATCTTCCGTAATCACATCGAGGTGGATATGGCCGGGTATGATCTCGTTTGCTGAATTTACAACACCGATCATCGGTCGTGAGAGTTCCTCGTCGGTATATCCCATGGCCTTGTAGAGCGATCGGTGAGGCGCTCTTTCCATGCCTTTTTTCATCAGGTCACTTCGCATAGGTTCCTCCTCTATAAGCGTTTAGCGGTCAGCATTAAGCCATCAGCAAAATAAATGGAGCAGTCTTCTGTCTAATTTTGTATTTTGCTGAAAGCTGGTGGCTGATTGCTGACAGCTCATCTTACTTCTTTTTACGTTTTTCCGGTCTGAGCGCACGAACTGCAGTTCCAGCTTTCCACATTTCAGAATTCCGAATCTCTGCCAGCTCTTTTTGCAGCCCTTTCATGTAATCGGGTTTGCTGTTTGCTTCCAATACGATCCTTGTTTCTTCACCGGAAACTACCCTATCATAAAGTTCATCAAATACGGGAGCCACGGCATCCCTGAACTTCGGTTTCCAGTCAAGCGCTCCACGCTGTGCCGTGGTACTGCAGTTGGCATACATCCAGTCCATTCCATTTTCGCCAACCAGGCGTATCAGACTCTGGGTAAGTTCTTCAACTGTTTCATTGAATGCTTCACTCGGACTATGACCGTGTTTTCTTAATAAATTATACTGGGCTTCCATGATACCTGCCAGACATCCCATCAGCACGCCTCGCTCACCGGTCAGATCACTGTGCACCTCTTTTTCGAAGGTTGTAGGAAAGAGATATCCGGACCCGACAGCTATTCCCATAGCCAGAGTCCTCTCTTCGGCTCTTCCGGTATAATCCTGATGAACAGCATAACTGGAATTTATCCCGCTACCCTCAAGGAAATTGGATCTTACGGTGGTACCGGAACCTTTAGGTGCTACCATAATTACGTCAATATTGTCTGGAGGAATAACTTTCGTCTGATCTTTGTATACGATGGAAAAGCCGTGAGAAAAATAGAGGGCATCGCCTTCTTTCAGGTGTCCCTTAATATTCGGCCACACAGCCATCTGTGCTGCATCGGAAATCAACATTGAGATAATTGTTCCTCTTTCTGCTGCTTCTTCCAGCGAAAAAAGGGTTTCTCCCGGTTTAAAGCCGTCATTTACCGCTTTGTCCCAGAATACTTTGTCTTGTTCCCACTGTCCCACAATAACATTTATGCCGTTATCTTTCATATTCAGGGCCTGCGCGGGACCTTGAACGCCATATCCAAGGACGGCAATTGTTTCATTCGCCAAGACATCCCTAGCTTTTTCCAGGGAAAACTCTTCCGAAGTAACTACATCTTCCATACTACCACCAAAATTAATCTTTGCCATGTTATCACTCCTTTGTTTTTATAGTGCTAAGATTCCTGATCTACTCAAGTCTTCTATACCAAGTCGTTCAAGTCGTTTCAAGATATTCTTGATTTCGTTTTTATTTCCTGTTGCTTCCAGGACACAATGATTTGCTTCCACGGTGATTAACCTGCAATTATAGTCTTTTATGATTTCCATTACCTTGCCTCTATTCTCATTCGTCAGTTGCACTTTAACCAGTACCATTTCCCTTTGAAGAGACGATTCTTCTTTTAAATGAGAAACCTCAAGGATATCAACTAGTTTTTTTGTCTGGTTTTTGATTTTTGTGACTGTTGCCGTATCACCTCTTGTTACAATAATAATTTTCGTAATTTCGGGATTCATCGTTATGTTTGCACTGATGCTCTCTATATTAAAGCTCCGTGCGCTAAATACTCCTGCAATCCTTGCAAGAACATCCGGCTTGTTATTAACTAGAAATGTAATTGTCTGATCTTTTCTCTCCATGGCATCATTTTCCTTTCTTGTATTATAACAATTCTTCTTTTTTCAGTTTTGTTTCGATCAGGGAAGTGCCCGGTTTCACCATAGGGAAAACACCTTCTTCCGGCTCAACATGAAAATCCATTACAACGGTTCTTGGAATATTCAAGCCTTTTTTTAGTGTTGGTTCTACTTCTTCCGGTTTCGTGGCTCTCAAACCGACGGCCCCATAAGCTTCTGCCAGTTTTACAAAGTCCGGGTTATGACTTATGTCACTATGGGAATATCGCTTTTCATAGAACAGTTCCTGCCACTGGCGTACCATGCCGAGGTACCCGTTGTTCAGTATTACAATCTTAACGGGAAGTTTATAATTTACGGCAGTAGCCAGTTCCTGAATATTCATCTGTATGCTTCCATCCCCGGCGATATCAACTACAGTTTTATCAGGGAATGCAACCTGCGCGCCGATGGCAGCGGGGAAACCATAACCCATGGTACCGAGTCCTCCCGAAGAGAGGAAGGTATTAGGGTAATCGAAATGGTAATACAGAGCTGACCACATCTGGTTTTGCCCTACTTCGGTTGCTATGATGGCCTCTCCCTTAGTGAGCTTATACAGTGTTTCAATGACTCTCTGAGGCTTGATTTTATCACCTTCAGGGTAGGTTAAGGGTGCATACGCTTTCCACTCTGATATCTGATTAAGCCATTTTTTGCTTTCTTCCTCATGAACGGTAAAATGGTTTTGGTCTAACATTTCGTTTAGCTGCTGCAGTGCGGATTTGGCGTCGCTTATAATAGGTATGTCTGCAAGGACATTTTTGTTGATTGAAGCAGCATCTATATCGATGTGAACAATCTTCGCATTTGATGCGAATGTGGATATTTTCCCCGTAACGCGGTCAGAGAAGCGAGTTCCGATGGTTATCATAAGATCACAGTTACATATTGACATGTTTGCATAATAGGTGCCGTGCATACCCGGCATACCGAGCCATAGTGGGTGAGTTCCGGGAAAACCACCAAGACCCATCAAAGTTGCGGTAACAGGAATTTTGGTCTTTTCGGCGAATTCTTTCAGTTCACTGGATGCTCTTCCAAGTATAATTCCGCCACCTACGAGCAGGACAGGCCTTTTAGCTTTCTTTATAAGTTTCAGAACCTGTTGAAGCTGTTTAGGGTCAGGAGAATATTTAGGTTCGGTGAAACTTAATTTTAAAGAATTAGATTCCTTATATTCTGTTTCGGACTGCATGATATCCTTGGGAAGATCCACCAGCACCGGTCCAGGGCGGCCTGACCTGGCGATGTAAAATGCTTCTTTGATTGTTTTTGCCAGATCTTCAATATTTCTAACCAGGAAATTATGCTTCGTGCAGGGTCTTGTAATTCCCGTGATGTCGGCCTCCTGGAATGCATCGGTACCGATGGTTGGTGACGTAACCTGTCCGGTAAATATAACCATTGGTACGGAGTCCATATATGCTGTGGCTATACCGGTTACTGTGTTAGTTGCTCCCGGTCCGGAAGTAACGAGACAAACGCCCACTTTACCCGATGATCTGGCATACCCGTCCGCTGCATGTGCCGCACCCTGTTCGTGACGGACCAGTATATGCGGAAAATTTTCTTTATGAATCTGGTCGTAAATGTCGAGGACAGCCCCGCCAGGGAAACCGAAGATTATTTCTACTCCTTCTTCACGCAAGGTCTTTGTAAAAATTTGAGGTCCTGTTAACTTCATCTTAATGTCTCCTTTGGGTTTAGGATATTAAAAAAACCGTTACCAGAGCCGGTAACGGTTTTTTTGTCAAGCATTATAAAAAAATCAAACCATTACCCGGCCTCCATGTAGAAGGGTATAATTATGCCTATAATTATAACGGCACTTTTAATTCTGGTAATGGCACCTTCGATTTTCTTCATCTTTTATCTCAATCCTGTAAAACTATTAATTGTTTATCTCACAAAAAAAATCATATTGTCAAGAAAAATATTTGACAAGTGCATCATATTTGGGATTTTGATATTATTCTACACCCTGCTATTTTTCCTTTTCCAGAGCAATTACCCCTGTTCTGGCAATTTCTTCGATGCCCAATGGTGCAAAATAATTGAGAACTGTCTCTATTTTTTCTTTATTATCGACGACTTCAAGAATGTAGTAATCAGATTTCATCGATATAATCTTACACCCAAATATATCAACCGCTCGCGCTATTTCAGCTCTGTGTTCCTGCTGTAGTTTTATTCCGATCAATATCAATTCTCTTTGTGCAGATTCTGTTTGACCCAACTCGGTGACCTCGACAACATCAACCAGTTTCTCTAACTGCTTTTTCGTTCTTTCGGTGGAATCAGAATTCGATTTACTAACCAGAGTGATTTTTGAAATTTCAGGATCGGTTGTTGCTGCCACACAGAGGCTCTCTATATTGTAGCCGAGTCTCCCGAATACACCGGCAACACGTGATAGTACACCAGGCTTATTATTAACCAGCATTGATATTAGATGTTCTTCACCATTCATCTCTTAATTCCCCTTTTTGTTTTTGTATCTAAACGATCCACTAATCTGACCTTCCATATATCATCTCTATGTTCGATAGACCGGGCGGTATAAGTGGAAAAACATATGCGTCAGGATCTACCATTACCTCTAATAAATAAGGTCCATCTGTTTTACGCATCTTTTCGATACCGGACTCGGGGTCGTTAACCGAAACCCTCCCGGCGTCGATTCCGAATCCCTTGGCGACCATTACCATGTCAACTTTGTTTCCGAGTTCAGAGGCATTAAACCGGGAGCCATAGAAAAGATCCTGGAGCTGGCGTATCATGCCGAGGTTACCATTATTGAAGACGACAATTTTTACTGGCAGGTTATAACAGCTTATTGTTGCCAACTCCTGGATGTTCATATAGAAACCACCATCCCCTGAAAATGCTACCACTTCCTGGCTCTGGACTCCTATTTTTGCACCTATTGCCGCCGGGACACTGAATCCCATGGTACCCATCCCCCCACAGGTGATTAGGCCGCGGGGCGTTTCAGGTTGCCAGGAACGAACGGTCCATATCTGATTTAACCCCACATCGGCGACCGCAATCGTTTTTTCCGGCATAATGTCCTGAATCATACTGATAAGTTTTCCGGCAGGGCCGCATCCTTCGCAGGCCCCTCTTTTTTCGGACAGCTCTCTTTCTTTATTGATTCTTTGAAACCACTCAGGCCTTTCCTTTTTTTCTATCAGTGGAATCATTTCGGTTATTGCTTCACGAATATCGCTGATCAACTGAATGTCCACTTTTATATTTTTACCGATTGAAGTCGGATCAATATCAATCTGGGCAATGGTAGCAAGGGGAGCAAATTCCTCTATGGTCGACGTGCTCCGATCACTGAAGCGGGTTCCTACTGCCAGGATAAAATCCGAGTGGTGGACGGTGCTGTTAGCCAACTCGTTACCGTGCGTTCCTATGAAGCCAAGGTTGAAACCGTTTGAGGAATTGATGGATCCGATACCCATCATAGTTGTCACGAATGGAATGCGGCCTTTTTCAATCAACTCGCTCAGCTGCCCGCAGGCTTTGCCGAGTTTCACGCCGCCGCCGATTATGATGATCGGCCTTTCTGCCCTGTTTAAATACGTGGCAATGTGTTTTATCTGTTCAAGCTTTTCTTTGGGACTGGTATGTTGCTTCTTTGATCTTTGTCCGTTATTGCTTCTGCTTTTCCCTGCGTAACTTGCAGTCAGGACATCTCTCGGCATGTCTACGAGAACCGGTCCCGGCCTGCCGCTTCTTGCAAGTTCAAAAGCCTCTTTTAAAGTGGACTCCACTTCCCTTACATCATTTAACAAGAAGCTGTGTTTTGTTATGGGCATGGTAATGCCGATAATATCCGTTTCCTGAAAAGCATCACTTCCCAAGAGATTTGTGGTTACCTGGCCGGTGAGGGCGATCAACGGTGTCGAATCCATATAGGCGGTGGCTATACCGGTAACCATGTTGGTGGCACCTGGACCCGAGGTGGAAAGACAAACCCCCACCTTGCCCGTAGCTCTGGCATAGCCGTCTGCAGCATGAGCAGCGGCCTGTTCATGTCTCATAAGGTAATGCCGAATAGGACTCTCCATTAAACGATCATGGAGGGGTAGAGTATTTGCTCCCGGGTATCCGAAGATTACTTCGGTGCCCTCCTCTTTTAGGGTTTGTAAGATTATATCAGATCCTGTTTTTTCCATTTTTACATGCCTGCCTATCTTGATGCACTCGTAAAAAGTGAATCTCCCCGCCCGCAGGGCGAGGCTTCCCGGTAAGGAATATGTTTTTTATATTGCGCCCCCTTGCGGGATGCGCTCCCGGTCAGTTTTCTTCGCTCCGAAAAGACTTTTTACGAACTTGTCTAACTTAATAAAATAAAAAAGCCGCAACTCTTTCAAAGTGCGGCCTTCCGTATAAAAAGCCGCAGACCTTCCCGGGGTCCGCGGCTTTCCCCTTTTTAATATTTTACAAGGTTCAAGCAGCGGTCCCCGTAACTACTACTACAGTAACTGTTACGACCAAAAGCTGATGGACCATCAGTAATTCTCCTTTTCCTTTAAAACGACTTTTCTACCTGACACAAAGAAAATTTCTTGTCAAGCTAATTTTTTATCGTCCCGACGAATATTTTTCGTTCCGACCGGGTGCAATATAAAACAAATATATTGTTCGCAAAAGCTCACTATCTCCGATTATTCGCCTTCGGCTCATGAATCTTCACTTTGTGAATCAAGGTCGTATTTGAAAAATTCTTCCTTCTCATGGGTGCTCTCTTCTGGTGCATATTCAGTAGGGGCGGTTCCCTCGAGGAAACAGGTAAAAACGGATCCTTTGAAATCAGGTTTTGCCAAGAGGCCTGTTTTGGGATCTATCCTGACGAAGACAACCCCCTCAGGGACAGGGAAGAACTCGACAGGCGTCTCTTCAAGAATCTTTTTCATAAAATAAAGCCAGATAGGACTTGCTGCTCTGGAACCGGTTTCGTATTTTCCCAAAGGGATCTCTTCGTCAAAACCGACCCATACTCCGCATGCAAGGGAAGGGGTGAATCCGACAAACCAGGCATCCTTCAAATCATTTGTTGTTCCTGTCTTGCCTGCTACCGGCCGGTTGAGGGCCTTCAACCTCCACCCCGTACCGTTTTGAACCACAGCCTGAAGGAGGTTGGTTGTGATGCATGCAATTCGGGGATCTATAACTTGCTCCGTTTTGGGCAGGTTTTCTTCAAAGACATGGCTGGTTCTATCAATAATTCTTTTGATGTAATATGGTTCTACCTTTCCCCCCTGGTTTGCTAAGAGACCGTATGTACTTACCATTTCCAGAAGAGTTACTCCTGAAGTTCCCAGGGCCATTGAGAGATCTCTTGTAAGGGGGGATTTTATCCCCATATTGACGGCATAGTCTGCGGCGTAATTTACTCCTATATCCTTGAGAATTTTTATAGTTACAAGGTTTCTTGAATGAACAAGAGCAGTTCTCAGGGGTGTAGGTCCATAGAATTTCTCTTCATAATTCTGCGGTTTCCAGAGACTGTCTTTCAGCGTGTCTTTAAATATAATAGGGGAATCCATAATGATGGTAGAGGGTGTCAACCCTTTGTCAAAGGCAGCTGTATAGATAAACGGTTTAAAGGCAGAACCGGGCTGCCTTTTTGACTGAGTCGCCCGGTTAAATTCACTTTTCTTGAAGTTCCTTCCTCCTACCATGGCCTTTATTTCACCTGTTTTCACGTCCATACAGAGAAGTGATCCCTGGACGGTGGGTTCCTGTTCCAAGGCCAGTTTCACTGGAGGTCCTTCGGTTTCCGATATTTCGATAACTCTTGCTTCCACTACGTCACCGACATTGAGGACATCCGCAGGATTTCTGATTTTGACGCTGCCTGAAGCCACATCGGGGTTCGGTATCCTTGCCCAGGACATATCCTTTAAGGCCATGGAGCCGCTATATTCGCCGATCCTTAATCGTACAATTTTTTTCTTGCTATCAATATCTACGACGAGCGCCTTTACGACGCGGTCTTTTTCTACCTTTTCATCCATTTCGCTGAGGAAGGTGTCAAATTCCTCTATCGGTATTCTCCGGAGAGGACCCCTGTATCCTTGCCGCTTGTCTAATTCCCTCAACCCCATCTCCACAGCTGTCCGGGCGGCCTTTTGCATCTCTATGTTCAGGGTGGTGTAGACCTCGAGCCCTTCTCGATAGAGAACATTGCTCCCGTACTTGGCCTGAATGTATCTGCGGATATTTTCTGTAAAGTAGGGTGCTATCTTCTCCTCTTGTTTCGATTGTTTGAGTTCTAAGGGGGCTTTGAGTGCCTGCTCTTTTTCCTCTTCTGTTATATATTTGTCTTCGACCATTCTACTCAGGACGTAGGCCTGCCGTTGGAAGGCCCTCTTGGGGTGGTAGAAAGGTGAATACCTGCTGGGCGCCTTGGGGAGACTGGCTAAAAGAGCTGCTTCAGAGAGGGTGAGATCCCGTGCGCTTTTTCCGAAATATCTTTGTGTTGCGGCCTCTATTCCGTATGTGCCATGTCCCAGATAGATGTGGTTCAAGTAGAGATTCAAAATTTCATACTTTTTAAGATATTTATCTATTCTGTATGCTAAAATTGCCTCTTTGAATTTTCTAATATAACTTTTTTTAGGAGAGAGGAAGAGTGATTTAGCGACTTGCTGTGTTATTGTGCTTCCGCCCTGCACGATTTTTCCGGCTTCTACATTTCTGAAAAAAGCCCTGATTATACCATGTAGATCTATGCCCTCGTGCTGGAAAAATCGCGCATCTTCCGCAGCAACAAAGGCCTGAATAACGACTTTGGGAGTCTGTATTATAGAGATAACCTTTCTATCCTCCAGGTAGAATTCGTCTATCAGTTTATCATCGTCGGAATAAACCCTGGTGATTATACTTGGTCTGTAATCCTTGAGAGAGGCGATGCTCGGCAAGTCTCTTATTGCAACATATAAAACTCCGCTTCCAGCCAGAAAAGGGATGATTAAAAGGAGTAATATTCCCCAAAGAATTTTCCTGGAAATAAAGCCCTTTTTGCCATTGCTTCCTTTTTTTATGTTTTTGAGAGAGTGTTCTTCTTCGGCCATTATACTGTGTTCTTGGCCTCCTTTTTTTCTGCCAATCTTACGATCCAGATGCTTATTTCGTACAGCAGCATTACCGGGATGGCCATTATTATCTGGGTGACAACATCAGGAGGGGTAAGCACTGCGGCAACAATGAAGGTAATTAGTATGGCATATTTTCTCTTGGCGGACAATGTTCTGGAGTTTACGAGGCCTATCCGGGCCATGAAAAACATGAAGATGGGGAGTTCGAAGATGATGCCGAATGCGAGGAGAAGCTTACACGAAAATGAGAGGAATTCCTTTAAGGTAAGCATCGGTTTGATAAAATCCGTAGCAAAACCGACAAAGAATTTAAACCCGAAAGGGAAAACAACAAAATATGCAAAGAGAGATCCCCCAAGAAAGCATATGGTGGAGAAAAAGACAAACGGGAAAGCATATTTTTTCTCTGAGACGTAAAGTCCCGGAGATATAAATTTCCATATCTGATACAGGACAAATGGGCTGGCGAGAAATAATCCTCCAAAGAAGGATACCTTAAGATACGTAAAGAATGCCTCAGGGAGACTCGTAAATATCATGGAGCTGTTTTCGGGGAGTGTGGCAACAAGAGGCAAGGTAAGAATTTTGAAGAGCCATTCCTTAAAGGTAAAGCATATTATAAAAGAGACACCTACCGCGATGAAACTGTATATGAGTCTTTTTCTCAGCTCTTCCAGATGGGAAGTGACAGGCTGTTTTTCTTCTGTAGTATTGTCCATTCTCAAGTTTCAGGCTTCAGGTTTCGGGTTTAGGGTTTAGACTTTAGACTCAAAACTCGAAACTGTTTTTATCATTTTTTATCGTCTTTTTCGGATGAGAGTGATTTTTCGTCATTTTTACCGTGTACAAGTGAATCCTTTATATCATCTATTTCATCCTTTATATCATCTACATTGAGGGTTTCTTTAACATCATCTGTGGCCCTTCGGAATTCGGACAAACCTTTCCCTAAAGCTTTAGCAATATCGGGCAGTTTTTTCGGACCTATAATTATTAATGCCACAATGAGAATGACTATAAGCTCAGGCATGCCAATACCGAACATAATATTATCCTTTCTCTCTTAGTATTCAGCTATCAGCGGTAGCTCAGGGTTTCCCGATCAGGGCTGATAACGGATATACCCCCTAATAAAACACCGCTTCCGGGCTGTTGTGCCACATCGGAAGCTGGGCGCTTTTTCTTTAAGTCCCTTTGCGAACGAATATATATGGTTTTGAATGTTTGTCAATGGTTTTTACAACACTTTGGTTGTTTCAAAACTTTTTGATTTTTACAATGTTGTGTGGTAGAAACCTCAAACAGCATCCATCCGACTTTACGCTAAGAAATATGGAGGTGACAGATGTCTTTAAAAACAGGAATTGTGAAAGATTACAAATACCTAAGACATAAAACTGGGCCTTTTCATCCGGAATCGCCTGAGAGACTGGAGGCAATGTACGAAATGATCGAGGCTCCAGATATGAAGGGGAAATTTATCGAAATAGAACCTCGCCATGCTACTCATGAAGAAATAGGGATGATCCATCAGTTTTCTTATATAGACTTGGTTGCCAGTACAGCCGGTAGGGCTCATACGTCACTTGATCCAGATACATCTACATCACCGGAATCATACGATGTAGCGAAATTGGCTGTAGGGGGGATGTGTAATGCCATAGACAGTGTTATTAAGGGAGAGGTAGACAATGCCTTTGCTTTTGTAAGGCCTCCGGGGCACCATGCGGAGGCGGACAGGGCAGCCGGTTTCTGCATATTTAACAATGTCGCCATCGGTGCTTTGCATGCGATAAAGAATCACAATATGGAGAAGGTGCTCATTATTGACTGGGATCTGCACCATGGAAACGGTACACAGCACTCCTTCTATGATGATCCTCGTGTGATGTATTTTTCAACACATCAATATCCATTCTATCCTGGTACGGGAGGTGTTCAGGAGATAGGTAATGGAAAAGGAGAGGGATACACAATAAATGTTCCACTAAGAAGTGGACCGGGGGACAGTGAATATCTAAAGATTTTCAGGCAGATTCTTCAGCCGGTCGCTATTGAGTTTAATCCTGATATGGTCATGCTTTCGGCTGGATTTGACATCTATTACAAGGACCCCCTGGGCGGAATGAAGGTTTCTCCTGGTGGTTTCGGTGAGATGACACGGGTTCTTCTGGACATTGCCAATCGTTGCTGTGGTGGAAAATTTGCTGTAACTCTTGAAGGTGGTTATCATATTGCCGGCATTGCTGAATCGGCAAAGGTGGTGCTTAATGAGATGTGCGGAGAAACTTGTGTAACCGAGGCGCAGCTGGCAAAAACAGCAGGGGATGCCAGCAGCTCAATAGACACGCTTATTGGAACGGTTATTGGCCAGATCAAGCCGTTTTGGCCGGTGTTCTGATATAATCATCAAGCTGTCAGAAAAATTTTCAGCGCAATGCTTGAATCCTCGGCGAACAACGACAACAAGACTCGAAATTGCAATGTGGAGGGTTTATGATAACAAAGGAAGAGGTGGGCCATGTGGCACATCTTGCAAGGCTTCATTTTAATGAGGCGGAGCAGGATAAATTTACATCTCAGCTCAATGACATACTGATATACATTGATAAGTTAAATCAGGTCGACACCACTGACATTCAGCCAACGACACATGCGATCTCTTTGAACAATGCCTTCAGGGATGATGTGGTTAAGGAATCTCTTGGCCGTGACCTTGCAATGGCCAATGCCCCCGATGAAAAAGAGAACTCCTTTAGGGTGCCGAAGGTTATAGAGTAGGAGACTATATGGAATTAAACCGGTTAACAATTCATCAATTGCAGGAAATGGTAAAAGCGGGGGAGACTACCGCTTCCGCTATAGTTGAGTCGGTTTTTAAAAGGATAGACGCGGTTGAAGACAAGGTCCATTCTTATATTACACTCCTTAGTGACTCGGCACTGGAAGAAGCGCAGCGAGCCGATGAAGAGATAAAAAAGGGAAATATAAACGTCCTCACCGGAATACCCATCGCGCTGAAGGATATTCTGTGTACTAAAGGTATGAGGACGACCTGTGGATCGAAAATACTTCACAACTATATCCCTCCGTATGACTCTACGGTGGTAAAGAAATTGAGGGAAGCCGGCGCTATATTTATTGGCAAGACTAATATGGATGAATTTGCCATGGGTTCGTCGACAGAGACCTCCTGGTTTGGCATTACCAGAAATCCTTGGGATCTCGAGAGGATACCAGGAGGTTCCAGCGGTGGTTCCGCTGCCTCTGTTGCCGCCGATGAATGTATTGCCTCTTTCGGTTCCGATACCGGGGGATCTATCAGGCAGCCGGCTGCCATGTGCGGTGTGGTCGGGCTTAAGCCGACTTACGGGAGAGTCTCACGTTTCGGGTTGATAGCTTTTGCATCGTCGCTGGATCAGATCGGCCCCTTCGCGAAGGATGTTGAAGACTGTGCCATATTGATGAATGTGATTGCCGGGTATGACCCGATGGATTCCACATCTGTTCCGATGGAAGTTCCCGATTACAGGGAATATACTGCCAAGGGAATAGATGGCTGGACTATCGGGATACCAAAGGAATATTTTATTGAGGGGATTGATCCCGAGGTATCTGATGCCGTCAAAAGTGCGATGGGGGTCATGGAGAAACTCGGGGCACGATGCATAGAGGTTTCCCTGCCCCATTCGGAATATTGTGTTGCCGTTTATTATGTTATTGCCCCTGCAGAGGCCAGTTCGAACCTTGCCCGCTACGACGGTGTGAAATACGGTTTACGGGCCGAGTCCAAAGAGGGTGATGGTCTTCTGGAGATGTACAAAAAAACCCGTTCCGAAGGCTTCGGGGCGGAGGTGAAAAGGAGAATAATGATCGGCACGTACTCACTTTCCTCCGGCTACTACGATGCCTATTACAAGAAAGCCTCTCAGGTGAGGACGTTGATCAAGAGGGATTTTGAGGAGGCATTTCAAAAATGCGATGTTGTTCTTACTCCCGCAGTTCCTGCCCCGGCTTTCAAAATCGGTGAGAAGATGGATGATCCTCTGCAGATGTATCTTTGTGATATATTTACGTTATCAGCCAACCTTGCGGGAATTCCGGGGATTTCTGTCCCCTGTGGTTATACAAAAGGCGGTCTTCCAATAGGACTTCAGCTTTTGGCGGGCCATTTTGAAGAAGGAAAATTGATTCAGGTAGCCTCTGCTTACGAGAAACATTCAAAACTGGAAGTCAGGAGACCGGAAATATAATGGGATACGAAGTTGTTATAGGGCTCGAAGTTCATGCCCAGCTCCTCACCGACACGAAGATATTTTGCGGTTGTTCCACTAAATTCGGGGCGACACCTAACAGTCATACCTGCCCTATATGTATCGGCATGCCCGGGGTTCTTCCGGTCATGAACAGAAAGGTGGTGGAATATACAATAAAGATGGCCCTGGCAACCCACTGCCGTATCAACGGGGAAAACAGTTTTGCCAGGAAAAACTATTTTTACCCCGACCTTCCGAAGGGGTACCAGATCTCCCAGTATGCTTATCCGCTTGCAGAAGCCGGTTATGTAGACGTAGAGACAAATGGCGAAAAGAAGAGAATAGGTATTACAAAGATCCATATGGAGGAGGACGCGGGAAAACTTATCCACGATGAAAACAACCCCTCGAGTTATGTAGATCTTAACAGGGCGGGAGTTCCCCTTATAGAAATCGTCAGTGAGCCCGATATGAGAAGCGCGGAGGAAGCGGCGGCTTATTTGCGGCGGCTTCACGAGATTCTGGTCTACCTTGAAATTTGTGACGGTAATATGGAGGAAGGCAGTTTCCGCTGTGATGCCAATGTGTCCATAAGACCAAAAGGGGAGGATGCCTTCGGGACACGAACGGAGCTGAAAAACATGAATTCCTTCAGGAATGTCCAGCGTGCCATTGAGTATGAGATTAAAAGACAACAGTATGTTCTGGAGGGCGGCGGTGAAGTGATACAGGAAACGAGGCTGTGGGACGATTCCGGAGGTGTCACCCATTCGATGAGAGGGAAGGAAGAAGCACATGATTACCGGTACTTTCCCGATCCGGATCTTATACCTATAGTGATTAGTGACAAATGGATAGAGGAGGTAAGGGGAACTCTTCCGGAGCTTCCACTGGAGAAGAGGGAGCGATTTCTCAGGGAGTATGATATTCCGCCTTATGATGCTGGTGTTTTGACCTCAAGCCGTGACCTGGCGGATTTTTATGAAGAAACTGTCAAGGTTTGCGGTAAGCCTAAGATAGCCAGCAACTGGGTTATGGGTGATTTTCTGGGACATTTAAAGGATGAAAAAATTGACGTAACAGCAAGTCCTGTTAATCCTGAAACGCTCGGGGATATGATAAACCTTATAGAAGATGGTACGATCAGCGGTAAGATTGCCAAAGAAGTTTTTGAAGATATGTATAAAACCGGTCGTTTCCCGAAGAAAATAATAGAAGAAAAAGGGCTGGTACAGATAACCGATGAAGGTGTTCTGGAAAAAACCGTCGTGGAAGTCCTCGAAGCCAACCCCACTCAGCTGGAACAGTATAAAGGCGGCAGGGACAAACTCTTTGGATATTTTGTTGGCCAGGTCATGAAGGAATCCGGAGGGAAGGCCAACCCGAAACTCGTCAATGAGCTCCTTAAAAAAATGCTTGCGGATTAAGAATAAGCCCGTTCGGGGAACGGGCGCTACTACAGTGTAGTTTGTAGAGGCCGATGCCCTCATCGGCTCGAGATGATATGTGCCTGTGATTAGAACAATATTCATGGACAAATGATACCGTTGTCATCATCGACCAGAGGGCACTTCCCCATGAGGAGAAATATCTCACCTGCCGCAGTTACACCAAAGTTATTTCTGCAATAAATGATATGACCATAAGGGGCGCCCCTGCGATCGGTGTAGCCGCAGCGATGGGCATCGCTCTCGGTATGCAAAATTAGGACGTTTCATCCAAAAAAGACCTGAAAAATTCATTTTACAGAATATGCGATGAGTTTTCTGCGACACGCCTGACGACGGTCCCAGCAAAGTCATGCTTTCGAGGTGTGATGAATATAAAATAACTCCTCCTCCAAAAGACCGGGATGGATCATTTACCATGAAAACAAAATGGCATAATCCTACGCATCTTACTTTACTCATGAGTAAAGTCGTGTTATGGTGATTTTATCATGAAGAAAATATATGAACGGTACATAAAAAATCCGGTTGAAGAAGACCTGAAGTCAACCATGGTTTTTATAGGCGGACCAAGGCAGACAGGAAAAACCACATTTGCATTGAACTTTCTGCCTGAACCCAGTGAAAAACACCCCGCCTACCTGAACTGGGATGATCTTGGCGCAAGATCGTCATTGCTTAAAGGAGAACTTCCTGCAAACCAGAAATGCATTATATTGGACGAAATACACAAATTCGCAAGATGGCGGAATCTAATTAAAGGATTTTACGACACAAACAGGTCTGAAATATCATTTATCATTACAGGATCGGCAAGACTCGATTATTACAGCAAGGGCGGTGATTCCATGCAGGGCAGATACCATTATTACCGCCTCCATCCTTTTTCTCCGCGAGAACTCAACCCTGCCCCTACAAAAGATGATATTCAAACATTGTTAAAATTCGGAGGATTTCCCGAACCATGCTTGAGAGGAGAAGAATTATTCTGGAGGAGATGGCAAAGGGAGAGACTCCAGCGGGTAATATATGAAGATATCAAAGATCTTGAGAACATCAAAGAGATAAGTCTGCTTGAACTGCTCGCAGATGAACTTCCGGGAAGAATCGCATCTCCTCTTTCAGTGAAGAATCTGAAAGAGCTTCTTGGTGTTGCTCATGAAACCGTGGAACGGTGGCTTAAGATATTTGAAAGGATGTATTACTGCTTTCGCATTTCGCCATACGGCCCGCCAAAAACAAGAGCGGTTAAAAAAGAAAGAAAATTGTATTTATGGGACTGGTCCATTGTTCCTGATCATGGCGCGAGATTTGAAAATTTCATTGCGTCACAACTTTTAAAATATTGTCATTTTATTGAAGATACAGAAGGTTTTTGCATGGAGCTTCGTTTTCTGCGGGATACGGACAAGCGGGAAATAGATTTTGTTGTGCTAAAGGAAGGATCTCCGATCTTTGCGGTGGAATGCAAGACCGGAGATAAAAATATAGACCCCTCCATCTACTATTTTATGGAAAGAACGCCAATCCCGAAATTTTATCAGGTGCATGGAGGCGATCAGGATTATGAAAAAAATAACGTAAGAGTCATTCCTGTTCATAGATTCTGTCAGGAGCTTGATTTGCCGTAAGGCAATCCGGCCAGTTTGGGAAACAGGCCCTGCGGGTGGGTTTGCAAATTGTAGGGCCTGTTCTCCGAACGGGCCGACGGAGGTTTTTTAAAATGTTTCATTTTATGGGAAAAAGGGGACAACTTTTCAAGACTGCTTCAACTTTAAAAATTGCGGCTTGTCGAAGGCCTGCCCCCTGATCTTTTGACTTTTCATTCTTGACCCGAAACATATTGACAAAGCTGCTATATTCCTTGTATTTATTCTAATCAAGGTGGGTAAATGATGTCAGCTCCCGAAGAAATACATGAACTTGTTGAGCGTTTTGACCGTAATCTTGATACCTATCGGTCAGGCCGGTACAACGAGGCCCAGGTTCGACAGGAATTTATCAACCCCTTCTTCAATTCCCTCGGGTGGGATGTTTACAACAAGCAGGGCTACGCGGAGGCCTACAAGGATGTAATCCATGAGGATACGATCAAAGTAGGCAGCGCCGTAAAGGCCCCCGATTACTGCTTCCGCATTGGCGGGACACGCAAATTCTTTCTGGAAGCCAAAAAGCCGTCAGTCAACATCAAAGAGGATATCAGCCCGGCCTATCAGCTTCGTCGTTACGCCTGGTCGGCCAAGCTGCCGCTCAGTATCCTAACGGATTTTGAAGAACTCGCCGTCTATGACTGCCGGATCAAACCGGTCAAGACCGACAAGCCTTCCACGGCACGCACCCTTTACTTTACTTATAATGAATATATTGAACGTTGGGATGAAATCGCCTCGATCTTCTCTCGTGAAGCTGTACTGAAAGGGTCTTTTGACAAGTATGTCGAATCCAGCAGAGTAAAGCGGGGAACCGCCGAGGTTGACACCGCCTTTCTCGAAGAAATTGAACGCTGGCGAGAAACACTGGCCAGAAACATCGCCCTGCGGAATTCCGGTCTGACAATCCGCGAACTGAATTTTGCCGTCCAGCGCACCATTGATCGCATAATCTTTCTCCGCATCTGTGAAGACCGAGGCATCGAACCATATGGACGGCTCATGTCTTTGAGAAACGGAACACAGGCATATCGGCGATTGTGCCAGCTTTTCCGGGAGGCCGATGATCGTTATAACTCCGGCCTTTTCCACTTCAGAAAGGAAAAGGATCGAACCTCTTCCCCTGATGATCTCACGCTTGATCTCGCAATTGACGACAAAACCCTCAAGGATATTTTTACAAATCTCTATTACCCGGACAGCCCCTACGAATTTTCAGTCCTCCCGGCCAACATTCTGGGGCAGGTTTATGAGCAGTTTCTGGGAAAAGTAATCCGCCTGACGCCGGGACACCGTGCTGTTGTAGAGGAAAAACCGGAAGTAAAAAAGGCAGGCGGCGTTTATTACACACCAACATACATAGTGGATTACATCGTAAAACAGACCGTCGGCAAACTGGTTGAGGATAAGAAACCGGGCACGCGCGGGGCTGTGAGTAAACTGAAGATACTTGACCCGGCCTGCGGTTCCGGTTCTTTCTTGATCGGCGCTTATCAATACCTCCTCGACTGGCACCGGGATCAATACATAGCAGATGGCCCGGAAAAATGGGCCAAAGGGCGGCGCAAGCCTTGCGTCTATCAGGGACCCGGCGGTGACTGGCGGCTTACTACCGACGAACGAAAGCGGATTCTTCTCAACAATATCTACGGCGTGGACATTGACGCCCAGGCCGTGGAAGTGACCAAACTTTCACTTCTTCTTAAAGTGCTGGAAGACGAAAACGCCGAAACAATCGGCAAAACACTCGAACTGTTCCACGAACGCGCCCTGCCAGACCTGGGAAACAATATCAAATGCGGAAATTCCCTCATCGGCCCCGATTTTTACGAGGGGAAACAGATCGGCATGTTTGACGAAGAAGAAATGTACCGCATCAATGTCTTTGACTGGGAAACCGAGTTTACTGAAGTCATGCAGGCCGGGGGATTTGATGCAGTGATTGGGAATCCGCCTTATGGAGCTTTGTTTCTAAATGAAGAGATAGAATATTTGTCAAAAAATTATAATTCTTTTGAATACCAGTTAAATAGTTTTGTAATATTCATGGAAAGAGGTAGTAGCGTCTTAAAACGAAACGGGAAAATATCCCATATCACTCCATCGGTATTTCTTGCCCAGCATTATTTTAAAAATATTAGAAAAGTTATTTTAGAAAATTATTCAATAGAAAACATTCTAATTCTTAATTATAAGGTTTTTAAAGACGCTGACATAGGAGACACTTGCATCTTTGTCTTCAACAATAATAAATCGAAGAATAATATTATAAGATATTCAATCTTAAGAAAGGAAAGTGAATTTAACGACATATTTCTTAATGAAAGAGGACAAACCGATTTTTTAACTAATCCTCGTTATGAAATTTATTTATCAGCAAATAAAAATTTGTTTTCCAAGATAGAAAATATTTCTATCTCTTTGGACGAATTGGCTAATTGCATAATGGGAATAAAACCTTATCAAAAGGGCAAAGGTAAGCCTAAACAAATAGAACAAACGGTAAAAAACAGGGATTATGATAGCAATACTAAACAAGGCGAGCTATATAAAAATTATCTAATTGGGAAAGATATAGACAGATATGTGATATATCCTTTGGAACAAAGATATATAAAATATGGTGTATGGCTTGCCGAACCAAGATTTACAGCCCCGTTTGAAAAAAATAAAATTATTTTAAGGCAAACTTCAGATAGAATTCGAGCCGTCATGGACCAAGAAAAGCATTATAACCTAAACAATATTTATAATATCGAATTAAAAAATACAAGTTACCATTATAACTACATTCTTGGCATAATTAATTCAAAGCTGATGGTTTACATATATCAAAAAATTGTTCCAGAAAAAGGCAAACTATTTGCTGAAATTAAAAAAGTAAATTTAGTGAAGTTGCCCATCCGCACTATCAACTTCTCCGATGCCGCTGACAAGGCCGGCCATGACAGGATGGTCGAACTCGTTGAGCGGATGCTTGATCTCAACAAGCAATTAGCCGAAGCCAAAGTGCCTCAGTCAAAAACCGTACTCCAGCGCCAGATTGAAACGACAGACCGGCAGATTGACCGGCTGGTGTATGAATTATACGAATTGACAGAAGACGAAATCCGGATCGTTGAAGAGTCATAAATCACAGGGGAGACGAGGAACCCATTTAGGAGAAATGCCGATCTTGCCAAAGGCTTCGCAGTTGGAGATACAATAGAATATTGCAAAAAGATAATATGTTAAATTTACGATTTTAAATATTGCGTGTAATATTTTTTGACAAGAAAAAAATGACCTTAATCAATTCGCTAACTAATAAACAAAAAAGATCTATAGAATGGGATCTTAAAGTAATATTTTCTACTAAAGGGCTATGGCTCCCAAAGACAATAGATGATTTTACTAAAACTGGGTTATTCACTCCATATGTAAATTATAAAGATAAGCAAATATATCTCTCTGAAGCATCAATAAAAGCAATAAAACGGATATGCACATTTATTGAAACTACTAATGCTTACAGCGACCTTATGAGCTTTAATGATATTTATCAAGCAGTTAAGGATGAAATTGAGCGGTGGCTTAATGAATTACTTGTTCCTAATTTTATAGAATTTATTGAACCACTTGAGCAAAAACTTTCTCAAAAGATTGAAGCATATATTTTTATTTGCCGAATTGCAGGTATTACTCTCAAAGATATTGATTGCTTGGAATTTGGTTCAAAGCGAATTGGGCCATTTTGTGTAGATGCCATATCTCATTTAGAATTGCCCGGTGGAATTGACCTTGACAGCATCGAAAAGGAATACAAAAATCATTTGATAATTACCGGTTCAGAGACGGGTAGCTATTCTGTTGCGCGGGAAAAATTTTTCTTCACATCTGAATTGGCTTTATCTGCCCTACGTATGTACAGCTGTGTTTTATTCGAACAGGCAATTCATAAAGGGGATGTGCGGCTGGTTAATGAAGGCACGAATTCTTCTTATAACTTAGCAAGCTACGTTATCGGTTATTGTGTTAAGGATAATGAAGCCACTCTTTCATGCCATAACAACACTCATAATCACTTTGAATTAGACCATGACATTTTAAATCACCTGAAATCGAATTATTTTTTCGATGAACTAGGGAAACTTATAGAAAAGAAAGGCAAAACAAAGTTAGAAAAAATTATTACAACAGCTATTTATTGGTACGGTGAAGCTTATAAAGATAAAAATGACGATTCTAAATATATAAAACTATGGTCAGCTGCTGAGTGTTTTTTCCCAACAAATAAGAATGAGCGTACTCAATTAAACGCCAAAAACATTTCTACATTAATGGTGTGTGGTGGCTACGGGTATATAACCCCAGATGAGTACGATAATTTGAAAAGAAAAATTGTAAGATATTATGCACTAAGATCAAATATTCTCCACAAAGGTGAGTATGGCCACGTTGACGGCCCTTCCTTAGAACACTTTAGTGTTATTGTGGCCTACGTTATTTTGACGGCTGTTTCACTTACTTGCCTTGGCTACACTACCATTGAACAGGCTTTAAAGGAAATCAAGAGGTTAAGCAGTAACCTTGAACGTTAATAGAAACTTCACACCTGGGGATTCCGGAGGTGTTTTCAGACGTTGACATATGGTATTTTTACCAGTTAAAAATAGGTAAAAAATTGAAGGATAATAGAGCAAGGCAAATTTACCTGATAATCAATGGTTCGACTGATATGAATATAACAAAAGACTTAATCGAAAAAGAACGTAAGCTATATGATTCGCAGATGAAAAGCGTAGAAGAACGTAGACAAGATTGGGGTTCTTTCAGTGAGAGAGCAAAGAAAATTTTTACACAATTTTTGTCAGAATTTGATAAACAAACTTTTTTCGATCAGATGTATATCGATGAAGGAATCCCTCCGTTTATAGAGAGGAAAAATCAGAGGACAATTACTTTAAAATTTGGCAGTCATCCGACAGGGATTGGAACAACCGAATTTTGTCCTGATGGTAAATTCAAGTCAGTTGAAAATCAAATCGAAAGAGGCGGTGCCCTTCATTACAGCCAAGCCCCTAATGGGCAGATAGTTTGCATTATCTATGGTTGTAAGTCTGAATTAATTAAAGCAAAGGATGAATGGTTTATCTTCAAAAGGTACAATAGCCCAGAAGATATCAACGAAAAGGAGTTGATAAAAGCTACTAGAGCATTCTTTTGGTACACAAGAATCACTTCCTTTATAACCCATTTTTCTATACTCGACACCTACAAACTAGATTTTTATAAGGTTAGATCGTTTACTTCTAAACCAGATTGGAATGCCATATTTGGATTGATTGGTGTAATATCAGCCATTTTTACAATTATCTCATTTATTGT